>JBEBFX010000050.1:0-18247 GCA_040081735.1 Alphaproteobacteria bacterium | reverse complement strand
TCATGAAGTCCAGCACCGACAGGCCCGAGGCATACCGCGCCGCCCGCGCCGTGGGCAGCACATGGTTGGGTCCGGCAATATAATCGCCAATGGCTTCAGGCGTGTGACGGCCCAGAAAAATCGCGCCCGCGTTGCGCACCTTCGCCATCAGGGCGCGCGGATCATCGACCGCCAGCTGCAGATGTTCCGGCGCAATGCGGTCAATCAAAGCGGGGGCGTCATTCAGATTGTTCACAACAATGATCGCGCCAAACCTTTCCCAGCTTTCTGCGGCAATGGCGGCGCGCGGCAGGGTTTGCAGATGCGCCGCTATGGCCGCCACCACGGCATCGGCAAAGGCGGCGTCATCGGTCAGCAGAATGGACTGGGCGCTGGTGTCATGTTCGGCCTGGGACAGCAGGTCAGCGGCGATCCAGGACGGATCGTTAGTTGCGTCCGCCACGACAAGAATTTCCGACGGGCCTGCGATCATATCTATGCCCACCGCGCCAAAAATCTGGCGCTTGGCGGCGGCGACATAGGCATTGCCCGGGCCGGTAATTTTATCTACGGCGGCAATGGTTTCAGTGCCATAGGCCAGAGCGGCCACGGCCTGCGCCCCGCCGGCGCGGTAGATTTCATGCACGCCTGCAAGGCGCGCCGCCGCCAGCGTCAGCGGATTGAATTTGCCATCGGGTGTGGGCATCACCATGACACGGCGCGGCACACCTGCAACCCTGGCCGGGATCGCGTTCATCAGGACCGAGCTGGGATAGGACGCCGTGCCGCCCGGCACATACATGCCCACGGCCCCAAGTGCTGTCCAGCGATGGCCAAGCTCCACCCCCAAATGATCTGTATAGAGATCATCGTGCGGCAATTGACGCCGGTGATACGCCTCGATGCGCGCCGCCGCCAGTTCCAGCGCATCCAGCGCCTTTCGATCACATGCGGCAATGGCGGCGCTGATTTCCGCCGCGCTGAATGCCAGCTGGGACGGGGCAAGCGTCAGACGGTCAAAGCGCGCCGTATATTCCAGCAGCGCCGCATCGCCGCGTGCGGCGACATTACCAAGAATATCCGCGACAGCGTGATTTACGTCTGTGGATATTTCCCGCTTGGCCTTGAGCAGCGTTTGAAACGCATCCTCAAACCCGGCATCGGCGCTGTTCAGCCGTATCGGCATGGCATTGTCCGATCACACTTCTGTCGAATGTTCTGGGCGCCCGGCTGCTACCCATGGCTGGCTGATATCTTCCAGATAGCAGTCAATGCATTCCGCCTCCAGCAGCATTTCAGGCCCGCCTGCAAACATGAGCTGGATGCGCACACTGCCATCGCGCTGTTCTTCTGGCTGGATGGCCAGCAGGTCAAGCAGCTGTTCCGGATTGGCCTGATTGATATTGCGGTGGCGCACGGCCGTTACCCCATCGAAATGCACGGCGCAGCGCACCCGTTCCGGTGTTCGCGGCCCCAGCCAGCCGCCCAGACTTGGACTGGCCTCGTTTTCCCAGCGGAACCGGTTGAACAATATGGCAAAGCGCCGCCGTTTGGGTTCATAGGCCGTATCGGCAACCCGGCTGATTGCATCCTGAAGGCAGGCGGAAACAACCGCCAGATCTTCCACGTCCAACGCCGTGAGTTTCAACGGATTTTGCACAGCGTCATCCCCTACTTTAATCCCGTATGCGGCGAATATCGGCGCCGCAGGCGCTGAGCTTGGTTTCGATGCGCTCATAGCCCCGGTCCAGATGATATACCCGGTTGACGGTGGTTTCATCCTGCGCCGTGAGGCCCGCAATCACCAGGCTGACCGAGGCGCGCAAATCCGTCGCCATCACCGGGGCGCCGCGCAATTTATCGACCCCGCGCACCAGTGCAGTGCCCCCATGCAGATTGATATTCGCCCCCATGCGCATCAGTTCCGGCACATGCATGAAGCGGTTTTCGAATATGGTTTCACTGATCATGGACGCGCCGCTGGCGGTAATCATGCAGGCCATGAACTGCGCCTGCAAATCAGTGGCGAAGCCGGGGAACGGCGCCGTCATGGCGTCCACCCCCTGCAGACGGCGGGCAGGATCGCGACGGATGCGCAGCGTATTCTCGGTGCGGTCAATCGCTGCGCCCGCCTGGGCCAGCAATTCCAGCAACGCGCCCAGGGCGTCCGGCCTGGTCTGGGTCAGCAGCACATCGCCGCCCGCAGCGGCAGCCGCCAGGGCATAGGTTCCGGCCTCGATGCGGTCCGGCAGCACCTGGTGATCCGCCCCATGCAGCTTGGCCACGCCCTTGATGCGAATGGTTTCGGTCCCCGCCCCTTCGATGCGCGCACCCATGGCGATAAGGCAGCAGGCAAGATCGCCGATTTCCGGTTCGCGCGCCGCATTGTCCAGTACGGTGTCGCCGTGCGCCAGCGCCGCCGCCATCAGCAGATTTTCCGTGGCGCCCACGGACACGAATGGAAACCGGATTTCGGCGCCCTGAAGGCCCTTTGGCGCAGTGGCGTTAATATAGCCCTGATCCAGCTCGATTTTGGCGCCCATCGCCTCCATCCCCTTGAGATGCAGATCAACGGGCCGCGTCCCGATCGCGCAGCCGCCGGGCAGCGACACCCGCGCCGCGCCATGGCGGGCCAGCAACGGCCCCAGCACCAGAATGCTGGCGCGCATTTTGCGCACCAGATCATAAGGGGCGACAGCGCTGGTGATTTCCGGGGTGGCAAGACGCAAAATACGGGCGCCATCCTGTTTGCGCAGGGTGATTTCAGTTCCGTGTTCGCTCAGCACTTCACTCAGGGTCGTGATATCCGCCAGATCGGGGATATTGCGCAGGGTCAGGGGATCGGCGGTCAGCAGGCTGGCCGTCATCAATGGCAGCGCCGCATTCTTGGCGCCGCTGATGGGGATGGCGCCGGAAAGCGGCCTGCCGCCCGTCATAACCAGCCTATCCAACAGGTTTCTCCGGTTCCGGTTCCTTATCCGTCTCCGGGGCCGACGGGTTTTTGATGGCAAAGGCTTTGCGGCGGCGCAGATTGGCGCGCAGGGCCTCGGCCTGACGCGCCTCGCGGTCGTTCTTGCTGGTGATGTTACGGCTGGAATTATCTGGATTTTTCATTTTCACTGCATATCCGGGGGGATGGGCTTTGGACCAGGATTAGCGTATAGCATGCCCGGCCGCATACGGCACCCCCTGTTACACCCCTTTAACGCAAAAATGGATTTGATAATGATCCCGGACAGTCTGCGAGACGGCTACCGTCAATTCAAGGACGCGCATCTGGCCGAACAGGCGGCGCTTTATCGCCGCCTGGCCGAGGGCCAGACGCCGCGCGTCATGATGATTGCCTGCGCCGATAGCCGGGTTGACCCCGCAACCATCTTCAGCGCCGGACCGGGCGAGTTGTTTGTGGTCCGCAATGTCGCCAATCTGGTTCCGCCCTATGAAGAAAATGGCGGCTATCATGGCACATCCGCCGCAATCGAATTCGCCGTTGAAAACCTTGGGGTGCAGGACATCGTCATAATGGGCCATGGCCAGTGCGGCGGTATTGCCGCCAGCCTGTCGTCGCGGCCGGTTGGCAAATTCATTGCCCCCTGGGTCGATATGATTTCGCAAACCCGTGATGCGGTGCTGGCGGATAATCCCGGTGCAGACACGGCAGCCCTGCAGCAGGCGCTTGAATTAGCGGCAATCGGCCATTCATTACAAAATCTTACAGGCTTTCCATTTGTGCGCGGCGCCATCCATGACGGCCGGGTGCGGCTGCACGGGGCCTGGTTCGCCATTGCCAGCGGTGAATTGCGCTGGATGTCCCAGGGCAATCAATTCGAAAAAATACTTTAGGACGCATTGCACACTGACTGCGGCATGTTTAGGTTGGCCGCAAACCTTACGGAGAATTCCCATGTCGTTTCTTGCCCAATCGCTGTCGCGCATCAAACCCTCCGCCACCATGGCGGTCAGTCAGCTGGCCCGTGAACTGACCGCCCAGGGGCGTGACATTATCGGCCTGGGCGCAGGCGAGCCGGATTTTGATACGCCCGACAATATCAAGGCGGCGGCGATTGCCGCCATTCAGCGGGGCGAGACCAAATACACCAATGTTGACGGGACGCCGGAGCTGAAGCTGGCGATCGTCGCCAAGTTCCGGCGCGAAAATGGCCTGGAGTACAAGCCGTCGCAAATTTCCGTAGCGCCCGGCGGCAAGCCGATCATCTTCAACGCCATGATGGCGACCCTCAATCCCGGCGATGAGGTGATCATCCCGGCGCCCTACTGGGTCTCCTATCCCGACATTGTGCTGATGGCGGGCGCAACGCCCGTGTTTGTGGAAACCAGCATCAAAACCGGTTTTCGCATGACGCCCGGGGCGCTTGAAAAGGCCATCTCGCCCAGAACCAAATGGCTTATTTTCAATTCACCCAGCAACCCTTCCGGGGCGGCCTATTCCCACGCCCAGATCAAGGGGTTGACTGATGTGCTGGTGCGCCATCCCAATGTATGGACTTTGGCGGATGATATGTATGAGCATCTGCTGTTTGACGGCATGAAGTTCGCCACCATCGCCCAGGTCGAGCCAAAATTATATGACCGGACACTGACCATGAACGGCGTCTCAAAGGCCTATGCGATGACCGGCTGGCGGATTGGCTATGCCGGCGGGCCTGAGATACTGATCAAGGCGATGGCCAACGTCATGTCGCAATCCACCTCCAGCCCGTCATCCATTTCCCAGTGCGCGGCGGTCGAGGCGCTGAACGGGACCCAGGATTTTATCCCCGTGCGGGCAAAAATATTTCAGGAGCGCCGCGACCTCGTGGTTTCGATGCTCAATCAGGCGGCGGGCATTCAGTGCCCGCTGCCCGAAGGCGCGTTTTACGTGTATCCAAGCTGCGCCGGGTGTATCGGCAAGCAAACCCCCGGCGGCCAGGTGATCGAAACCGACGAGGATTTCGTGAAGGAATTGCTGGCGGCCGAAGGGGTTGCCGTGGTGCAGGGATCGGCCTTTGGGCTGGCCCCGCATTTCCGGATTTCCTACGCAACCTCCACCGGGGCGCTGACTGCGGCCTGTGAACGCATCCAGCGCTTCTGCGCCAGTCTTCGATAAGCTGAATCAGACAGAGCCGCCTTATTCTGCGGCTTTGTCTTCACGCTGATAAACATCTTCCAGGCGCACAATATCGTCTTCGCCGAGATACCCGCCGGACTGCACTTCAATGACGCTGAGCGGCAGTTTTCCGGGATTTTCCAGCCGATGGCGGCAGCCGAGCGGCAGGTAAATGGATTCGTTTTCAGCCAGCAGATGCACTTCGTCGTTGCGGATGACGCGCGCCGTGCCGCTGACCACGACCCAGTGTTCCGCCCGATGATGGTGCATCTGCAGGGACAGTTTGCCCCCCGGCTTGACCATCAGATGTTTGACCTGATGCCGGTCGCCTTCGGCGATGCCTTCATAAAATCCCCAGGGCCGGTAGACCCGCCGATGAAGGGCGTGTTCATCGCGGTTGCGCGCCTTCAGCTCATCCACCATTTCCTTGACCAGCTGCGTCTGGTCGCGATGGGCGACAAGCACCGCATCCGAAGTTTCAACGATGACCAGATTTTCAACGCCGATAGCACTTACCAGGCGGCTTTCGGCGCGGATATAGCTGCCGCGCGAACCATTGGCGATGACATCCCCCTGCAACAGATTATCGTGGGCGTCTTTTTCCCCTATTTCCCACAGTGACGACCAGGAACCGACATCGCTCCACCCCATGTCAACTGGCACCATGACAACATTGTCCGCATGTTCCATGACCGCATAGTCGATGGAATCCGCTTCACAGGCGCTGAAAGCGGCGGCGTCAAGGCGGAAGAAATCCAGATCATGTTTGCCCCTGGTGACGGCGGCGCGGCAGGCCTCAAGCATGGCAGGGCGCAAGCGCCCCAGAATTTCCAGAAACTGGCTGGCCCGGAACATGAAAATGCCGCTGTTCCAGAAATATTCCCCCGACTGCAAATAGACTTCCGCTGTCGCCTGATCGGGCTTTTCAACAAAACGTTCAACCCTGTAAGGGGTGATTGTTCCGGTTATGCCTAAAATTTCCACGCCCTGCTTCAGGTAACCAAAGCCGGTTTCCGGCTTGTCAGGTTTGATCCCGAACGTCACCAGATACCCCGCCTGGGCCGCGCTGGCGGCGGTTTCGATCGCCTGGTTACAGGCGTTCAGATCGGCGATGGCGTGATCGGCCGGCATCAGCAGTAAAATCGCTTCCGCATCCTTCGCCAGCAGGCACAGGGCCGCAACCGCGGCGGCAGGCGCGGTATTGCGGCCCACAGGTTCCAGAATTTGCATGCTGGGCGGGATTTCGGATTCGCGCAGCTGTTCCGCGATAATAAAGCGATGTTCATGGTTGCAGATGATGACAGGCCCCGGAAAACGGCTGGCGTCGGCAAACCGTAATGCGGTTTCCTGTATCATGCTGAATTTTGAAATCAGGGGTTGCAGCTGTTTGGGGTGCTGACTGCGCGAGACCGGCCACAGGCGGCTGCCGGAACCCCCGGACAGGATTACCGGATAGACCTGTGCGCCAACCCCTTTATTTTCAGTCATTTCCAATCTTTCCCGTAGACTGCGCCAGCTTCATACAGACTTATAGCGCCATTCCTTTAACACTTGCCATACGGCAATCCCGATGGCGCAAGAGATGGTTAATACACTATCTTGATAAATACCGGCGATATCTGTGATGGCCGTCACAGCCGGACGGTTTTTTGTCAGAATATTCTGGCGAAGTAAGTAAAAACCGTAATAATTTGTTAACTGATTGCTAAACAGTTATTAATTATTGATATCACCTCAGCTGATCATACGGTCAGATATTATAGATTTGGTTAAGTATTTGACTATAAATTGTTTTTTTGATTGATAGGGGATTGCGGCGCAGCGGATACATTTATTTAATCCTGTCACAGGGCTGTGATTGTGAATCAGGTCATCAGGGACAACAGGCCGGGAGTTATACAATGGCGTTCAAGGTAAAATTCTGGGGGGTGCGCGGCAGCATTGCGTGCCCGGGCGCCAATCATATTCAGTATGGCGGCAACACCAGCTGTCTTGAAATCGCCTGTGGCGGAGAGCGGATCATTTTCGACGCGGGCACCGGAATGCGCAATCTCGGCCATTGGCTGCTGAAGAAAAATATCAAGCGCGCCACCATCCTGATGTCCCATACCCATTGGGACCATATCAGCGGCTTTCCGTTCTTCGCGCCGGCGTTTCATCCCGACTATGAATTTGAGATCATGGCGGGGCATCTGCGCAGCGATCTGAACATCCGCAATGTGTTTTCGGGTCAGATGACCCATCCCTTCTTTCCCGTGCCGCTTGAAGTCATGAACGCCAAGGTCAATTATGTGGATTTCAAGGCCGGGGAAGATTTCGCGCTAAGCCCGCGTATCAATATTAAGACCGCGCTGCTGAACCATCCGGATGGGGCCACCGGCTACCGAATCGAGCATCGCGGCAAATCGGTCTGCTATGTTACCGATACCGAACATGTCATCGGCAAACCCGACCAGAACATCCTTGCCCTGATTGAAGGCGCGGATCTGGTTATTTATGACAGCACCTATACGGACAAGGAATTTCCGGGCAAAATCGGCTGGGGCCATTCCACATGGCAGGAAGGTGTCCGCCTGTGCAAGGCGGCCAATGTCAAAAGTCTGGCAATCTTTCACCATGATCCGGAACACGAGGACCGTTTTCTCGATGAACTGGAAGCCGAGGTCCGCAACACCTGGTCGGGCGCCTTTCTGGCGCGCGAACATTCAAGGCTGAACCTGTTGTAAACAGGACTATTTACCACCCGGCGCCACCTCTTGTCAGATCGCCAGATACAGCGCATGATTGGGGCGTCTGGGCGTAGCAACGATCAGACGAACCTGACCACAACGACGGGAGGCGCACATGTTTGTAGCCGACATCTTGAGGGACAAGGGGGGTGAGGTCATTTCCGTCGGGCCGGAGGATTCGGCGCTGTCGGCGGCAAGGACGCTCTCTAAACGCGGCATCGGTTCGGTGCTGGTGCGGGCTGCGGGCGGCGAAATTCTCGGCATTCTTTCGGAACGCGATCTGGTGCACGGCCTGGCGCGCGAAGCGGGGGCCGTGCTGCATTGCCGGGTGCGCGATCTGATGACCGTTGACGTTGTCACCTGCGCGCCGGGCGATACGCTGCATTCGGTAATGGAGGCCATGACCCATGGCCGCTTTCGCCATATTCCGGTAGTGGAAAATGGCCGGTTGCTGGGCATCGTGTCGATCGGTGACGTGGTGAAAAACCGTCTTGCCGAAACCCAAGCCGAAGCCGAGGCGCTGAAATCCTACATTACGTCGGGTTGAGCGGCCTAACCGGACGCCGGACAAAACGGCGTCCCGAAAAGCCACGTTTAGTCTGTCTTTGCTACGAAAAGTTGCGGTGCAGAGAGGGCTTGAGATTGCCCTTGCCGCCAGCGTCACAGCTTTCTTTCGCAGGCTCAGCCGCTTGTCCGCTGCCGTTCGCACCCATGCAGATAGTGGTGTTGGGGTCCGGCTGTGATCCGTTGCCGGCAGTGGCGAAACCCGCCGCCTGCGCACCTGCGCCAAACAACAATGCGCTGATAATGATGGTCTGTTGCAGAGTGATCTTCATTTCCATTTCCCCGGTTTGGTTAATATTCGTGTCGTGGTGAAGATCATTTAACTATGCTGCGGCTGTTACACAGTGATGAAGCGCACATGTTGGCGGATTACATGGTAAAATATGATGCCAGGCGGCGTCTGTTCGCGCCGATTCTCGTTGCGGGCGGCATATCCGCTGCATCACAAGAAGCAGCGCAGCGCCCGCGTTTGTACGGGGTTTCCAGGACTACGTAATGACGAAATTATTGCTGCCAGCCCGGCCCCGGTACCAAGCCAGCACATGGAGCCGAACGGCGCTGGAGAGGCCGCACTCGGCGTTTGCCGCCGTTGGGCGGGCCGCGTCAATTTCGGCGATGAGCCCGTTTACGGAACGGTTCTGATGGTTTGCAATATCCTGAAGCGCATCCCAGAACGCGGCTTCAAGTGAAACACTGGTCCGGTGGCCGGCAAGGGTCACCGAACGCTTAATCTGGCTTCGCCGTAGCGAAGCTCCGGCTTCGTCAGGTCGCGTGGAGACGCCCATCATGCCCGCCTATTTCGGCCCAAGCATATCCTCCGGCCGCACCAGCCTGTCGAATTCCTTTTCCGTCACCAGGCCCATAGCCACCGCTTCCTGTTTCAGGGTAGTGCCATTTTTGTGGGCGGTCTTGGCGACCTTGGCGGCGTTGTCATAGCCGATTTTGGGGGCCAATGCCGTCACCAGCATCAGGGAACGCCCCAACAGCGCCTTGATATTGTCGTCGTTGGCGACGATGCCCTTGACGCAATTATCCGCAAAGCTGACGGCGCTGTCGCCCAGCAGACGAATGGATTGCAGCAGATTATAAATCATCACCGGCTTGAAAACGTTCAGTTCAAAATGCCCGTTCGAGCCGGCAATCGACACCGCCGTCTGATTGCCCATCACCTGGGCGCACACCATGGTCAGCGCTTCGCACTGGGTCGGATTGACCTTGCCCGGCATGATCGAGGATCCCGGTTCATTTTCCGGCAGGGACAGTTCGCCCAGCCCGCTGCGCGGCCCCGAGCCCAGCAGACGGATGTCATTGGCGATCTTCATCAGGCTGACGGCGATGGTGTTCAGCGCGCCATGCGCCTCGACCACGGCGTCATGGGCGGCCAGCGCCTCAAACTTGTTGGGGGCGGTGACAAACGGCAGTTTGGTGATTTTGGCGATTTCGGCGGCGATCAGTTTGTCAAAACCCTTGCGGGAGTTCAGCCCGGTGCCGACCGCTGTGCCCCCCTGGGCCAGTTCGCACAGACGCGGCAGCACGCCCTTCGCGCGTTTGACGCCATATTCAACCTGCTTGGCGTAGCCGGAAAATTCCTGGCCCAACGTCAGGGGAGTGGCGTCCTGGGTATGGGTGCGGCCGATCTTGATAATCTTCGCCCAGGCTTTGGATTTGGCCTCCAGTGCCTTGTGCAGATATTCCAGCGCCGGAATCAGATTGCGGGTGATTTCTGTCACCGCCGCAATATGCATGGCGGTCGGATAACTGTCGTTCGACGATTGCCCCATATTGCAATGATCATTGGGATGCACCGGCTTTTTCGAACCCATCTCGCCGCCCAGTATTTCGATGGCGCGGTTTGACAGCACTTCGTTGACGTTCATGTTGGACTGGGTGCCGGAACCGGTCTGCCACACCACCAGCGGAAAATTTCCGTCCAGGCGGCCTGACAGAATTTCATCCGCCGCCTCGACAATGGCGTTGCCGATTTTTTTGTCGAGATCGCCCAGCTTGACATTCACCGTGGCGGCGGCGCGTTTCAGAACCGCCAGCCCGTGCACCACCGGTTCCGGCATGCGTTCCCAGCCGATTTTGAAATTCTCGATGCTGCGCTGGGTTTGCGCGCCCCAGTATTTATCGCCCGGCACATCGATCTTGCCGAAGGTATCGGTTTCGGCGCGCATGCCGGTTTTCCTGAATTCACCGCCGGCTGGTTTTTTGGCCATGGTTTTCTCTCTGGTTATTTTTTTCTGAAATGATCAAGGCTGACGACTTCGCCGGGCTGGCGGGGCTGGGTCTCCGGTTCTGGCGCCGGTTCCGCTGCGGGGCCTGCGGGTCTTTCCTTGCCCGGCGTTTCCAGAACGCGGCCCGGCGCCGCTTCCATGCCAGCCACCGTGAACTGCAATCCAAAGCGGGTGCTGGGGTCGAAAAAATTCTTCACGGCCGCAAATGGAACGCTCAGTTTTTCGGGAACATTGTTGAAGCTCAGGGTGATCTGGAAATCATCTTCGCCCACATGCAGGTCCCAGAACTGGTGCTGCATGACAATGGTCATTTCCTGGGGATAGCGTTGCAGAATGGCCTCGGACACTTTAACGCCGGGATGCCCGGTCTGGAAGGCGATGTAAAAATGATGCGCCCCCGGCAGGCGCCCATCTTTTTCAACGCGCCGTAACGCCGCGCGCACAACGCCGCGCAGGGCTTCCTGAACCAGCGCCTGATAATCAAGAATGTCTTTGCTCACGGGAAGGCCCCTTTTTCATTTTGAGGCCATTGTAAATGGCAGGCGCAATAAATCAAAGAAAGGATTGATTTGCGGCGTCAAATTTGGGGAATAGGTGGAGGGCTTCTGTTGCTCGGCGCCCTCCGGGCCGCGCTTACCTAGTTAGACTAGGCAGCAGCGAGGGCCAAACCCTCATGGTTGTCGTTCGCACTTAAGGAACTAGCCCGATAACGGTGGTGCTATGCCGGGCGAAAGTAATGTCTTTACACGACCGTCGAGCCTATTTCGTCCCCATGACAGGACCGGCAAGGCAGTTTGAGCCTGACCGGAAATCCTTTTCCCCTTTCAGCCGCCGCTTTCGAAGCAGGCCGCAGGAGATAATGGTGGAGACGCCGGGTACCGCCCCCGGGTCCGATACGCTTATTGCACATCCGTTTATCGCCATAGCTGGCAAGCCAGCAAAGTGAATATGGCGATAAACGAACAAAATTTCAATGTTTTTTGTCAGTATTAAAGAAGCAGCTGCGCGTGCGTTTCGCGTCCGCCGGCCGCTGGAGAGACGAGACAATATGACAGGCGTGCGGCCGATTGACTTGCGGCCACTTGATTGTCACACACTTATGTTCCAGTATTGAACGAGAAAAGTCGTCCATCGCGGGTTTTTGCCGTGACTGAATCGGCAAAATCGTGAATGCAGGGACAGGAGAACAGACTATGACGCACTCCTTCGCCGGCAACTGGAAGATCGATCTTGCCGCATCGAAGGTGTGGGATCCGGTTGCCGGCGCCCTTGTTCCCGACCGGATCGGTCAGGAACTCATCACCATCGCCATCGATGGCGATGTCCAGAATTACGAGGTGCTGCTGGGTGACGGGCCGACCATCCGCATGGGTTACGCTAGCCGCTATGACAGCAAGGAATGGGCGCCCTACAGCGTGCGCGAGATCATCGGCGGGGAAGGCATGGCCGGCTTCATCCAGCGTACCCGGCAGCACAAGACCGATTTCAAGGTAGGCGACATCTACGGCATGGTCCGCACCATCTATGTCGATGAACGGACCCATTACCGCATCAGCAAGGACGCCAAGACCGGACAGCCGGAATATGTCATGATCCGCCGCCTCGACAGGGACGGACAGTCCTACATGGCTACCGTGATCCTGAATACTGGACTGGTGTCGATCATCAGACGATTCGTCCGCAGATAAGGCAACGCGCGGCGGGGCGGGGTTCCACCGTCAGAACATTTGGCGCATGTCCCGGTGTAAAGGCGTTTGATCCTGTCATCCTGAGCAAAGCGAAGGATCCCGGTCACATATTCCCCCTGGGATCCTTCGCTTTGCTCAGGATGACAAAAAACGTTTTAACTTCCTAAATTTTACTGCTTTTCAAGCACCACCACGGGTATCTCGCGCGCGGTTTTGTTCTGATAATCCTGATAGGGCGGGTACACCGTCAGCATATGCTTCCATATCTGCGCCCGCTCGTCACCGGTGGCGATGCGCGCGCGGGCGGTGAAATGCTCGGTTGCAACCTGCACCTGAACCACCGGATTGGCCAGCAGATTATAATACCAGGCCGCATGGCTTTCAGAGCCGCCCTTGGAGCCGATGACGATATGGTTGGCGCCAACCTTGCCATAGATCAGCGGCATGGTGCGCTGCTGGCCGGTCTTGCGCCCCACAGTGGTGAGCAGCAGGGTCGGCGTCGGGCCCAGGCCTTCACCGGCGATGCTGGCATCCCAGAAATGTCCTTCCTTGCCGCCGCTTTCGCGGTAAATCCGGAGATGTTCCGCAATCCATGGGGGTATGGTTCCCGCATCCAGATCTTTTACAACTTTGTCGAGGTCAAATTTATCGGCCATTGCTTCCTCCCGGTTTATTTCGCACCCGCCCATGCTTTCCCGGGCAGGTTTCAGTTACGTTGGTTAAGTGTTACGCAGGCTGCTTCTCCAGCACCACTACCGGGATTTCCCGTGGCGTTTTGTTCTGATACTCCCCGAATGTTGGAAAAACTGTCAGCATATGCTTCCAGATTTGCGCCCGTTCTTCGCCGGCCGCAAAGCGCGCGCGCACCGGAAATTTCTCTGGCCCGACCTGAATTTCGGCGGCGGGATTATCCACCAGGTTAAAGTACCAGCCCGTATGGGTTTCCGATCCGCCCTTGGAGCCAATGATGATGTGGTTACCGCCAAAGACACCATAGATCAGCGGCGTCATGCGTTTTTTACTGGATTTGCGGCCTGTGGTCGTAAGCAGCAGCGTCGGCAGCTGGCCAGCGCCTGTGCCGGTAAAACTGGCGTCAAACAGATGCCCCTCTTTCCCGCCGCTTTCCAGATAGAGCCGCATGTGATCGATGATCCATTGCGGCTGCTTGCCGGTATCGAGATCTTTCACCAGATCGTTGAGGTCAAATTTTTCGGCCATAATGGCGCTCCTGTTCTGTTTCTGCGAAGACGTAAAATCTTGTTCCGGCTACTGTTTCTCAAGAACCACCACCGGGATTTCCCGCGTGGTTCTGCTCTGATATTCCGCAAAAGACGGCCAGACGGTGAGCATATGCGCCCAGATCTTTGCCCGCTCGTCTCCCGCCGTGATGCGCGCGCGCACCTTGAAATGCTCGGTCATGACCTGAATTTCGGCGGCGGGATTGGCGCTGATGTTATGGTACCAGCCCGTATGGGTGTCCGATCCGCCTTTGGACCCGATAATGATGATGTCATCGCCGTATGTGCCATAGAGCAGCGGCGTCGTGCGTTTCTCGCCGGATTTACGGCCTATGGTCGTCAGCAACAGGGTCTGGATGGGCGCAGCGCCGGGCGCAGCGGCGCTGGCGTCGTACATATGGCCTTCTTTTCCACCGCTTTCCTGATAGAGGCGCAGATGATCGAGTATCCATTTCGGCTGTTTGCCTGTGTTCAGATCGCTGACGACTTTAAGAATGTCAAATTTCCCGGCCATGGGAGCCTCCCTGTTCTTGCGTGATTGGCCAAAGCCTATGCCTTTACGCGGCGGGCTTCAATTGGCAATGTTTTACGCTACACTGGCGCATGAGTCGTCCTCCCAGCCGAAAGCCAGCAAGATGCAGCCCTATCTTGATTTGATGCGCCAGGTGCGCGATCACGGCGTCCTGAAGGGCGACCGCACCGGCACCGGCACGCGCAGCATTTTTGGCCATCAGATGCGCTTTGATCTGGGCGCCGGGTTTCCGTTGCTGACCACCAAGCGGGTGCATCTGAAGAGCATTATTCATGAACTGCTGTGGTTTCTGACAGGCAGCACCAATGTCGCGTATCTGCGCGAACATGGCGTGACAATCTGGGATGAATGGGCGGACGCCACAGGCGAGCTGGGGCCGGTCTATGGCTATCAGTGGCGGTCCTGGCCAACACCTGATGGCGGCCATGTGGATCAGATTGCAAAGCTGATCCGGGACATCAAGACCAATCCCGATTCCAGGCGCCTGATGGTCAGCGCGTGGAATGTGGCGGATGTAGACCAGATGGCTCTGCCGCCCTGTCATTGCCTGTTTCAGTTTTACGTGGCAGGGGGGAAATTGTCGTGCCAGCTGTATCAGCGCAGCGCGGATATTTTTCTGGGCGTGCCGTTCAACATCGCGTCCTATGCCTTGTTGACGCTGATGGTGGCGCAGGTCTGCGATCTTCAACCCGGCGATTTTGTGCACAGCTTTGGCGACGCCCATCTGTACCTGAACCATTTGCAGCAGGCGGACCTGCAACTGACCCGCACGCCGCGCGCGTTGCCGGTGATGCGGCTTAACAGGGATGTGAAAGACATTTTTGGGTTCCGGTATGAAGATTTCGAACTGACGGGGTATGACCCCTATCCACTGATCGCCGCCAAGGTCGCGGTATGATGTATGAATAGTTTTTGCCAGAATCAGTCAGGGTGCTCAGTGCTTTTCACACTTACAGTGTCACCCCGGATTTATTCCGGGGTCCAGGAGCCACAAATAAAAGCCTGCGTATTTTGCTCTGGACCACGCAACAAGTGCGAGGTGACAGACTGGGGTTTTGGCTGGCGTCTGACTAAAAGCAGCCTGTTCTAATGCGCATCTCTCTGATCGCGGCGGTGGCGGAAAACGGCGTGATCGGGCGCGAGGGCGGCCTGCCCTGGCGCATCCCGGAAGATCTGAAATTCTTCAGGGCAACGACGATGGGCAAACCCGTCATCATGGGCCGCAAGACCTATCAGTCCATCGGCAGGCCGCTGCCAGGACGGTTGAACATTGTGCTGACCCGGGATCGCGCCTGGCATGCGGCGGGGGTCACGGTGGCGCATGATCTGGATGCGGCGCTGCGCGCGGCCCGGGATACAGGCGCAGATGAAGCGATGGTCATTGGCGGCGCGGATATCTATGAGATGGCGCTGCCCCGCGCAGACCGGATTTATCTGACGCAAATCCAGAAGGAATTTGACGGCGACGCCGCGTTTCCAGCGCTTGATCCGCAGCAGTGGCGCGAGATTGCCCGCGCCGGAAAATCCGCAGGGGACGTGCCGTTCGATTATGCGTTCATCACCCTGGAGCGGCGGCGTAATTAATTACAATTTCACAGCCTTGCGCAGCGCCTCGTTGATGCGCGACTGCCAGCCGGGGCCGGTGGCGCGGAAATGCGCCACTATATCGGGGTCAAGGCGCAGGCTGATCGCCTCTTTCGGGGCCGCCGCCCTGGGCCGTCCGGGACGGATAAGTTTTCCGCCCTCATAATAATCCGCAGATTCAAACCATTCTTCTGTCAATTCCGGTGCATCATCCGGATCAATCCACTCGCTTTTGGAAGCGCTCTTCTTCTTGCCCATGTCCATGCCTCATAGATATGATCCGCCGACCGCCATCACGCGCAGTCCATGTAACGACAACAAACCGGCCATTTAGATAGCCTGAGGTAATAGACCTCGACTCACCATAGTCGCGCCGGTCATCATGACGGGTATATTGATTGCCCCGAAACACGATGTCAGCATCGGCAAAATCCAGCCCACGCTCTAAAAGAGTCTTTCTTCGCTTGTTTTCGTCCCAGGTGATCTGCATTTAATGTATATACAATAATTATGAATGTCAAGGCATGCTACGCCATAATCGCGTTGGATGTCCGGCCTGTCTCTGCTAGCCTTGCCCGGAAAATCCGGCTGCAACAGGAACAGGCATAATGGGCGCCATCAAACTGACCACTGCGACGCTGAACGCCCTGGGCGAACGCATGTCCGGCTGGCTGGTCAAAAACCCGGCCAAAGGCGAATATAAACTTGATCGCGAAGTGTTCACGGACGAGGCCCTGTTCGAGCTGGAAATGCGGCATATTTTTGAAGGCAACTGGATATATCTCGCCCATGAAAGCCAGATCGCCCGGCCGCATGACTTTCTAACCACCAGCATTGGCCGCCAGCCGGTGCTGCTGACCCGCCAGGCCAACGGAGAAATCGGGTGTTTCCTCAATGTCTGTTCCCATCGCGGGGCGCGGGTGTGCCGGGAAAAGCGCGGCAACCAGAAAATCTTTTCCTGCGGCTTTCATGGCTGGAGCTATGACGGCGCAGGCGCGCTGGTTAATGTGACCGAACAGAAAGAAGGCGGCTATCCGGACAGTTTTGACCGCAAAAATTTTGGATTAAGGCCCGCCGCCAGAGTGGAAAGTTACCGCGGCTTTATCTTCGCCAGCCTGAACCCCGATGTATCGCCGCTGACGCAATATCTGGCGGGGGCGCGCGCCTTCATTGATCTGTATGCAGATCAGTCACCGGACGGCGGGTTTGAAGTGTTGCGGGGCGCGACGCGATATACCTACCGGGGCAACTGGAAGTTACAGGTCGAAAACGGGCTGGACGGTTATCATGTAGCCACGACCCACGCCAATTACGTCATGACGGCAAACCGGCGCGCGGCCGGCGCCACCCGCAACGACACCAAAGTGTGGGATCTGGGAACCATCGACCGGGGCGGATTTTTCGGTTTTGAGAACGGCCACGCCCTGCTCTGGCTGGATTATAAAAATTTTCAGAGCCGGCCGAATTTTGAACATCGAGAAAGATTCCTGAAAGCGTTCGGGCCGCAGCGCACTGAATGGATGTGCGAGCTCAGCCGCAATCTGCTGCTGTTTCCCAACGTGTTCCTGATGGATCAGACCAGCACGCAAATCCGCATGATCCGGCCAATTTCGGTCAACGAAACAGAGGTAACGACCTATTGCATCGCGCCTGCGGGCGAAAGCGATGCGTCGCGCGCCGTGCGTATCCGTCAGTATGAGGATTTCTTTAACGCCAGCGGCATGGCGACGCCCGATGATCTGACCGAGTTCAACAATTGCCAGATCGGCTTTACGGGCCGGGCCGCGCGCTGGAATGATCTGTCACGCGGCGCCGCGCGCTGGATCGAAGGCGTGGACGAGCAGGGAAAGATTCTGGGCTTTGACGCCCGTATGACCAGCCCCGCCAAAGCCGACGAGGGCCTGTACGTCACCATTCACGAGGACTGGCTAGCCCGCATGCAAAAGGCGCTGGCGGCGGAACTTGCAAACGCTAAATGATCTGAACCGAGGAGGAACATTTTATGCCCCATATTCAGGCAGGCGATATCAATATCTATTATGAAATCGAAGGGACGGGCGAAAAACTGCTGTTCATCTACGGTAGCGGCGGCGATCTGCGCGTCCGGCCCAATGCGTTTGACGGCCCGCTGCCCAAACAGTTTCAGGTGCTCGGCTATGATCAGCGCGGCCTCGGGCGCACAGATAAACCGGACCGCCCCTATACGATGCAGGAATACGCCGATGACGCCGCGGCGCTGATGGACGCGCTGGGGTGGACGCGCGCCCATGTCGTGGGGATTTCCTTTGGCGGCATGGTGGCCCAGCATCTGGCCATACGCCACCCCGGCAAGGTGAACCGGCTCGTGCTGGGCTGCACCTCATCCGGCGGCCCCGGCGGCGCGTCCTATCCGCTGCATGAACTGATCGGGATGGATATCGAGGCCCGGGCGCGTTTCGTCATTTCGCTTAGCGACACCCGCCAGGATGCGGCGTGGCAGGCAACGCATGCTGAAACGTTTGCCGCATTCATCGAACAGCAGATTGTCAGCGCGTCCATCGGGGCGGATGATCCGGGCGACAATCGCCATGATCACCGGGCGGTCCTGCA
>JBEBFX010000049.1:0-18439 GCA_040081735.1 Alphaproteobacteria bacterium | reverse complement strand
CCCCCTGGCCCATCTCGGAATGGGGAACAATAACCGTCACGCGATTATCCGGCGTGATTCTTACCCAGGTAACCAGCAGTGCGCCATCGCCAGAGACCAGTTTGCGCGCGCGGTCAAGGGTTGAAAACGGGGCCAGGGCAAAACCCAGCAAAACGCCGCCGCCCGCCAGCCCGGCGCCAACCATCAATTTACGGCGTGTGAACATCACCATGACCGGCCTCCTATGCTGTTGCCAGTGAATGAATGGCGGCGCGTATCCGCCCATAGGTTCCGCAGCGGCAGATATTGCTCATAGCGGCGTCAATGTCCGCGTCCGTGGGCGCCTGATTTTGCGACAGCAACGCCACCGCCGCCATGATCTGTCCGGACTGGCAATAGCCGCACTGCGGTACCTGATGCGCAATCCATGCCTGCTGCACTTTTCCCAGCAGGGCGCCTGGAAGGGATTGCGTCTCGATCGTTGTGATGCT
The DNA here is from genome assembly GCA_040081735.1 of Alphaproteobacteria bacterium. GTDB lineage: Bacteria > Pseudomonadota > Alphaproteobacteria > UBA11222 > UBA11222 > UBA11222. Next base: position 17,969 of record JBEBFX010000049.1, on the reverse strand, counting down.
GGCGCCCGCAACATCGCCCGCCGGTGTCGAACAGGAGCGAACCGCCACCCCATTCACCAGCACGGTGCAGGCCCCGCAGGCGGAAATCCCGCAGCCGAATTTTGTGCCCGTCAGGTTAAGCGTATCGCGCAACACCCATAACAGCGGCATATCCGTTTCAACGTCGATTTCCCGGGTTTGACCATTAATCGTAAGAAGCATGACGATCTCCTGTTAGACTTCCAGTTTCCAGCGGGCGCCCTTGCGCCGCACCCGGCCCGCAGTTGGCGCTGCAAAGTGCGCCCCCAGCATATAGGTGTCTGTATCACATAACCGGTCCACAATCTTGCGCCGCGTTGCCGCCGATTGCGCCTTGTCCGTGCAGAACGCGCTTGACCATTCCGGATAGGCGACCTGTAACGGATGATGAAACGCATCCCCCGTGAACAGCGCCGTTTTACCGCCGCTTTTAAGATTGATGCAGATATGTCCCGGCGTATGGCCGGGGCTGGGCTCCAGCCACATCGAATCATCAATGGCGAAATCACTTTTGACCATATCCGCCTTGCCTGCTTCGACCACTGGCAGAATGCTGTCGGCAAAGCAGCCATCCAGACCGATAAATTCCTGTTCCTGCTGCCAGTGATCATATTCGGTTTTATTGAAAATATATCGCGCATTGGGAAATGTCGGAACCCAGCGGCCATTTTCCAGACGGGTGTTCCAGCCCACATGATCCACATGCAGATGCGTGCACATGACAAAATCAACCTGTTCCGGGGTAACGCCCATGGCGGCCAGATCGGCAAGCCAGGCCGTCTGTTTCATGTTCCAGAGCGGCGAAAACTGACGCGGCTTGTCGTTGCCCACACAGGTGTCAACCAGAATGACATGCCTGCCAGTGCGGATCACATAGGCGAAGATCCCCGCCTGCATGCGGCCGCCGGCGGATTTCGGCAAAATGAAATGCGGCTCCATCCAGTCGCGTTCGGCGTCGATCATGTCCGGCGACGATAACGGGAAAAATTTGGCTGGCGGAAAAAAGTCGCCCTCGTGCTCGACACAGCGATCAATATTTATTTCACCCAATTGCAGCGCCCTGAAGGGTTTAGCTTGCATGTTCCCGTTCCCCATCGTCTTCTATGGCAGTTGAGGCGCAGTTTGCCGTAATAAGAAGAATAAAGCAATTTTGCCGGGGGGCACAAAATGACGCCATTGGTGTTTGGGACGCAGGTCATCCTGCCGATTGTTTTGATTATTGTCATGTTTGGATTGGGCCTGTCGCTAACCGGCGCAGACTTTACACGGGTTCTGCGCACGCCGCGCCCGGCCATTGTGGGCATTCTGGGTCATGCGATTCTATTGCCTCTGGCCGCCTTTACCGTACTGACAGTGTTTGATTTCCCGCCGATGGTGGCGGGGGGCCTGGTGATATTGTCCGCCTGTCCGGGGGGCGTCACCTCGAACGCTGTCGTCTATGCCGGGCGCGGCGATGTGGCGCTGGCGGTTTCACTGACGGCGATCAGCAGTGTGGTTACGGTGTTCACCATACCCATTGTGGTCGGGTTTGGGCTGACGCACTTTGCCGGTATGGATGCGTCGGTAAATCTTGGCTTCATGGATACGGTGACGCGGCTGGGCAGCTATATCCTGCTGCCGCTGTTTTCCGGCATGACGATAAAATATTTTTTCCCGGTTCTGGCGGAACGGGTGGAAAGTTATTTTCGCATACTGGCGATGATCGTGTTTGCAGGCATTCTGGTCGCCAGCTGGATGATCATCGGCGGGCTTGAGATCATCGATCTGCAACTGGCCTTTACCGCTGTCGTGCTGCTGCTGGCAAGCGCCAGCACGGCGGGATATGTGGCCTGCACGCTGGCGCGGCTGGACACCATGCGCACCATGACCATCGTAATCGAAATCGCGGTGCAGAATGTCACCACCGCGTACCTGATCGCAGGCTCCATACTGAAAGAGCCGGGGCTGCTTCTCACGCCCGCCATCTATGGCGTGATGATGTTCGTTACCTCGGCCATCGTCGTCTGGCTGGCGCGGCGGCGCGCAGCGGCGGCATAGAAATGCAACGGCCTGCTTGACCGGCTCCCGGTTGTCCGGCAGACTTATGGCCGGGGCGGTTCTGGCGCTCCGGATATGATGGAGGCCCCCATGCTGCGCACGCTCGACATTGAACCGCTTGACGCCACCTTTGGAGCCGTGGTGAAGGGCGTGAAACTGACCGGACTCGACGACGCCACATGGCGTAATCTTCATGCCGCCTGGCTGGAATATGCGCTGCTGATTTTCCCGGGTCAGTTTCTTGGCCGCGACGATCAGATCGCTTTCGCCAAACGATTTGGAACCATGGAGTTCGATATCGTCGAGCTGAGCAATGTCAAACGCGACGGTACGCTGCGGCTCGAAAATGATAATGATGAGGTGCTGAAAGTGCTCAAGGGCAATTTAGGCTGGCATGCCGACAGCACCTATATGCCGTTACAGGCCAAGGGCGCAGTATTCAGCGCCGAGGTGGTGCCGAGTGCCGGCGGCCAGACCGGCTGGGCCGATATGCGCGCCGCCTACGACGCCCTCGACGACGGCCTTCGCGCCAGGGTGGAAACGCTTACTGCCTATCACTCCCTGCACTACAGCCAGGCGAAGCTTGGACTTACGCCAGCACAGGACCGCGCGCCTGCAAAGGACCGCGCGTATAATGGCTACGGTTTCCACGATGGCCCCGTACCCCTGCGCCCGCTGGTCAAGACCCATCCCGAAACCGGCCGCAAATCATTGCTGATTGGCCGCCACGCCCACAACATACCGGGCATGGAGGTGGCGGAGTCTGAACAGCTGTTACAGGAACTGGCCGATTTCGCCTGCCAGGCCCCGCGCACATACCATCACGAATGGGCGCCCGGCGATGTGGTGGTATGGGATAACCGCTGCCTAATGCATCGGGGCATGCCCTGGGACATGACGGAGCCGCGCATCATGTGGCACAGCCGCATCGGCGGCGACCCGGTGAGCGAGGCGGCGCTTTGAACAACTTCTTAGTTTGTCACCCCGCACTTGTTGCGGGGTCCAGGGTTAAATACTCAGGCTTTTCCTTGTAGTACTGGACCCCGCAACAAGTGCGGGGTGACACAGTGTGGATCAATGCCTCAACCTAAAATCATCACACCCTATCCCAGCGCGCCATGCTCCAGCCAGTGCGCCAGTTCGGGTGAGATGCGTTCTGTCATGGCCTTGCGGTAGGCGGCCAGTTCTTCATCCCCCAGAATATCCTGCCACTGGCCGTTCTCGCCACTGTTGAAGAAACTGGACTTGATCAGCCATTCGTTCCCGGCGCCGGTTGTAGGGGCCAGGTTTTCGGCGTTTTCCTTCATATCCTCAAAGCCCGCCGCCGCGACCAGTTGCGGCCAGATCGCCTCGTTCACCGGAATGCCAAGGGCCGCTGAAATGCGCCGCATCTGGCCGTCGCGATCAGCTTTCAGATCCCCATAATGGATCAGATGAATATTCGGCAGATGCCGGAACTGCCAGAATGTGCCGGCAAGATGCAGCACATTTTCCTCGATCGGCCGTCCGGTTTCAGGAATGCCGCTGGCGCTGATCCAGGTACGGAAGCGGGCGCGGACATCGCTTGTTGGAACTGGCATCGGCACATTGCGTTTTTGCGCGCCCTGCATCATATGCCCCACCGCTGCCGGGTTCATGTTTTTGAAATGATTGCCCATCGAGATAAAGGCGTCGCGGGGATCGCGCGCCACCAGCAAATAGGTCACATTTTTGAAATAGGGAATGCCGTCCAGGGGCGTGTGGGTTTTGATAAAGCGGCGATGGGTTTGCCCCTCCAGCTCCGCCAGAATATCCTCGATGGGCCGCGCCGGCACGTCCAGCCAGAGGGTGTAATCACTAAGGGGCCGGTCCAGCCTGGGTTTCTGAAAAATCAGCAGCGCGCAGATCATCTGGGTCCAGGTGGTGCCGCATTTTGGCGGGGTCGAGATAATGATATCGCCATCGCGCGGAACGAATCCATCCCACCGCCTGCTGTCGCAGGTCATGTGGTTGTAGACATATTTGCGTTCGGGAAGTTTCATATCGGGCATGTTTATATCATTCCTCATTTTTTTGATTTCTTTGTCATCCTGAACCGGAGGTGAAGGATCTCATTGAGGTAACAAGAGATTCTTCGCTTCGCTCAGAATGACAAATTATTGGCTGCATTTTATGCCGCTTATACTTTCAGTTTCCAGCGGTCCCCATTGCGCACCACACGGGCAATGGTCGGGTCCATGAAATGCGCCGCCAGCATATAAGTGTCCGTATCGCAGACCCTGTCGATGATCTTGCGCCGCGACACCGTCGATCCCGCCAGATCGGTGTCGGCGAAAATGCCCCATTCCGGATAGGCGACCTGAATGGGGTGATGGAACGCATCGCCCGTAAACAGCGCGCTGTCCTTGCCGCTGGCCAGATTGATGCACACATGGCCCGGCGAATGACCGGGGCTTGGCTCCAGCCAGATCGTATCGTCAATGGCGAAATCGCCTTTCACCAGATCGGCCCGGTTGGCCTCGATGATCGGCAGAATGCTGTCGGCGAAGGAATTATCCATCGCAAAATGATCCTGATGATCTTTCCAGTACTCATATTCGGTCTTGTGAAAAATATAGCGCGCATTGGGAAACGTTGGCGCCCAGCGGCCGTTTTCCAGTTTCGTGTTCCATCCGACATGATCAAAATGCAGATGGGTGCACATGACGTAATTCACGTCTTCGGGCCGGATGCCGAATGCGGCGACTTTTTCCAGATAATCCGTCTCCATCATATTCCAGTCGGGGATGGCGGCGCGCTGGCGGTGATTGCCGACACAGGTGTCCACCAGAACATTGAAATGCGGGGTGCGGATCAGATAGGTATGCAGGCTGCCATCCAGCGACCCCGGCTTGCCCTGCCCTTTGGGGGAAATGAAATGCGGCTCCAGCCAGTTGCGCTCGGCCTCCACCGCCTCCCAGGAGCTTCCGGCAAAGGCGTCCGGAACATGAAATATCGGCCCTTTCCAGTCCTGTATCCGGTCCACGGTGACATTGCCGATGTTAAGCGTTTTCATTGCCATCTTCATTCCCCCCTTTGGTATCGTTATATTTTCAGTTTCCAGCGGTCCTTGTTGCGCACGATGCGCGCCGCCGTCGGGTCCATGAAATGCGCCGCCAGTATGTAGGTGTCCGTGTCGCAGATCTTGTCGATGATCTTGCGCCGCGCAGTAGCTGAACCCGCCAGATCAGAACAGAATTGCGTGCTCCAGTCCGGATTGGCGACCTGGACCGGGTGATGAAAACAGTCGCCGGTGAACAGCGCGCTGCTGCTGCCGCTGACCAGATTGATGCACACAGAACCCGGCGTGTGCCCTGGCGCGGGTTCCAGCCAGATTGAATCGTCGATAGCGAAATCATTTTTCACCAGATCGGCGCGGCCGGCCTCGACCACGGGCAGCACGCTGTCCTCGAACGATCCGTCCATGGCGTGGCCATCCATGTTGGCCAGCCAGTGATCATATTCGGTCTTGTGAAAAATATAGCGCGCATTGGGAAACGTTGGCGCCCAGCGGCCGTTTTCCAGTTTCGTGTTCCATCCGACATGATCAAAATGCAGATGGGTGCACATGACATAATCAACTTCCTCCGGCTTCACCCCCAGCGCCGCCATTTTCTCCATATAATCCGTATTCAGATTATTAAAGGGCGGAATGGTTTTGCGCGTCTTGTGATTGCCATTGCAGGTATCCACCAGAATGGTGTGCTTTGGGGTGCGCACCACATAGGAATGGATGCTGGCCTCGAGAACGCCCTTCTTGCCCTTATCCGCCGGCAGCAGAAAAAACGGCTCCATCCAGTCGCGCTCGGCTTCAACCGCGTCCCAGGAGCGTCCGGGCCAGAACGCGCCCACATCAAACAGATTGCCGGACCATTCCAGGACCGTGTCAACGGTCGTATCGCCGATTTTCAGCGTTTTCATTTTCGTCTCCCCTGTTGGTTATTTTATGCGGCGCGAAGCCCCTCGCGCGTGACCTGTCCATCTGTTTCATTCAGCCCGCGTTCCAGCCGGTCGAACATCAGATCGATTTCCTCTTCCGTGATGATCAGCGGCGGGCACAGCGCCAGACTGTCGCCGATGGCGCGCACGATCAGCCCGTTGGCCTGGGCCCATTTCTGCCCCATCAGACCAATCCCCTGGGCGGGTTTGAAGGCGCGTTTGGCGGCTTTGTCAGCCACCAGTTCGAGCGCGCCGATCAGGCCGACGCCCCGGGTTTCGCCGACCAGCGGGTGATCGCCAAGTTTCTTAAGCCGCTTCTGAAACAGCGGCATGACGCCCCGCACCCGGTTCACAATGTCCATCCGTTCGTACAGTTCGAGGGTTTTTAACGCCACGGCGCAACCCAGCGGATGCCCGGTATAGGTGTAACCATGGCCGAAATTACCGTTGCGGCGGCTGCCTTCGGCAATCGCTTCATCCATGAATTCCGGCAGGATAACGGCCCCAATCGGCACATAGGCCGATGACAGCGCCTTGGCCAGCGACATGCTGGTGGGGCGAATGCCAAATGTTTGGGCGCCAAACATATTGCCGGTGCGCCCAAAGCCGGTGATCACTTCATCATCGATGAACAGAATGTCGTATTTGCCCAGCACCGCCTGAATTTTTTCAAAGTAATCCGCGGGCGGGATCAGCACGCCCGCCGCCCCCATGAGCGGTTCGGCGATAAAGGCGGCGATGGTGTCCGGCCCTTCGCGCTGGATCATCGCATCCAGATTTTTGGCCAGACGGGTGCTGAATTCGCTTTCGCTTTCGCCTTCCTGTGCGAACCGGTAATAATGCGGGCAATCCGTATGCAGAATATTCGCCATCGGCAAATCCCAGTCGGCGTGCAGATGCGGCAGGCCGGTCAGGCTGGCGGTGGCGACAGTCACCCCGTGATAGGCCTTGATGCGGCTGATGATCTTTTTCTTTTTGGGGCGTCCCACGATGTTGTTGTAGTACCAGACCAGCTTGAGCTGGGTGTCATTGGCCTCGGAGCCTGAACCGCAGAACGACACCTTGCCGGCCTTGAACGGCATCATGGCCTTTAGTTTTTCGGCCAGTTCAATGGCGCCTTCATGCCCCTTGCCGCCAAATACATGATAAAACGGCAACTTGTGCAGCTGCGCGGTGGCGGCCTCGATCAGCTCCTTTTCGTGGAACCCCAGCGATGTGCACCACAGGCCCGCCATGCCCTCGATATAGCCATTGCCGTCGCGGTCAAAGACATAAACCCCTTCACCGCGATCGATCAGGAACGGGCCGGTCTGGGGAAACCCCGCCATATTGGTGTAGGGATGCAGCACGCTGGCGATATCGCGCGCTTCAAGGGAATTGGGCAGTACTGGCATGGTTTTGCATTCCATAATTTGAGACGTCTTCACCCGTGACCATGTGACAAAGCGCGCAGATCAAAATTGAAGACAATTTGTAACTATCTGGAAAAAGGCTGTTCCGAAGGCTGAAGTTCCTGTTCCCCATGCAGATTTTCATGCTGCAGGAAAAACGCAATCACCCGCGCCTTTTTGTCAGATGTGCGGCGATTTATGTCGATCCTGACCGCACCGTCCAAATAAAGGCCATCCAGCAAACTTGACACCCGTTCTGGCGGTACGTGGTCAAACTCTTCAATCCGATAGGGTTCAATTTTTGTCATGAGCCGTTCTCCTGAATACCGAAATGCGCAACCATCTGATTACGCAGGGCGCCATCGTCTCCCTCTGCCGCAGCAGTAGCGGATAAATTTACGCCACGGCTGCGGAGCCACGCATTTGCTTTTTCCCGATTCGCCAAATCTGCCTCAAGCCACTTTTTAATGCGCTCAGCATTTGGATCTTCCGTTTTGCTTAAGTCGGCCCTGGTATGACCTCTGGAGGCCATATAATTACCCTCATCCTTAAAATCACCTGGAGCATAGAGCTTATCTGAATGCCGCGTAACCAATAGATAAAATACCAGCAAAACGATAAAAGGAAATGCAAACAAGAATATTACCAGAATAAGCCTTTCATCCAGTAAAAGCGCCGTACTTGTCGTCACAAGACCCGCTATGCCATAAATCATAACGATGAACAGGGCGATGATCCCAAGCGGGTTTCGCACAAAATTGGAGGAAATATCTGTAGGCACTACAAGCTCCGCTTATGTAACGCCCCAGATTAACCCGTCCAGGGCGTCAGGCCAGCACTTTATCCATCGCCGCCATCTGGCCTTCGACGGAAATCGGCAGAAAGGACGTGATCTCCAGTTGCCGGTCTTCGTAGATATCGGTCAGGGGATATTCCTTTTGCCGCAGGGCAATGGCCGCGTCGCGCTGGTACAGAAGCACGCAGATTTGCGGGTAAAACAGGTGCAGCATGCCTCCCATCCACATATTGGCCGCAAGGCAGGGAAAGGTGTGATCAATGCGGTAATGATCAATCAGTTTGATGACATCCCTGGCGCGGTAAAACGTTTCCCCCGTGACCCAGCGATTGACCCCGAACAGGGCAGTGGGAACCCCGTTTGGGTCCATGGAAATGGCGATGATATGGGCGATGGCCTCCTTGCCCATGGGGCGCTGCCATTCCCCGGCATAGGGGGCGGGTTCGACGCCGGGCGCAATGCCGCCCGCCCGCATGAAGGTGTGGAAATGACCGTGCTCGCCCGCAGCGCCACGATGGGCGTGGTAATAATACTGGCTGAAGGTTTCGCGATCAAACACATCGCCTTTGGGGTAATGCTTCCACTGATAAAAAATATCCTGATGCGCCAGTATCTGGCCCACCACATTTGCCCCGGTTTTCTGTAACAGGCGATAGCATTCCTGAACCTGACGCCCCGCCCGCGCCATTTTTTTCAGGCGGTCCCTGGGCAAACTGGCCATCAATTCGGTCAAATCCATACTGTCAGCGCCTCTATCACATAAATCCGGCTGATTTTAGCATAGGCTTAACTGTGGACGCCGTAATTTTGACAAACCCGCTGGCCAGACTTGCAGCCACTGGCGGTTGACTGTAATTGAGCAGGCGATTTGTCTTTTCTCCACACGGCGCAGCCGCATTCCAACCCACGCAGGAGTATTTTATGATTATTAGCAAGTTTGGCCCGCGCGCAGCGGCGCTGGCAATATTGATTTCTGGCGCACTGGCCAGTCATGCGATGGCGCTTGAACCGGGCGACGCCGCAGCGGGCGCGAAGGTGTTCAAGAAGTGCCAGGCCTGTCATTCCATCGTCGCGGCCGATGGCAACAAGATCGGCCCCAACCTGCATGGCGTCATAGGCCGCACCTCGGGCACGCAGGAAGGCTTCAACTATTCCGACGCGATGAAGTCGGCCGCCATTGTCTGGGATGAAGCCACGATTGAAAAATATCTGCGCGATCCCAAGGGGTTCGTGCCGAAAAACAAAATGGCCTTTGCCGGCCTGAAGAAAGATTCCGATCTGGCGAATGTCCTCGCCTTCCTGAAAGAAGAATCGTCGAAATAGGCTAAGATCCTGGCAACTGCCAAAAGCCAGTCCAGAAATGAACTGGCTTATTTTTTACTTCGTTTCGCGATAATATTTTGCTGCGCCCTCATGCAGCGGCACAGAAATCCCGGCTTTGGCCAGCCCTGAACGATTGATGCTGGCAAAGCTAGCGTGCAATTTACGCACCGCGTCCAGATTGCCCGCGACCGTTTTAACAATGGCGTAGGCGTCTTTTTCTGTGACCGAAGCGGACGCCAGCAAAATCACCCGCAACCCAATGCTGGGCACATCCGCTGTAACGCCTGGATAACTGCCCTTTGCGATTGGCACGGCCGAATAATACGGTTTATCCGTCAGCAGTTTGTCAACGACGGCCCCCTTGACGGGAATGATCTTCATGGCGCAACTGGCCAGCGCCAGCTTGACATCCTTGTCGGGTGAAATCCCGGCCAGGGCCAGGGCGTCAAGTTTTCCGGCGCATACAGACTTGATGGCTTCTGCTTCTGTCAGTTCGGACGCAAGTTTGAATTTGCCCAGATCCCAGCCCAGCGCCGCCAGCACATCATCCATGGCCGCACGGCGCGACGTGCCGGTCTTACCGATATCCACCCGTTTGCCGGCCAGGTCTTCAAGTTGGTTAATACCCGCATCGGCGCGCCCCAGCACCACCAAAGGAGAACCCGTCAGCGACATCAGCGCCCGCATATCCTTGCTGGCGTTTTCACCGGTAAATGGGCTGACGCTTCCCGCATAGGCATGATGCTGCCAGTCCGACTGGGCAAGGGCCAGATCCACCTGACCGGCTTTTAAGGCCTGCAAATTGGCCACTGTGCCTTTGCTGGTCTCAATGGCGCAGTGCAGCGCCCCGGAGCCCGCCGCGTTCACCTGGGCGCAAATGCCCCCGCCCAGCAGATAATATCCGCTGGTAATGGCGCCGGTGGCCATGACCACCCGGTTTACGTCTTTGGCGGCCGCCGGGCCGGTAACAGGCATGAGGATGCTGGCCAGCACCAGGACGGCCGCCATTGGAGCAGTTGATTTCTTGCGCATTACACTTTCCCCCACCTGAAGACGGCATCCCCATCCAATATTCGCTAATTACTACTATCATTTTATAGATATTATACATCTGAAACTTGTGTTGGACTTAAATCAGATAATTGCTGTAATATCCGTACCCGGTTCGTGTATTGGTTAACATAATTTGTGGATTTTGTTCATTGGACACCTCAATTGTTCCGGATTGATTCTTATATGCATTTACACATGGTAAATGGTCCCGTGTCATAAAGTGTGACGATATTTTCTTTGACGGCAAAATGAAATGGACTATCAACGCAATCTTGCCCAGGAATTTCTTGAATTTGTAGAAGGCCAGCCGCGCCAGTCGTTATTGCAGCTGCTGTCCCGGGTTCTCGAAAAATCGCGCATGATGACAGGTGCTGAGGCCGGCACGATTTTTATTGTCCGCCGCAAACGCAAGGGCGCTGTATTGCAGGCGATAAATATCCAGAATGACCGTATCCGCGTGCATCCAGCAAGCTTTGAAGTTCCTATAAGCAGCAAGACCATTTCCGGCTTTGTGGCAATGACCGGCGAGACCGTAATGATCGATGATGTTTACGCCATCGACAGCGATAAGCCCTATTCTTTCAATCCGGCCAATGAGTTACACAATTACAAATCCCATTCGATGCTATGCTTCCCTCTGAAAAATTATACCAACCGCGTGATCGGCGTGGTGCAGCTGATCAATCGTCTCGGTCCCGCCCGCGACACCATTCCATTTGATCCGCATATGGCCGCCATTGTCGCGCCGGTTGCGCGTGTCGTCGGCGCCAGCATCGAGCGCACCGACATGATGGATCAAATCCGTCTGAAAAATCTTACGCTGCAAAATCGCAATCGGCAGCTGGCTGCGCAACGAGCGCACATCACCAATCTGCAGGAACAGACCGAGGGGGCGTTTTTGCTGTCTGTGGGTTTGCTGGCCCGGGCGGCCGAAATTCATGATGAAGGCACCGGCAATCACATTGTCCGGACCAATGAATACAGCTATTTCATCGCCTGTCATCTAGGATTGCCGAAGGATTTCTGTAAGGAAATTCATTATAGCGCGCAGCTGCATGATGTCGGCAAAATGAGCGTCGATCAGGCCGTATTAAAGAAGAAAGGCCGTCTGGACGATGCTGAACGGGCCGAAATGGACAGGCATACCACCTATGGCCATCAGATTCTGGTCGATTCGCCGCGATTGCAGCTTGCCGCCGAAATTGCCCTGAACCATCATGAAAAATGGGCTGGCACCGGTTACCCGAATGGACTGGCGGGGACAGATATCCCGATATCCGCGCGGATCGTTCAGGTGGCCGATATTTATGACGCCCTGAGGTCCGAGCGCCCTTACAAAAAGGGCTTCAGCCATGAACAGACGATGGATATCATCCTGAAGGGTGACGACAGGCTGGACCCGCGAGAGCATTTTGATCCCCGGCTGATTGAGCTGTTTGCCGACACCCACCAGGGCTTTTGCGATATCTGGGATCATCTGAAAGACGCCCCCTCGCAGATCTCCGCATAAACGCAGCCGGGCCTTTTTTCCGCAGCGGGATGATTTTCGTCTTAAATTATATATTCCACCGCCATCATGACGCCGCGCAGGCGCAGGCGCCCTCCCGCGCAAGCAGCTGGCTCATATAATATCTGCAAAAGATTCCCCTTAATTTTGATCTCAATTAGGATGCTTACCCCATTTTTTAGGTATATATTCTGTTATTAGGAAAATTATAATTATTTATTGATTATTTACCTAATTTCTGTTATACCTGCCCGCTTGGCACATTGTGTGTTTCTCTATAAACGTGTATCATAACTTATATGCTCGCATTAAGGGTTATCCCCCGATGAACTTGCAGACTTACCCCGAAAATGGCACCCGCAGATTGACCGCAACTCTGTGGTATTTGACCTGTGTTCTGGCGGCCTTAATCCCTATAGCCCAGACCGCTTTTGCCGCCCCGGCGGACAGGCGCCTGCAAGGGCCGGTGCAGGCGGTCGTCGAACGGGTGATCGATGGAGATACCCTGGCTGTTCGGGCGCGGATATGGCTGGGTCAGGAATTACGGGTGCATGTGCGGATTGCCCGCATAGACACGCCGGAGCTTACGTCACGCTGTTCCCATGAACGCGAAGCAGCCGGTCTGGCGCGCGATTTTATTCACACTATACTTTATGCAGACGGGCAATCGGAACCTGCCGTCTGGCTGAATGACATTGATCAGGATAAATATGGCGGCCGGGTGCTGGCGCGCGTGACAGTGCGCTCAGGCGGTGACATTGCCCAGGCTCTGGTCCAGGCGGGCCTTGCCCGGATTTACGATGGAAAAAAGCGCGCGGACTGGTGCCGCGAACTCAAGCTATAGCGGACAGGGTGTATCCGGATTAACGCGCGGCGGCCATCAGGCCTTTTTGCGTTTGCTTTTTTGGCCAAGCCCCATTTGTTTGGCCAGCGCCGACCGGGCCTGGGCGTAATTGGGCGCAACCATCGGATAATCTTTGGGAAGCCCCCACTTGACCCGATATTCATCCGGACTCATATCATAATGCGCCCGCAAATGCCGTTTCAGAGACTTGAACTTTTTACCATCTTCAAGACAGACAATATAATCCGACGACACCGAGCGTTTGACGGCGATCGCGGGCTTCAGGGGTTCATTTTCATTGACGATCACCCCCTGTGAGACATCGGCGAGCGAGACATAGACCTGCTGAATCAGACTGGGCAGTTCGGCGGCGGTTATTTCATTGTTACCAACATAGGCAGATACAATCTCCGCCGTCATGTCAATAAGAGCGTTCTTGTTGTCCATGATTACTATCTTCCACTGAATATGATTTCCTGATTATAAGTTTAGAAAATAATAAAATCAATATTAACATAGACAGATTTTATCTAAATCCGTCTTTATTGTGAAAAGGAAATATTGGTTAATCGATGTCAGCAAAAATGCTTACCGATGCTAAGCCGCTAGAATACTGAGCTTATGAACCGCCGCACGGGAAAATAAAGAACTGCCAGCGCGCCCCAGGCCAGATAGGGATCACCATAGGGAACCGGGTGAAACAGCATCGTCCAGTTCCGCCAGAAATCTCCTATAAAATGTAACACTGCGTACAGCATGGGATAGTCAAGCCTCCAGCTAATACATTGGCAGACATTTCCACCCTGCAATGCAAATCCGGTTATAGTGTGATGATACGCACGATTAGTTAAAACTTAACTTGCATTACGCAATGGTGTCAGTCAGGCGGTTATGATGAAAAATTGGAAACACTCTTCATGCTGATGCAAAGACTGGGGCGTCAAATCCAGAACATTTTTCCAGCGCTGGTGCTTATTCTGGCCTTCGCGCTTAATTACTACGACCCGCTATTCATCATTACCAATCTGCGCAATCAGACGTTCGATTTATATCAGCGGATTCAGCCCCGGGAATATGTCGATCCAGCCTCGGTTGCGGGTGTCGGCATCAAACTGATAGATGTGGACGACGAAAGTCTGGCCAGGATCGGCCAATGGCCGTGGCCAAGAACCGTTATCGCCGATCTGATCGCGCGCGCCACAAACGCCGGCGCCTATGCGCTGGTCTTCGACGTGGTGTTTGCCGAACCGGACCGCACTTCACCCGATCAGTTTCTTTTGCAGATAGGCGACAAACCCGAACTGACACAGGTTTCAAAAGTAATCGGCGCGCTGCCGAACCATGATGACGTGCTGGCAGACGTCATGCGCCAGGCAAATGTCGTAACGGGATTTACCCTGACAGAAGCTAAAAACGATTTCGAACCGGAGCGTAAATCGGGATTTTCCTATGCCGGCGACGACCCGCGGCAGTTTATCCCCTCGTTTTATGGGGCCGTGACGAATTTGAGCAAGCTTGAAAAGGCCTCCGCCGGCAATGGCAGTTTTAACTTTATCACCGAGCGGGATAACATCATCCGCCGTGTCCCTTTGCTGGTACGCAAGGGCGAAACCCTGTATCCGACACTCGCCATGGAGGCATTGCGGATTGTGCAGGGCGCATCAACCTTCATCGTCAAATCGTCCGGCGCAAATATGGCGGAATCGTTTGGCGAAAATACCGGTATTACGGCAATCAAGGTGGGGCGGATAGAAGTTCCGACAACCAGCACCGGACAGGCCTGGGTGCATTATACCCGCGACGTGCCGTCACGGCGCATCCCGGCCTGGCAATTACTGGAAGATAATTTCGATCCATCCCGCATCGCAGGAAGCATTCTTTTTGTAGGCCCGAGCGCCGCAGGGCTGAAAGACTTGCGGGCGACACCGCTGAACCCGGTAAGTGCTGGGGTGGAGGTTCATATTCAATTGCTGGAGCAAATTCTGCTCGGGCATTTTCTTTCCCGCCCAGATTGGGCGGAAGGCGCCGAGCTGGTGTTCCTGATCAGTTTCGGGATAATTATTCTGGTTTTACTGCGCCGTGTTTCCGCAATCGCCTGCGCCGTTGTGGCGATCGGCGGCATCGCGGTTGCGATTTTCTCATCCTGGTATCTTTATTCCCAGTACCAGTGGCTGCTGGACCCGATCGGCCCGTCTCTTACGGTTGGCTTGATGTTTGTTTCGGGAACACTGATCAATTTTCTGCGCACGGAGGCGGAAAAAGCCCAGGTGCGCGGCGCGTTCAGCCAGTATCTTTCGCCGGCGCTGGTAGAGCAGCTGGCCAAGGACCCCAGCCGTCTCAAGCTTGGCGGGGAAACCCGTGAAATGACGTTCCTGTTTTGCGATGTGCGCGGCTTTACGACCATATCCGAGCAGTTCAAGGGTAATCCCCAGGGTCTGACCAGCCTGATCAACCGGTTCCTCACGCCCATGACGGATATCATCCTGGAAAAGGGCGGCACCATCGATAAATATATGGGTGACTGCATCATGGCGTTCTGGAATGCGCCCCTGGATGTGCCCAATCATGCGTTTCAGGCCTGCGGCACGTCCCTGCAAATGTATCATGACCTTGAATTTCTCAATCAGGACCTCAAGGCCGAAGCGGATCGGGACAACCGTCCGTTTTATCCGTTGAAAATCGGTATCGGGCTTAACACGGGGGACTGTGTTGTCGGGAATATGGGATCGGAACAGCGTTTCGACTATTCCGTGCTGGGAGATTCGGTTAATCTGGCGTCCCGCCTCGAGTCGCAATCGAAAAATTATGGTGCGAATGTCGTCGTCGGCGAAACGACCTATTCCCAGGTCAGGGATGATTATGCATTGATCGAGCTGGATCTTATTGCGGTTAAAGGCAAAACCGAGGCGGTGCGTATCTATTCGCTGGTTGGCGACAGGGAATATTCCACATCAGAGGCGTTCCTGGCGTTCAAAAAAAACCACGACCGGATGCTGGCGGCCTACCGGGCGCAGCGGTGGGATGAAGCTGGCGCCCTGATAAGCGATCTGCGCCTGCGTGAAGGGGCCAACCAGACCCTGTACGATATGTACGAAGAACGAATTTCAGAATATCGTGAGAATCCTCCGGCGCCGGACTGGGAAGGTGTTTATGTTGCCTCAAGCAAATAGGATGATTGCCGGATGAGGCCAACGAGAACTTATGCTGTTGCCCTGTATGCGGGGCTTTCGTTCGCGGCTGTGCTGCAAATATCTGCCTTGCCGTCATTAGCGGCAGTGACTTCGGCTGGCCGGGTGGAACCTGCCCAGGCCGGCGCGTTCGTGACGGATCTGGGCGCCCAGGCCATTAATGTATTACGTCAACCCGGCCAGACCATTGAACGCAGGGAAGCCATATTCCGGGACATTCTGGCCCAAAAATTCGCCCTGGACTTCATTGGCCGCTTCGCATTGGGGCGTCATTGGCAAGCCTTGTCGGCGGACCAGCAGGAAGAATACATCATGCTTTTTTCCGAATTTGTGCTGGGCGCCTACGCTTCCATGCTGGGCGGTTATGTTGATGAGCAATTTCAGGTTCTGGGTGTTACCCAGGCCGGTCAATATGATATGATTGTCAGTTCCCGGATTACCGGCGGCGGCCGGGAACCCATGCGCGTGGATTGGCGGGTGCGCCAGGTTGACGCGCATCCGCAGATCATAGATGTTTCTGTTGGCGGTGTCAGTATGTCCATTACGCAAAGAGAAGAGTTTTCGTCCCTGGTGCAGCGCGACGGCGTCCAGGGTTTGCTTGAAGTGCTGCGCGCGCGAACTCTTCGTCTGCCTGCCGAGGGTATAGAATGACTTATTTCTTTGGACATTCTGCGGCCGCCAGCTATGCCGTTTTACGGACACGGCGCATCCTGCTGGGCATGACAGTCGTGGCCGCAGCATTATGGCTGAGCCTGGCCGGTTGCGATGGTGAAGAAGATACAGCCTTTAGCCGGGGCTACGAGGCCTATCAGCAGGGCAGCTTTGCAGCGGCGCTCGCCATCTGGAAGCCGCTGGCCGATTCCGGTGACGCCCGCGCCCAATATAATCTTGGGGTCCTGTATTCAGAAGGCCGCGGCGTTGATCGCGATATCAAGGCCGCCATGCAGATGTGGCGCAAGGCCGCAGATCAGGGGCACATGCGGGCGCGCCATAATCTGGCGCTGGCGCTTATCGCGGGAGAAGACGGCAAACAGGATTACCCGGCCGCCATTGAAGAGCTGAAAGTCACCGCCGCGGCAGGCTTTGCCAATTCGCAATATTCCCTGGGAAAAATGCTGATCGATGGACTGGGCGCCAAACAGGATGTCGCAGCCGGAACAGACTATATTATCAAGGCGGCCGCGCAGGGATTTGACAAGGCCCAATATAGCCTGGGCAAGGCCTATCGCGACGGTGACGGGGTTGAGGCCAGTGAGGAAAAAGCCGTCGAATGGTTCAGGAAGGCCGCCATGCGCGGCCATTTGCGCGCCCAGCGGCACCTGGCCTTTCGTTTGGCCGAGGGCAAGGGCATCCCCCGCGACGAGACCGCAGCCCTGAAATGGGCGCTGATCGCGGCAAATCAGGGGGTAAGTGAAGCGGCGGAACTGGTGGCGCAATTAAGCGGGAAATTGACGCCGGAACAGATCGCCAGGGCGGAAACCGAGGCGGCGGCGTTTCGTCCGGAATAGGGGTCGCATTTATGGTTAGCGGGACAACGGCGGGGGGCTTATGACAATCTGCTGGGCGGGTCGTCAGAAACGGACGCGTTCCGGCGCCGCCGTGCTGATTTTCTGTCTGCTGACAGGCGCCGGGGCGCAGGCGGCGCCATCATTGCCCGCACAGATTCTGGCTGATCTTCGCAACGCCGCCGCCCTGGCGCAACAGGATGAGGCCCGCGTCGATCGCATGAGCGATACGACCCGTGATCCACTGCTGGCCACGCGGATGCGCGAAGAAGGCCGCAGGCAATCCGCCACCACCTTCAGCTATGTCGTCAACGCGGCAATTGCAACCAATCCCACTGCGACCCAGGCCA
>JBEBFX010000048.1:0-18480 GCA_040081735.1 Alphaproteobacteria bacterium | reverse complement strand
TCCTTGAACCGACGCGCGAACTTGCCATGCAGGTTAGCGAGAATTTCGAAATTTACGGCAAATACCACAAGCTCAGTATGGCGCTGCTGATTGGCGGCGTCTCATTCAACGATCAGGCGAAGCTCATTGACCGCGGCGTCGATGTGCTGGTCGCCACACCTGGGCGGCTGCTGGACCATTTTGGGCGCGGCAAGCTGATGCTGCACGGGGTGGAAATTCTGGTAATTGATGAAGCCGACCGCATGCTGGATATGGGCTTTATCCCGGACATCGAGAAAATCTGCAAGTTACTGCCAACCGGGCGGCAAACGCTGTTTTTCTCGGCCACCATGCCCGGCGAAATTCAGCGTCTGACTGAGGCTTTTCTGAATAATCCCAGGCGTATTGAAGTGGCCTCGCCTACTTCCGCCGCCAAGACCGTAAAACAATCTCTGGTATTGGTGGATGCCCGCGAGAAGCGCAAGGCGCTGCGCTCTTTACTGCGTTCAGAACCGGTGGCGAACGCGATAATCTTCTGTAACCGCAAGCGTGACGTGGACGTGCTGTTTAAAAGCCTGAAAGAACATGATTTCAGTGTCGGTGCGTTGCATGGCGATATGGAACAGCGGCACCGGTTGCAGGTGCTCGAACAATTCAAGGCCGATGAAATTCAGATACTGGTTGCCAGCGACGTTGCGGCCCGGGGTCTGGATATTCCAAAAGTCAGCCACGTTTTCAATTTCGATGTGCCGATCCATTCCGAAGATTACATTCATCGCATCGGCCGCACCGGGCGCGCAGGGCGTGAAGGATTTGCGTTTATGTTCGCGTCCCCGGCCGAGACAAAATATGTGGACGCCATCGAACGCATGACCGGGATTGCAATCCCCAGGATGGAGAACGCCAGCGCCGCACTCACAGCCGCTGAACCGGAACTGGCGCAACAGGGATCCATGGAGGCGCCCAAACGCCGCAGGCCCGCTGCCAGGCGCGCGAAAACTGAGAAACTTCCGGAAACTTCCGGCACGGTCCTGCTGGCGGACAAGGCCGTCGAGATACCGCTTAACGACCGTCATGTGTCGCGCCCGCTGCCCCGGGACGATCATCGCCGCGATGATCACCGGATTGTCGGCATGGGCGATCATGTGCCTGCCTTCATCCTGCGCCCGGTGCCGGGAAACCTGATAAAGGCGGCGTCACTGACGGATGCCGATTAGGCGGCGCTACCCATCGTGAAATTAAATTGTTACAGTCCATAACGGCGAATATCATTCGCTGATATGGACTGGAGATTTTATCATGGGGAAGCGGGCGCAGCATCACAAATACGGATTCAAATCCGGGACCTTGCGGTTTTGCGCCGGTATTCTTTATACCCTGGCCCTGTCGCCGCCGGCATCAGCCGGCGTTCCAGCAGAAGTTGCTGACCGGCTTGGCAAAGACCTGACTCCGATGGGTTCGCAAAAATCTGGCAACAAGGAAGGCACGATCCCTGAATGGACCGGCGGCCTTCAGGCGCCGCCGGCAAGCGTCACCTATAAAGTTGGCGACCGCCACCCCGACCCCTATGCAGACGACAAAGTCCTGTTCACCATCAATGCGGCCACTGCCGTCCAATATGCGAAAAATCTGACTGAAACCACGACGGCGATGTTCACGGCCTATCCAGACACCTACAAGATGAACGTCTTCCCCGCCCGGCGCTCCTGCGCGCAGCCTGCGGCCGTCTATGAGATCGTGAAACGCAATGCGCTAAATAGCGCCGGATCGGCGGACGGTGTCGGTCTGACAGGCGCCATCCGCTCGACTGCCTTTCCATTTCCCGGAGTGGCGCAGGAAGTAATCTGGAACCACAAGCTGAAGTTCCGCAATTTTAAGGTGACCCGGCAATTTGTCGCGGCGGTGCCTACCCGCGGCGGTGATTTTACGCCATATGTCGTGCAGGATGAAGTTCTGCAGCATTATTCAGACCCTGCAAAGACCGATGTTTCGGAACTCAACAATATCAGCCTGCGATACATCGCCCACACCATCGCCCCTGCCCGGGCCGCAGGCAACGTGGTTTTGGTGCATGAAACCATCAACCAGGCGCAAGGCTCCCGCAAAGCCTGGATCTACAGTCCCGGCACCCGGCGCGTCCGGCGCGCGCCGGATATTGCCTATGATAATCCGGGCACCAATTCAGACGGCCTGCAAACCGTAGACAGTTACGGAGGCTATAACGGCGCCACCGACAGGTACGACTGGACCTATGTCGGGCGCCAGGAAGCCTATGCGCCCGCTAACAATTACGATCTGCTAAGCCGCAAACATCAGTACAAGGATATATTCACCAGCGGCGGGCACATCAATCAGGATTTTGTGCGTTATGAACTTCAGCGCCTGGAAGTCATCGAGGCCAAATTGCGCCCGGATTTCCGTCATCTATATTCAAAACGGAAATTCTGGATCGATGCCGACGCCTGGCAGGTGCTGAACACCAGCCAGTATGACGCACGCAGCGAATTGTGGCGCGTGCAGGAACAGTACGGCTATACGTATTATGAAGTGCCGGTTTGCGGGGCCGCCGCCGCGGTTTCCTACGATCTCAATGCCGGGCGTTATCTGGTGCTGGGCTTTACCAATCAGGAGCCGCAGATCAATTTTTTTGCCGACGAATTAAATGAAGACCGCTACACCCCCGATTCCATCCGCCGGCTGGGGGTGCGCTGACCGGGCTATTCAAATTCCAGGATTACCTGATCCACCGCAAGGCTTTCGCCGGCCTTTACCTTGATGGCGGCAACGACGCCGTCGCTTTCGGCGCGCAGAATGTTCTGCATCTTCATGGCTTCTACGATGGCAAGAGTTTCGCCCGCCTTGATCTCCTGACCGACTTCCACGGCGATCGAAACCACCAGACCGGGCATTGGGCACAGCAGATATTTCGACAGATCCGGCGCAATTTTTTCCGGCATCAGCGCAAACAGTTCCGCTGAACGCACACTGCGCATGACGCCCTTAACGGTGGCGCCGCGATGGCTCAGCAGCCGGTAACTTGCCTGGCGGTCCACCTGCACGATCATGTGGCGGCCATCAACCGTTGCGCGCATGACGGCCTGCATCGGCGTCCAGCCTGTTACCACCCGGCATGGCTTTGACGCGCCTGCAAATGTGATAACGCACCCGTTTTCAGTCAGGGTTGCGTTGACAGGATAATTTTCCTCATCCAGCGTCACCACCCAGTCATGGCTGCGGTGAATCTGGTAGCCGCTCTTGATCTGACCGGAAATATCCCTGGCGCGCGCGGCTTGCTGCAAATAGATAAAGGCCGTGACCGCCGCCAGATCGCGTTTTATATCGGCTGATAATTCCGTGCCGTGAAAGCCATCGGGCCATTCCTCGGCAATGAAGGCCGTGGTCAGGCGCCCTTCCCCAAAACGGGGATGCTGCATCACAGCCGCAACGAATGGCACATTATGCTGGATGCCGCGAATATGAAAGGCGTCCAGCGCATCGCTCATGGCGGCAATGGCCTCCGTGCGGGTGGCGGCATGGGTGCACAGCTTGGCGATCATCGGGTCATAGAACATGGAAATTTCCGCGCCTTCGAACACCCCGGTATCATTGCGCACCGTTACGCCATCCTGAACGGATTCAGCTGGCGGCTGATATTTCACCAGCCGCCCGATAGACGGCAGAAAATTACGGAACGGGTCTTCCGCGTAAACGCGGCTTTCCATCGCCCAGCCGGTCAGTTTCACATCCGCCTGGGTTAAGGAAAGCGGCTCGCCCGCCGCAACGCGGATCATCTGTTCGACCAGATCAATGCCGGTGATCAGTTCCGTTACCGGATGTTCCACCTGCAAGCGGGTATTCATTTCCAGAAAATAAAAATTCCTGTCCTTATCGACAATGAATTCAACCGTGCCGGCGGATTCATAATTAACCGCCCTGCACAGGGCGACCGACTGTTCACCCATGGCTTTGCGCGTGGCTTCATCCAGGAACGGGCTGGGGGCCTCTTCAATGACCTTTTGATGGCGGCGCTGGATCGAACATTCCCGCTCGCCCAGATACAGGGTGTTGCCCTGTTTATCGGCCAGAACCTGAATTTCGATATGGCGCGGTTCGGTGACAAACTTTTCGACAAATACCCGGTCATCACCAAAACTGGCGATCGCCTCTGCCGTCGCGGCGGGAAAACCTTCGCGCACATCGGCCTCGTTCCAGGCAATGCGCATGCCCTTGCCGCCGCCGCCCGCCGACGCCTTAAGCATGACAGGGTAGCCAATTTCAGCTGAAATCTTTACCGCTTCATCCGTGTCCCTGATGACGCCCAGATAGCCCGGCACCGTGTTGACCTTGGCGGCGGCAGCCAGTTTTTTTGACTCAATCTTGTCGCCCATCGCCTGAATGGCGCGCACATTGGGGCCGATAAAGGCGATGCCTTCTTTTTGCAGACGTTCGGCAAAGGCCGTGTTTTCCGACAAAAAACCATAGCCCGGATGCACGGCCTGGGCGCCGGTCTGCCTGACCGCCGCAATAATTTTATCCGCGATCAGATAGGATTGAGCGGCCGGCGGCGCGCCGATATGCACCGCCTCATCCGCCATTTTTACATGCAGTGCAGACGCATCCGCATCGGAATAAACGGCAACGGTTTTGATACCCATTTTTCGCGCGGTCTTGATAACCCGGCAGGCAATTTCACCGCGATTGGCGATCAGAATTTTTGTGAACATAATTTTATCAGTCTACAGAGGGATGTTAGCGTGTTTCTTCCACGGATTTTCCAGCTTCTTGTTGCGCAGGCGCTGTAGCGCGAGACTGATCCGCCGCCGCGTCGAATGCGGCATGATAATCTCGTCAATATACCCCCTGTTGGCCGCAACGAACGGATTGAGGAACTGGGCCTCATATTCCCCGGTGCGCGCAGCGATTTTTTCAGGTGATCCGATTTCTTCCCGGAAGATGATTTCCACCGCACCCTTGGCGCCCATCACCGCAATGCCCGCCGTCGGCCAGGCAAAGTTCAGATCGCCGCGCAGATGCTTGGACGCCATCACCACATAGGCCCCGCCCATGGCCTTGCGCGTGATCAGCGTTATCTTTGGCACCGTCGCCTCGCAATAGGCGAACAGCAGTTTCGCGCCATGCTTGATCAGCCCGCCATATTCCTGGGCGGTGCCCGGCAAAAACCCCGGAACGTCCACCAGAGAAACGATCGGAATATTGAAGCAGTCGCAAAACCGCACAAAACGCGCCGCTTTGCGGCTGGCGTCGGAATCAAGACACCCCGCCAGCACCATGGGCTGATTGCCGACGATACCCACCGGCTGCCCGTCGATGCGCGCAAATCCGGTAATGATGTTTTTGGCGAACTGTTCCTGAATTTCAAAAAAATCACCCTCATCAGCAATTTTGAGGATCAGTTCTTTCATGTCATAGGGCTTGTTGGCGTTGTCCGGCACGAGCGTGTCGAGTGACATTTCCAGCCTGTCCCGCGCATCCCAGGTTGAACGTTCCGGGGCCTTCTCGCGATTATTCGCAGGCAGGAAGCTCATCAGACGGCGGATTTGCTCCAGGGTTTCAACATCATTGTCATAGGCCCCGTCGGCAATGGAGGATTTCGCCGTATGGATGCTGGCCCCGCCCAATTGTTCGGCGCTGACTTCTTCCTGGGTGACGGTTTTCACCACGTCCGGGCCGGTGACGAACATGTAGGACGTGTCACGGACCATGAAAATGAAATCTGTCATGGCGGGCGAATACACATCGCCGCCGGCGCAGGGGCCCATGATCACCGAAATCTGCGGGATGACGCCGGACGCCAGCACATTGCGCTGAAAGATTTCTCCGTACCCGCCCAGACTGTCGACGCCTTCCTGAATGCGCGCGCCGCCTGCATCCATCAGGCCGATAATCGGCGCGCCATTGCGCAGGGCCATATCCTGAATCTTGCAGACTTTCTGGGCATGGGCCTGGGACAGCGAGCCGCCGAAAACCGTAAAATCCTTGGCGAACACATATACAATCCGCCCGTCAATGGTGCCCCAGCCGGTTACGACCCCATCGCCGGGAAAACGCTGTTCGGCCAGGCCAAAATCCGCGCAGCGATGTTCAACAAACATGTCAAACTCTTCGAACGATCCTGCATCGAGCAGAAGCTCCAGCCGCTCCCGCGCCGTCAGCTTGCCCCTGCCGTGCTGGGCATCAATGCGGCGCTGCCCCCCACCCTGGCGCGCTTCAAGGCGCTTTGCGTCTAACTGGCCAATCGTATCCATAAAACCCCCGGGTTTTTTCTTGATCGCACGCCGCTCTGGCGGGAGTTGGCATAGCATCAATGGGACTCAGATTCCAGCACTTGCAGAAGCCGCAGCATGTGGACCGCATGGGAAAAGGCCGCAAAGGCGTCTGCCCGATTGGAAACAGCCTGGGGATCTTCGCCCCATTTTTCCCGTTGCCAGTCTTCATCGACATTAACCGTCCGCCACGCCTGCCCGGCATCCAGACACCCTTCCGCCGCCGCCAGCCCCACAATCAGCGATCCGCAGATCCCCACAGCGGCGCGCAAAGCCGTTAACTGAAACGGGTCCGCCTTGAGAACCTCAGCCCCTAACGCCCCCATCGCGGGGGCGTCCTGTTCTATCGCCACGATGCCGCTGGTCACCTTCAGGCGCACCCCGTAGCGGGCCCCGGCCCAATCCAGCACAGGATCCCACGCCGCCGTCTGGCGCGCCACAAGGGCGGGCGGCCCTTCGGCGCGGTAACACAGCAAATCGGTATTACCATAGGCGATCAGTTCATCCGCCAACGCCGCCCGATCGGCCCGACCCCGGTCAATGGCCGCATTCACCAGCTGATTAAGCCCCATGCGCGGCAGGTCAATGTGCGGACGCTGGGCGTCCCATTCCGCCGCCAGAGCATCAGCCAGCGCCCTGTTCGCCAGCAGCACGGTCTGACCCCCCGGGGTGCGCACCGGTTTGCCATCCAGCGCAATATGATAGCCCCCATCAGCGTTGACAGCCGCAGCCGTTTCATAAAAGCGTTTTACCCTGGGTGGCGGCATATTATGGCAAACCTGTTAACCGCGCCCGCGATAATTGGCTACATCCTGGGCGGGAATCCAGAGGTTTTTAGGCGCCGCGCCCGTCTGCCAGAATACATCGATTGGCATCCCGCCCCTGGGATACCAGTACCCCCCAATCCGCAGCCACTTCGGCCCAATCGCTGTCATCACCCTTTTTGCGATGGTGAGCGTGCATTCCTCATGGAACGCGCCATGATTGCGGAATGATTGCAGAAACAGTTTCAGGGATTTGGATTCAACGATCCATTTGCCGGGCACATAATCGATCATCAGATACGCGTAATCCGGCTGGCCTGTCATGGGACAAAGCGACGTAAATTCCGGGCAGGTAAAGCGCACCAGATAATCCGTGCCGGGATGCGGGTTGGCGACTTTCTCAAGCACCGCCTGTTCCGGAGATTTTGGCGTGACAACTTTTTTTCCCAACAGGGTAAGGGACGATTTTTTTGGCATGGCCTGCTCTCTCAGTGGCTCAGTATCTGGCTTAAGAATTCCCGGGTGCGCGGATGTTGGGGACGGCTGAAAAATTCCCCGGGCACATTTTCTTCCACGATCTGCCCTTCATCCATAAATATCACCCGGTCGGCTACCGTGCGGGCAAAACCCATTTCATGGGTGACGCACAGCATTGTCATCCCCTCGCCCGCCAAACCGATCATGACATCCAGCACTTCCTTGATCATTTCCGGATCAAGTGACGATGTCGGCTCATCAAACAGCATGATTTTCGGGCTCATGCACAATGCGCGGGCAATCGCCACCCGCTGCTGCTGCCCCCCCGAAAGCTGACCGGGAAATTTATGCGCCTGTTCGGCGATCTGCACCCGTTCGAGATAGCGCATCGCCACTTCGCCGGCCTGGGCCTTCGGCATTTTGCGCACCCAGATGGGGGCCAGCGTGCAATTTTCCAGAATCGTCAGGTGCGGAAACAGATTAAACGACTGAAACACCATCCCAACCTCGGCGCGCACTTCATCAATGCGTTTCAGATCATTGTTCAGCTCGATGCCATTGACAATAATCCGGCCCTGCTGATGTTCCTCCAGCCGGTTAATGCATCGGATCAGGGTCGATTTTCCGGACCCCGACGGGCCGCATATCACAATGCGTTCGCCCCGCTTTACCAACAGATCAATGGCTTTCAGCACCTGAAAAGCACCAAACCATTTATTGAGGCCCGTAATTTCTATGGCCAATGGCGTGTCATTCATGTGCGCCGTGTTCCCTCGTTTAACCGGCTTTCAATGCGCATGGAATAGCGCGACATAGAAAAACAGATGATCCAGAACACCAGCGCGGCAAAAACATAGCCGCTGGCCGCAGTTTGCGGGGCCGCCCAGTTGGCGTCGGAAAAATTTACCTGCACGCTGCCCAGAAAATCAAACAGTCCCACAATCATAACCAGCGTCGTATCCTTGAACAGGCCGATAAAGGTATTCACAATGCCGGGGATCACCAGTCTGAGCGCCTGGGGCATGATGATCAGCAGGTTCAGCCGCCAAAATCCAAGCCCCAGCGCGCTTGCCGCTTCGTACTGGCCGCGCGCGATGGCCTGCAATCCGCCCCGCACCACTTCCGCCATATAGGCGGATGAAAACAGCGCAACGCCAATCAGTACACGCAGCAATTTATCAAAATTCGTCCCCGGCGGCAAAAACAGCGGCAGCATGACGCTGGCCATGAACAGAACCGTGATCAGCGGCACCCCGCGCCACGCCTCGATATAGAGGATCGACAGCAGACGCATCACCGGCATCTGCGAGCGCCGCCCCAGGGCCAGCAAAATACCAAGGGGAAACGAAACCGCCATCCCCACGGACGCCACAACGAAGGTCAGCAGCAATCCGCCCCAGAGCGATGTCTCAACCGCCGGCAGCCCAAACACGCCGCCTGTCAGTAATACATAGCCCAGCACCGGATAAATCAGAACCGCAAACACGAAAACATAGCGCCGTCCCGGCACACGCCCGCTCATCAGCAGGCCGGCCGTCAGCGCGCCAATCAAAAACACCAGATCCGCGCGCCAGCGCTCTTCAATTGTATAGCGGCCATACAAGAACTGACCGAACTTTGCGGCCACAAACGCCCAGCAGGCCCCCGCATCCTCAACCAGGCAGGCATCCCGCCCGCTGCCCTGCCATACGGCGTCCAGCAGGGCCCACTCGATAAATGGCGGCACGATGATCCATAAAAGATACAGGCCAGTCAACGTCAGCAAGGTGTTTCCCGCCGAAGAAAACAGATTTTCGCGCAGCCAGCCCGGCACACCCACCCGTAACAGCGGCGGCGGCGTCTGGATCAGATAGGATTCGCGGACAAAACTCATCGTTCCACCAGCGCGATGCGGGAATTATAATAATTCATCGCCAGGGATGTCAGCAGGCTGAGGCTGAGATATACCGCCATTGTAATCGTCAGCACCTCAACGGCCTGCCCGGTCTGATTGAGCACAGTTCCGGCAAAAACCGACGCCAGCTCCGGATAGGCCAGTGCCGCCGCAAGCGACGAGTTTTTTGTCAGGTTCAAAAATTGGCTGGTCAGCGGTGGAATGATTACCCTCAGGGCCTGGGGCAGCACCACCAGGCGCAGGGCTTCTGATCTGCGTAGGCCCAACGCCACCGCGGCTTCACTCTGACCCCAGTTCACCGCCTGGATGCCGGACCGGACTATCTCGGCAATAAAGGCCGCTGTATAAATTGATAGCGCAAACAGGAGCGCCAGCAATTCCGGGATCGCCCGGATACCCCCGGTGAAATTAAACCCGCGCAACACCGGCGCCTCAAAATGCAGTGGTGAACCGGACAGCCAGAATACCATCAGCGGCAGGCCTGTCAGCAGCCCGAGGGCGGGCCAGAATACCGGTGCGCCCCGCCCGGTGGCGGTCCGCCGCATATTCGACCAGTAACGCAGGAAAACAACACCCAGCAGCGCAACAGCCGCCGCCACAGCCACGCCGCCAAACCCGGTTTCAGCGACCGGCGCCGGCAAATACATACCGCGATTGTTGATCAGCAGGCTTCCAATCTCAAAACTGTTGCGCGGCGCGGGAAGATTGCTGAGCACGGCGGTGTACCAGAACAGAATTTGCAGCAGCAATGGAATATTACGGAAAATTTCGATGTAAACAGCCGCAAGCCGCGCCACCAGCCAGTTGGATGACAATCGCGCAATGCCCACCACAAAGCCCAGAATTGCGGCAAGGAAAATACCGATTCCCGCCACCAGCAGGGTGTTCAGCAGCGCCACCAGAAAGGCCCGGCCATAACTTGACGCTTCGGAATAGTCGATCAGTGTCTGGCTGATGCCGAAGCCCGCGGTATGGCCCAGAAAGCCGAAACCGGACGCAACGTTCAACTGCCTGAGATTATCCACGGTGTTGGCGGCGAGCATCGCAAAAAAACCGCCAACAAGCAGTATAGCCAGGATTTGAAATAGCCAGGCCCGGAAACGCGGATTATTCCAGATAGCCGGATTTTGCATCAGGACTAATCAGCGAACGGGCGGCGCATACTGGATGCCGCCCTGGGTCCAAAGGGCATTCAAACCGCGCGGGATTGCCAGCGGTGAGCCCTTGCCGACATTGCGCTCAAATATTTCCGCATAATTGCCGACTTTGGCGATAATATTATAGGCCCAGTCGTCGGACAGGCCCAGGCCTTCGCCGAACTTGCCTTCGGTGCCCAGCAGGCGGCGGATTTCAGGATTCTCGCTTTCGCGCATCCCCGCCGCATTCGTGGAATTGACCCCAAGCTCCTCGGCATTGAGCATGGCGTATAGCGACCACGATACGACGTCGCCCCACTGATTGTCCCCGTGCCGGACCACTGCACCCAGCGGCTCCTTCGAGATAATCTCGGGCAGGACGATATGCTCCTGCGGATCTTTCAGGGTAAGCCGGTTGGCGTACAGGCCGGAACTATCCGTCGTATAAGTGTCACAGCGGCCCGATTCATAAGCGGCAACGACCTCATCGTCCTTTTCAAAGGTGATCGGCTCATATTTCATGTTATTGGATCGGAAATAGTCCGCCAGCGTCAGCGAGGTTGATGTTCCCATCAATACGCAAACGGTGGCGCCATCCAGATCCCGCGCACTTTTGACGCCCGAGCTTTTACGGACCATGAAGCCCTGCCCGTCATAATATGTGACGGCTCGGAAATCGAACCCCAATGCCGTATCACGCGACAGCGCCCAGGTGGTGTTGCGTGACAGGACGTCGATCTCGCCCGATTGCAGCGCAGTAAAGCGCTCCTTCGCCGACAAAGGCGTGAATTTGACTTTTTCCGGATCGCCAAAGATTGCGGACGCTATGGCGAGGCACAGATCGACATCAATGCCCGTCCAGCCGCCTTTGTCGTCCGGGCTGGAAAATCCCTTTAGGCCCTGGCTGACCCCGCACTGCACAAAGCCCTTCTTTTTGACGTCATCCAGCGTTGCCGCAGAAACGGAACTGGCGAAACTGATCAATGCAGCGATCGATGTCATCAATATGTATTTGCGCACGGCGTATACCCCACCACATGAGTGCTCCAGAATCACGCGATGTTACAACGGCGGAGGCCTGGCCAACAGTTATTTCACGCCGGAGCCCTGACGGGATCACTGCTTATCAGGGCGCTTAACGACGCGATCCCGAAGGATTGGCCTGATTACGGCGATCGATCAGACCATCCACGTCATCAGTGTCAGAATTTAATCGGGGCCCCGCCTGAACCCTGGAAACGCGGTCCTCCGGAAGCCGCAACGTGACGGCCGTTCCTTCCTGCGGTCTGGATTCTATAATCAGCGCACCGCCATGCAGTTCCAGCAGCGCCTTTGCCAGGGGTAATCCAAGCCCCGCCCCCCTTGTATCCGCCATCAGACCGCTTTCGGCGGCACGCTCAAACGGCGTGAGCGCAAGCTGAATTTCAGAATCCGTCATGCCGATGCCGTCATCGGCGATGACGATATCCAATGCGCCAACGGGGCCCGGGCGCCAGCCAACACTAACAGTCTGGCCGGGGGCGGAAAATTTCACCGCATTCTCCAGCAGGCCAATAAGCGCCTGTTTCAGCCGGATACGATCAACCGTGAGACGGAACCCACCCAGATCAGAGGCAAGTTTAATTTGCACTTTCTTGATAGCCGCCGCCGGCAAAACCATGGAAATCGCCGAATCAACCAGCGCCTGCACATCAAATTCATCGTCGGATAACAGCAAAGTGCCGTTCTCAATTTTTGACAAATCCAGAATATCATTGATCATTGACAGCAACTGGTCCCCGCTTTGCGAAATATCGCCAGCGTAATCCACGTACCGCCGATCGCCCAGAGGCCCGTAAACTTCCTGTTGCAGCAGTTCGGAAAAACCGATTATCGCATTCAGGGGGGTGCGTAATTCATGGCTCATGCTGGCTATAAATCGTGATTTCGCCGCATTGGCCAGTTCCGCCTCCAGCAGAGACCCCTGCAAACGGGCCACCATTTCGCGCCGTTCAAAACGCAACCGCAGGGATTCAGTCAGCGTCGTATTGGCTGTCAGGGCGCCCCGCGCGAAAAGCAGCCCGATCAGGGCGACACCCGCCGCGAGGATGAAACTGTCAATGTGCCGCTCGGCCAAAAGGCGCACAATTACAGGCCCATTAACGCACAAAGCAGCTGCAATAATTGCAGATCTCAGAGGCAGAAACTTGGTAATGGCGGAAATATTGCCAATCAATGCGGCGGCCGTCAGGGCGGAAATTGTCGCAATGGAAGCCGCATCAAAGAAAACCAGGAAAAGGCTGCTCCACGCCAGGTTCAGAAAGCAAATCTGCACTGTGAACAGCATTGCCCATTTAAGATAATCAGGTCCGGCGCCATCGGAATTATTGATGGCGGTGTTAAATATCCCCGTGAGTAACAGCCCTGAGATGTTGGCCGCCACAAATGCGGCGCCCCAACCTGCCGCGGCGTCGATGCTCACCTTCTCGGCCGCCACAAACCCGAGGGCGATCAGGCCTGCTCCCGTCACGAAAATGAGCACATCCAGGAAAGAGCCTTTGGCGATCAGGCGAACCTGTTCTCCCAAAATCTCTTCTGAAATTCTGTCAGGGGAATCCCAGGCGAGCAGCCGGGAAAATAAATTTCGCAACATAAAAACGCCTCGGAATATTCATATTCAAGGAAATAAGCATCTGAACTGGATGAAAAATATAAAAAAACTTCACTTCTGCATGACATGTTAATGACAGATTAGAGGCAACTGTCAACACAATCCCTCCGGATGGCGCTGTTATGATGCAGGCGTCAGCAAAATAACCGGAATGTCGCGTGTGGTCCGGTCCTGATAGACTTGGTAATCGGGATATAGCGCGACCAGCCGCGGCCATAATTCGGCCTTGCGCTCGGCAGAGGCTTTACTTGCATTTACATTAGTGGTTCTTGCGCCAATTTGTATCTGCGCCCTGGGCGTCTTATCCAGATTAACCACCCAGGCTGGCGGTTTGTCGGCTCCCGCATATGATCCAACAATGGCGTAGCTGGCATCCGCTGCATCCAGATACAGCAGGGGTATGGTGCGTTGAAGGCCGCTTTTATGACCTGTGGTGGTAAGCAGCACGATCGGCGCATTGAACATCCGGCCGCCAATCCGCCCGCCTGACACCCGGTAAAACCAGACATGCAGTCTGGACATGGCGGTGGTAATAAATTGGCCCACGCCGCTTCCTGATGGTTTTGGTGGCGCCATGCGACTAATCCTCCCTATGAATCAACGACCAGATGATTAGGGCATTGCAAAGTGCAATAATCAAGGGAGAACTGCCGTTAGCGCTATGCTGCTACCTGTTCGTATGAGAACTGGGGTATGCCAGCCCGTTCGGAAGCATGCTCCACGGTAATCGCGCAGACATCCCCCATTGAATCAAGCTCAAGCAACGTATTCTCATCAAGGTCGCGAGTCTCGGCCACCAGAGAATCACGAAATTCAATATGCAGCGTATCCGTGTCAGCAAAGTAGCGAATTCTCATGGCTGAAAGCTCCGATCAAAAAAAGCGTTATGAATTGTCTGTCCATCAGGAAGCAGCACCACCCG
The DNA here is from genome assembly GCA_040081735.1 of Alphaproteobacteria bacterium. Taxonomy (GTDB): domain Bacteria; phylum Pseudomonadota; class Alphaproteobacteria; order UBA11222; family UBA11222; genus UBA11222. The sequence goes on along the minus strand of JBEBFX010000048.1, from coordinate 4,374 downwards.
AAGGTATCGATTTTCTAATTCCGGAACCCGTGTCCAGCGTCTGATGCGACCGTCTGCCTGAACATGTTCCCTAACTGGCAGATTGACCGCGCGTTCAATCCACTCATCCAGAATAATGGCCCGATCAGGACGTTCGCGGGTAGCCATAAAATACCGCGTGAATTTCACTCTGGAGAAACATCCTGTCAGATTGGACCAATTGTATCAGTGTTAGTGGATACTGCTTTGGCGCACGCAAAAAATCAAGGCAAAGGTCCTTGATGGCGCTCTTTGCATCCTAAATCACGCGGTCTGCATTCGATTAACTGGAAACGCCTCTAACGATCCAGTATAGCTTTAAGCGGCTCCAGACAGAATTGCTGTCTGGTTGGGGGTAAAAAGGAAGCACCTGCATGTTCGATCTGACGGGCAAATGCGCGCTTGTTACAGGTGCAACCGGGGGAATTGGCGGCGCCATCGCGCGCATGCTGCACGCCCAGGGGGCGACAGTCGGGCTGTCGGGCACCCGCCAGGACGTTCTGAAGGGACTGGCGGCAGAGCTGGGAACGCGCGCCCATATATTACCCTGCAATCTGTCCGACGCGGCAGCCGTTGAGGCCCTTCCAAAACAGGCGGAAGCGGCGATGGGCCAGCTTGATATTCTGGTGAATAATGCCGGTTTGACCCGTGACAATCTTTTCATTCGCATGAAGGATGAGGAATGGGACACCGTCCTGGCCGTTAACCTGACGTCCGCCTTCAAACTGTCGCGAGGCGTACTGCGCGGCATGATGAAGCGCCGCTGGGGACGAATCATCTCCATCACGTCGGTGGTCGGCGTGACCGGCAATCCGGGACAGGGAAATTACGCCGCCTCCAAGGCCGGCATGATCGGAATGAGCAAAAGCCTGGCCCAGGAAATCGCCAGCCGGGGCATCACGGTCAATTGCGTGGCCCCCGGCATGATCAAGACCGCCATGACCGGCGCCCTGGACGATGGGCAGCGTGAACGGCTGTTAAACGCCATTCCGGCCGGACGGCTTGGGGATAGCGCCGATGTCGCCGCCTGCGTGCTGTTTCTGGCCAGCGAGGAGGCCTCTTATGTCACCGGCCAGACCCTGCATGTGAACGGCGGCATGGCCATGATCTGAACCTGATCCAGGGTTTTCGGGCAACTGGCTTTGCGCAATAAAGTATGCTACCTGCAATCCCTGAAACCAACGCAAACTGGCGCCCCCGGTACTGGGGATTTGCTGAACTACCGGAAAGGACATTTGAATGAGCGATATCGCCGCTGCCGTGAAGAAGATCGTGATTGAACATTTGGGCGTGGAGGCCGACAAGGTGGTTGATGGCGCAAGCTTTATTGATGATCTGGGCGCCGACAGCCTCGACACGGTTGAGCTTGTGATGGCGTTTGAAGAGGAATTCGGTGTCGAAATTCCCGATGACGCGGCTGAAAATATTCAGACAGTCCAGGACGCCATCAATTTCCTGAAAGCGGCAAAGGGCTGATATTCCCCAGATGAGACGCGTTGTTGTCACCGGAATGGGCATGGTGACGCCGCTCGGCGACGGAGTGGACGTCAACTGGCGTCGTTTGCTTGCAGGCCAGAGCGGCGCGGGGCCTATCACCCGATTCGACGCCTCGCAGATGGCCGCGCGCATCGCCTGTGAAGTTCCACGCGGTGACGGCAGCGGCGGCACCTTCAACGCCGATGCCTATGTATCGCCCAAAGAACAGCGCCGCATGGATGATTTCATCATTTACGGCATCGCCGCCGCCAAACAGGCCATGCAGGATTCCGGCTGGAAAGCGGCCAATGAAGAAGAGCGCTGCCGTGCCGGGGTTATGATCGGCTCCGGTATTGGCGGCCTGCCGGGTATTGAGCAGGCTTCGCTGGAACTGGCCGAACGGGGTCCGCGCAGGGTCAGCCCTTTTTTCATTACCGGACGGCTGATTAATCTTGTGTCGGGCAATGTATCGATTGAATTTGGCCTCAAAGGCCCCAATCATTCGGTGGTGACTGCCTGCGCGTCCGGCTCTCACGCCATCGGCGACGCCGCCCGTCTTATTCAGTATGACGACGCCGATGTCATGGTTGCGGGCGGCGCCGAGGCAACGATCTGTCCCATCGGGGTGGCCGGTTTTGCCGCCTGCAAGGCCCTCAGCACAAATTTCAACGACGCCCCCGCGCGCGGCTCGCGCCCGTATGACAAAGACCGCGACGGATTCGTAATGGGCGAAGGCGCGGGTATTGTTGTGCTGGAAGAATTGGAACACGCCAAAAAGCGCGGCGCAAAAATTTACGCCGAGATTATCGGATATGGCCTGAGCGGGGACGCCTATCATATCACAGCGCCCGAAGTAACCGGCGACGGCGGCTTTCGCGCCATGCAGATGGCCCTGAAAAAGGCGGGAATTTCATCCTCTGATATTCAGTACGTGAACGCGCACGGCACATCGACGCCACTGGGCGATGAAATCGAGCTTGGCGCGGTTACGCGTCTGTTCGGCGCTGCCGCCAGTCGTCTGGTAATGTCATCGACAAAATCATCGATCGGTCATTTGCTGGGCGCAGCGGGTGCGGTTGAAGCGATTTATTCCATACTCGCCATCCGCGACGGGGTGGCCCCGGCGACCCTCAATCTGGATAATCCCTCGGTCGAGACGCAGATCAATCTGGCGGCCAATGCGCCGGTTGAACGCAGGATCGACACCGTCCTGTCGAACAGCTTCGGGTTCGGCGGCACCAACGCGTCCCTGCTGTTCAGCCGGGCGCGGCTATAATATTTCCGGATTACCCATGAACCTTACGCCGCCTATCCGGCGGCCAGCCATCATTCTTGCCTGGTGTGTAATGTGGGCGGCATTGGCAGCTGCATCGCTTTGGCACTGGACAGAAACCTGGCTTGACGCGCCCGGACCGCATCGGGCTGAAATTATCACCGATCTGCCAAGGGGAGCCTCGCTTGGGGGCATTGCAGCGCAATTGCAGCGCGACGGCGCCATTGAGCGGCCGATGCTGTTTCGTGCGGCCGCGCTCTTGTCCGGCAACGGGCGCCGGCTGAAGGCAGGTGAATATGCCATTCCTGCATCAGCCAGCATGCGTGCGATCCTGGAACAGGTTAGCGCCGGTAATATCTTACAGCACCGCATCGCCATTGCCGAAGGCCTTAACATTCCGGAAATATATGCGCTTCTCGCCAGCACTGAACCGTTATCCGGATCGCTTCCCGCGCCGCCGCCCGAAGGAAGCCTGTTGCCGGAAACCTATAATTTTCCCAGGGGTGAAAGCAGGGGGGCGCTGATCGCGCGCATGCAGGCGGCGCATAGATCATTGCTCGAAAAAATCTGGGCGGAGCGTGGCGGACATATTCCCCTCACAAATCCGGCCGACGCCGTCACCCTGGCGTCCATCGTCGAGAAAGAAACCGCAATTGCTGCTGAACGTCCGCTGATCGCCGGGGTGTTTTATAACCGCCTGCGCATCGGCATGGCTTTGCAGTCTGATCCCACCGTGGTTTACGCCCGTGACAAGGGCGTGCCCAATGACACCCCTATCAGCCGCAAGGATCTTGCCATCGAAAGTCCGTTTAACACCTACCGGCAGCCGGGACTCCCGCCGCATCCGATCGCCAATCCGGGACGCGCCGCATTGCTGGCGGTGCTGCATCCGGCAAGCACGGATGCATTATATTTTGCAGCCGACGGCAGCGGGGGGCATGCCTTTGCGGCCAGCCTGATTGAACACACTAAAAATGTCTCTAAATTGCGGATGCGGGAGAAAGCGCAGCGCAATGAAACTGCTCATTAACAGATTTAACTATGGCATAGTGCCAGTCTGCAAATCGTAACCAGAACAGGAGCAGCTCCCAAAATGCCGATTGCCAGCATGACCGGTTTTGGCCACGCCGACGGAGAATATGAGGCGTTCCGCTGGACTTGGGAACTGCGCAGCGTTAACGGACGCGGACTGGATGTGCGTGTCCGGATGCCGTCCGACTTGTCAACGCTGGAAAGTACGATCCGCGAAAAAACCGCGCAGAAGTTCAAGCGCGGCAATATTCAGATCAGCCTGCAACTCAGCCGCAACGCGGGTGAGACACAGATAAAGATCAATCACGAGGCGTTGCGGCAGGTGCTTTCGGTGCTGGCGGAGATCGAAAATCAGGCCGGGCTGGCCCCTTCCACCGCCAGTGGCATCCTGAATATTCGCGGCGTTGTCGAACAGGTCGAACTGCATGAGACAGAAGAGGCGCGCGACAAACGTCATATCGCCGTCCTGCAAAGCTTTGAAACTGCGCTGGCTGATCTGTTCGCGTCGCGCGCCGCCGAAGGCAGCCGCCTGCACGCGGTGGTTTCAGGTCAGGTTGATGAGATTTCACGGCTTA
>JBEBFX010000204.1:0-5183 GCA_040081735.1 Alphaproteobacteria bacterium | reverse complement strand
AACGCATGCAGCAGGCCATGGAATTTCTCGAGGATTAATGCTGCGGTTCGAGTAAGGCCCGTCGCCGGGCCCAGGAATTGGAAGGTTATTATCCTCTGCCTTATCAAGGCAGAGGCCATCGGTTTGAATGCTATCTGAAGCGCTGCAAATCTGACTGACCCCACGCGCGCCGCCGCCGACGCCCCCCTGCCAGCGCACTGATAACAGGCCAGACAGTATCAGCGCACCCCGAGAGAACGCATCCCCGACGGGCCGAACTTGCTCTGGTCCAGCTTGACCTCAAACTTGACCGGTTTTTGCTGATTCCGCAGGGCTATCACATGATACCGGCCGCCATTGATGTCATAGATCACTTCGGAACTGACAGCGCACATTGGCTGATCGTAATAATTGAACATATGCGCTTCCTGCACACGCGAAATCTTGCCTGCCCCATCAAACAGGGTGGCGCCGACAGCGGCCCAGCTATCTTCATCCTGATATATCTGCCGCCGCGAGGCAAAGACATGTGTGAAACCAGGCTTCAGTTTGGCTTCAAGCACCCAGACGCGGTGCAACTCATACCGCAGCGGATCCTGATTTAAGTTATGCTTGCGTATGATATCCTTGTATTGATACTTCGCGGACGCGAATCCATTGGTGTTATAGGGAATAATCTTTTCCTGCTTGCCCATCAGTTCCCAGTCATAATGGTCGCCGGCGCCGTTAAACACCTGAAACGTGTCGCTTGTCCGGATGCCATCGCCGGTCGGCGCTATGAGGTCATACTGCACGCCCATTGTGCGTTTTACCTTCCGCTCCCCAGGGCGGTAGTTCCACACCCGGCGCGGGTCGGCGACCTGATCCAGCGTATTATTAAATATCGTCATCGAACCGGAATTCGCCGGCGGGGCGACGCCCTGCCTGAGAAAATAATAGCTGATATTTTTCATGTCCTCGGTGTTGGTCATCGATGGATCAGACCAGCTGTAAATATATTGATCCGTTGATAATTCGAGCGTGAAATCGCCATTTTGAGTCGGCACAGCGGAAGCATTTTCACGCCACAGCTGAAAACCGCGATAGTTCAGTTCATGGTTCCACAACACTTCACGCGCAGATTGCGGAATTGGAAACGGCACAGCCATAGTGGCGCCGGTTACACCGTTGCCGTCATGGACAAGCTGCCCGCTGACAGCATTGCGTTTTGCCGCTGCGTACACATGCGCTGGATAAGCGCAGGATCGGCGCGTTGGAAAAACCTTCAGGAAATAGCTGTCCGGATAGGCCGTCATCAACGCTTTTTGACCATCCGACATCTGGGCGCCGTATTGCGCCATGTTTGCGGAAGTCACTGTATAAAGCGGCGCCTCGGACGCAAACGGATCCGGCAGATGTGTTGAAGGGTCGACGGTGACGCCGGGCGGCGGCGCGGTCAGCCCGCCATCCCATGCAGGAATAGTACCCGCCGCGTTGCCGGCCTTCTCGGCCCCCATCGGGGTCAGATCGCCGCCCAGACGATTGGCTTCTTCCTGGGATACTGCCGCAAAGGACAGGTTTGCTGCGGCCAGCAGACCCAGCGTCGCGCACGTCAATAATACTCGTCTCATGCTGCCTCCTGACTAACCCGCGCCGGGTCAGTATTGCGTCATTCCGATTATGGCTAGCTTAACGCCCGGTTCAGCGCGCGCCAATGCGGCGCATCGCGTCGGGGCTGAATATTTTGGGATCGATATCCGGACTGAAGTCTACCTCGCTTTCCTGATTGCGCAACCCCATGATATGATAACTGCCTCCGTTCATGTCATAAACAATGTTCGAGGAGAAAAAGCACAGCGGCTGTTCATAATAATTCAGCGCATGTCCTTCCTGGACCCGGGCGATCCTGTCATTTGCGTCGAACAAAGTAGTTGTCAGAGTCACCCAGCTGTCTTCGTCCTGATAATGTACGCGACGCGCCGCAATGGCGTGACTTTTGCCCGCTTTCAGCTTTCCCTCGACCACCCAGACCCGGTGCAGTTCATAGCGCAGCAGTTCCGGGTTCAAATGCCCCTTGTGCAGAATATCTTTATACTGATAATCATTGGATGCGAGGCGGTAGGTGTTATAGGCGACGATCTTCTCCTGTTTGCCTTTCAGCTCCCAGTCATAACGGTCCGTGGCGCCGCTGAACACCTCGATATTGTCATTGGTCCGGATGCCTTCGCTGCCGGGAAATGGATTGTCGTAAGCTGATCCGGCCAGCCGTTTTACACGCCGTTCTCCCGGCCGGTATATCCAGGCATTGGCCATTTCGGAGACCTGATCAAGGGTATTATGCATCAGCAGCACAGAGCCCGCATTGGAAGGCGGTTTTATGCCAACCTTCATGAAATTGAAAATCACATTGTTCAATTCCCCGACATTGTGGCGCGCTGGATTGGACCATTCGGAAATTGACTGCACGCGTGATAGTTCCAGCGTAAAATCGCCGCCGTTGGTGGGCGCTGCGGCGACATTTTCACGCGATACCTTGTAGCCGCGGTAATTCAGTTCATTGTTCCACAGCACTTCCACCGCCGATTGCGGAATCGGGAACGGGGCCGCCATCATCGCGCCCGTAACGCTATGGCCGTCATTCGCAAGCCGGCCAGCGGCCGCATTGCGCTTTACCGCCTGATAGACATGTTCCGGAAAGGCGCAGGACCGGCGCGATGGATACACATGCATGAGGTAAGTATCGGGATAGGCCGCCAGCAGGGCCCTGTAACCATCGGTTAACTGGGCGTCGTACTGCGCCATATTCGCAGCAGTAATTGTGAAAAGAGGTTTGTCGGCGGCAAACGGATCCGGGTGATGCTTGCCCGGCTCATACCCTATGCCAGAGGGGGGTGCGGTTAAACCGCCGTCCCAGGCGGGGATCGTGCCCGCCGCATTGCCGGCGCGTTGCGCGCCCATGGGGGTCAAATCGCCTTCCAGCCGTTTGGCTTCCGCTTCTGACACAGCCGCGCAGGCGGGCTGAGCGGCCATCAATAAAGCCAGCGCAAGACAATAGGCTGCTATCTGCCCTAACATGGTTCCGTCATTCCTCTTGCCTGTAATTCCGGCCGGTATTTTATTACTGAGATCATCGCCGGTTCTTTAACGGACCCCCCTGCGGCGCACCGATTCCGTTGTAAAAAAATCGCGGTCATTGTTTGCGTTAAGGTCGAGTTCCTGTTCCTTGTTCCGCATACTGGTGATGTGAAACACCCCCCCGGCGATGTCATAGATCACATCCGGCGCCAGAATGCAGACAGGGTGCTCGTAATAATTTATGGCAAACCCTTCCTGAACACGCGCCATCTCGCCGCCGGGGCCGTAAAGCGCCGTCGAGAGAAGCATCCAGGTGTCCTCATCGAAATAAAATTTCCGCCGGTGCGCGATGCTGTGCGACATCCCCGCCTTCAGTTTTCCCTCGATCTCCCAGACCCGATGCAATTCATAGCGGATCAGTTCCGTGTTCAGATGTCCCTTGCCAATAATATCTTTATATTCAAGGTCCGGGGACGACAGACGATAAGTGTTATATGGGATAATTTTTTCCGACTTGCCCTGCTGCTCCCACTCGTAATGATCGCCTGCCCCGCTGAAGACGTGAATTCCCATATCAATGGTGCGCACGCCGTTGCTGCCATTCGCCGGCGCGTCATAGGCGTTGCCGGTCACCCGCTTTACCTTCCGCTCCCCGGGCTTGTAGAGCCAGGTATGTTTGGCGTCCGCTACCTGATCGAGCGTGTAGTGCCCCAAAAACATGGTGCCCGCAAGCTGGGGTGGACTACTTGTTACTCTGTTGACGAAAAACACCATGTTGCCCATCCCCTCCGTCGTAGTGATGGCTGGATCGGACCAGTTCCAGATATAGTACTCGTCAGCAGCTTCAATCGTGAAGTCACCGCCCTTTGATGACACCGTGGCCGCCGCGCCGCCTTTTGTTTTGAAGCCGCGATACATCAGCTCAAAGTTCCACAGCACCTCGCGCGCCGATTTCGGAATGGGAAACGGCGACGCCATCGTGGCGCCGGTGACGCTATTTTCATCGTTGATCATTTTCGCGCTGACGGCGTTGCGCGCGATCGCCTGATAGACATGCGGCGGAAATGCGCAGGACCGCCGCGCCGGATACACATTCATGCTGTAAGTGTCAGGATACGCCGTTAACAGCGCCTTGTTTCCCTGTGTAAGCTGGGCGTCGTACTGCGCCATATTGGCGGCATTGATCGTGAACAGGGGTTTGTCGGCGGCAAACGGGTCGGGATGGTGCTTGCCCGGTTCATAACCGGCGCCAGCGGGTGGCGCGGTTAAACCGCCGTCCCATGCCGGGATGGTCCCCGCCGCATTACCGGCGCGCTCCGCTCCCGTGGGGGTCAGATCCGTCTCAAGACGTTTGGCTTCCTCGGGGGATACTTCTGCAAAAGCAGGCGATAATCCGAACAACAGGGCAAGCGTCACTACAAGCCGGGGCATCCATTTCATGTGCGTTCCTCGCAATAACCATGTATTGCTATCGTTGGGCCATTCTGACAGACGCCATTAGCCATTATTAACTATATCGTATTGAAACAGACGATATTACGCAATAGACGCGCTGCACATACCAGGACATTCCTTTATCGGATCCAATGGGGGCCGGCTTGCCTGACATTTTTGACCTGATCATATCCGGCGCGACTATCGTCAATCATGATGGGCGCGGCATTGCCGATGTCGGCGTGCGCGATGGACGCACGGCGGCCATTGGCGATCTGGGCCAGGCCAGCGCCGCGCGAACCCTGCACGCCAAAGGCCTGCATCTGCTTCCGGGCGTAATTGACAGCCAGGTGCATTTTCGCGAACCCGGCAACGAGCATAAAGAGGATCTGGAAACTGGCAGTCTCGCCGCTGTAATGGGCGGTGTCACGGCGGTGTTTGAAATGCCGAACACCAATCCGGCCACTACGGACGCCGCCGCGTTGGCGGACAAGGTGCGGCGCGCCAGCGGGCGCATGCATTGCGATTTTGCGTTCTATATGGGCGCGTCGGTGGAAAATGCGGCGGAGCTAGCGGAGCTGGAGCGTCTGCCGGGCTGCGCCGGCGTGAAACTGTTCATGGGCGCGTCCACCGGCAGCCTGCTGGTGTCCGAAGATGAGGGCGTGCGCCAGGTGCTGCGCCATGGGCGCCGCCGCGTGGCCATTCATTCCGAGGAT
>JBEBFX010000047.1:0-18580 GCA_040081735.1 Alphaproteobacteria bacterium | reverse complement strand
ATCCTTCAGCCGCTGCGCGCCATCAGGATGACAATTCCGGGTTTTTCAGCAGCCTGCCAGAGCAATTCCTTTCATGCCTTCCCTGATGTGAATTTAGCCTGATGTGTATTTAGCGCTACCTCCGGGTAAGCTTCATTCAAGTGGTTGATACCCGCCAGTATTGCCTTTACATCCAGATGCAGCAGTTTGCGTTCTATAAATTGTGGCGGAAAAGCGTTATTGATTAATAAGTGTGCGTCCGTGAGAATGAATATAATTATAATTATTTCTTCGTTGCCGGCGGACCATGAAATGCGGCATTCAGAGTCAAGGGAAATATCTTTCCAAAAAACAACTTATTATTGGCCTTGCCCTATTGCGCCCGGTAATTGTCTTGGATACACTGCTCTCAGTAGGCTATAGACGATCAGCCCCCCAGTTAATTTAAGTATTTAACAGTTTATCCTGCCCGGTAGGTGTTATCTGGGCGGGCGCGCTGCCGATTTATTATTAAATCAGAAAGTATATATTGAAACTATATTATTTTTATATTTAAGAAGTGTGCTGTATCGCGCATGCAGTTTAATCCAGTAAGATCGGGAAATGATGGCAAATTCTGAATCAGATAGTCCGTTGCCGGATGAAGTGGCGGCGCGGGGGTATGCGGGGGATATAGAGCCTCCACGCGCCTGGGCGTTGCTGGCGAAGGAGGCGGATGCGGTGCTGGTGGATGTGCGCACCCGTGCGGAATGGAATTTCGTCGGTCTTGCGGATTTATCGTCCGTAGGCAAACAACCGGTAACCATTGAATGGCAGAGCCTTCCCGCCATGGCGCACAACCCGGACTTCGATACGCAAGTAAAAGATGCGCTGGCGCAGCTTCACGCGGGCCCGGAAACGGCGGTGGTGTTTATTTGCCGTTCGGGGGCGCGCTCGCGCGATGCTGCGATCAGCCTGACCGGGCAGGGTTTCAGGCGCTGCTATAATCTTGCCGGGGGCTTTGAGGGAGATCTGGATGGGAACCGTCATCGCGCCGGCCGCAGTGGCTGGAAGTTTTCCGGGCTGCCCTGGCGGCAAAGCTGAGTAACGGACATTAAAATTTAAAACCGGCCAGATTTTCAGCCGGAGCTGAATGAACAGTCAAATCCTGGCGGGGGGCTTAATGACGAAGCAAAATCCTGGCGCTGATGAGCCCGGAAACCGGAATATCAGAATCCCGCTGTTAAATACGGGTGCGCCTTCAAACAGTGCGCCAGGACCCCTCGCGATGCCCCTGCCGGAAACGGAAATTGCCCGGCAATGGGCGCAGGTTGTGACACGTCTTCGCGCTGAACTGGGCGAGGCGACGTATCAGAACTGGTTGCGCTTCATTACCTGCAACGGGATCGATGGGGGTAGTGTGCAGTTGATTGCGCCCAGCCGGTTCAAGCGCGACTGGATCAACGCCCATCTGGGGGAATCGCTTCTGCGTGTCTGGGGGGCGGTGAACATGCATGTGCTGAGACTGGATCTGCGGGCAGTGGAAACCGTATCCGCCCCGTCGCCGTCCGTCGCCATGATGGCCGCGCCGGAGATAGCAGGCGATGTCCCGTTCGCGCACTCTGCGCGTCCCGGAAATCTGATGGACGCCCGGTCGGGGCAATATGGGCGCATCGGCGCGCCACTGGATCCGCGGTTTACATTTGAGGATTTCGTGGTTGGCAAATCCAATGAATTTGCCCATGCGGCGGCGCGCCGGGTGGCGGAATCGGATATGCCGCCGTTTAATCCGCTGTTCCTGCACGGGGGCGTCGGACTTGGTAAAACCCATCTGATGCACGCCATCGCCCATGCCATTCGCGCCCAGCGTCCGGAGCGCACGGTGCTGTATCTGTCCGCAGAAAAATTCATGTATCAGTTCATCAAGGCGTTGCGCGACAAGGACACCATGCCCTTCAAGGAGGCCTTGCGCTCGGTCGATGTTCTGATGGTGGATGACGTGCAGTTTATCGGGGGAAAGGGTTCGACACAGGAGGAATTTTTTCACACCTTCAATGCCCTTATCGATCATCAAAAACAGCTGGTGATCTCGGCCGACCGGTCGCCGTCTGATCTGGACGGAATCGAGGAGCGTATCCGCTCGCGTCTTGGCTGGGGTCTGGTGGCGGATATTCACCCGACCGATTATGAATTGCGTCTTGGCATTTTACAGGGCAAGGCGGAAACCGCGCGGCGCCAGATGCCCGATCTGGATATTGCTGAGCCGGTTCTGGAATTTCTGGCGCATCGTATCAGTTCGAACGTACGTGACGTCGAAGGCGCGCTAACCCGTGTCGTGGCCTTCGCAACCCTGGTGCGCCGGCCGATTACGGTGGATATGGCGCGGGAAGTGTTGCAGGACCTGCTGCGGGCCAGCGAACGGCGCATTACCATCGATGAAATACAGCGCAAGGCGGCGGAATATTTCAATATCCGCCTGGCGGACATGCTGTCGGCCCGGCGCGCCCGCGCGATTGCCCGCCCGCGTCAGGTCGCCATGTACCTTGCCAAGCAGCTGACGGCCCGCTCGCTGCCTGAAATCGGCCGAAAATTCGGCGGGCGCGATCATACCACGGTCATTCATGCGGTGCGCCGCATCGAGCAATTGCGCGAAAGCGACAGTTCGCTCAACGAAGACGTCGAGAAGCTGCAGCGGATTTTGCAGGGCTAACGCAGCGCCGGAAATAAACCGCCATCAGGCAGTAGGAGCAAGCGTTTTTACTGCTGGAATCCACGCGCTCTGCTATAGTGATTCGAGCGCTGCCATTACCCGATATCCGGGCAGATTGCGCAGGCCGAAGCAGCCGCAGGCGCTGCTAACAAGAACGGTTTAAGCATGAAATTCACCATTGAAAAATCGGTTCTGCTGCGCTCCCTGAGCCATGTGCAAAGCATTGTTGAACGCCGCACGACGATACCGATCCTGTCAAATGTTCTGCTTCAGGCCAGCGATGGCCGGCTTGATCTGACAGCCACCGATCTGGATATTGCGGTGCGCGAAAGCGCTGCCGCCACAGTTTCCCAGCCGGGTCAGACCACGGTCCCCGCCCATACCCTGCATGACATTGTGCGCAAGCTGCCGGACGGGGCGCAGGCAGAAATATCCCTTGATCCGGAAAATGGCCGTCTTTCGCTCAAGGCGGGGCGGTCGCAATTTTATCTTGGCAGCCTGCCAGCGGCGGATTTTCCCGCCATCGACTCAGATGCAGCCGCGAATAATACGTCCGGCGGCGCTGTTCAGTTCGTGATTGCGGCGGGGGATTTGAAGCGGCTGGTTGACAAGACCCGCTTTGCGATCTCGACCGAAGAAACCCGCTATTATCTGAACGGGATATATCTGCATGTGGCCAAGACGGCGGGCATCAACATGCTGCGCGCCGTTGCGACCGATGGGCACCGGCTGGCGCGGGTTGAACTGCCCGCCCCCAGCGGCGCGGACACGCTGCCCGGCATCATTCTGCCGCGCAAGGCGGTGCTGGAATTGCGTAAACTGATTGATGACGTCACAGGCGATGTTGCGGTCAGTGCGACCACCGCCAAAATCCGGTTTGCTTTTGACCAGGTGACTCTGAGCACAAAACTGATCGACGGCACCTTCCCGGATTATACGCGCGTCATTCCAACCGGCAACGACAAGCTGATGGAAGTACCCAATCAGCATCTCAGACAGGCGGTGGACCGGGTTGCGACCATTTCATCGGAAAAATCCCGCGCCGTGAAAGTCAATCTGGTCAGGAACCAGATGACCGTTTCGGTTAAAAATCCCGATCAGGGCAGCGCCACCGAAGAACTTGCGGTCACATACGGGTCCACGCCGATCGAGATTGGTTTCAACGCGCGCTATCTGCTGGATGTAGCCGACCAGATAGACGGTGAAAACGCGATTTTTGAATTTTTTGACGCGCACTCTCCGGCTTTGATCCGCGATAGCGGGGATGATTCAGCGCAATATGTGCTGATGCCAATGCGCGTGGCCTAAATCAGTTACAGGCTGCCCTAACGCAATCTGACTTTCCCGTATCGCCGTATGGTCCCGATACGGGAATAGTGCTGTGGACGCATCTTGGCCCCGCCCGATCTGAACATGAGGTATTTCTGTCTGTGCTAGCGCGAACTTTTCCGCCACAACCGTCAGGCCGGACACCGGCGGCCGCCGTGCGCTGGGTGAGTGTTACCGATTTTCGCTGTTACGCGCAGGCGCGGCTTAACCTCGATGGACGCCCGGTGGTGCTGACCGGCGAAAACGGCGCGGGCAAAACCAATCTGCTGGAGGCGCTGTCATTCCTTGCGCCGGGACGCGGGTTACGCTGGTCGCGGCTTTCCGAAGTTACCCGTATTGGCGCGTCATCCCGGGCCTGGGCAGTCGCTGCAAGCCTTGACGCACCCTGTATCTCGTCCGAACCGCTGAGGGTCAGCACCGGGTTATTGCCGGAAGCCGGGCACGGGGCGGAACGGCGCACCGTGCGTATCGACGGTGTCACGCAATCTTCCAGCGCCGTTTTGTTACGGTTGCTGGCAATCGTCTGGCTGACGCCGGATATGGATCGTCTGTTTACGGATGGCGCCGGCGGACGGCGGCAGTTTTTCGACCGGCTGGCGCTTGGCTTTGACGCCGGGCATGGCGCGCGGCTGAATGCGTATGAGCGGGCGCGCCAGGAGCGCAGCCGTCTGCTGCGCGATGAAATAGGGGGACGCCGCGCCGATCCGGCGTGGCTTGACGCCCTCGAAGGTGCGATGGCGGAGCATGGGGTTGCCGTGGCGGCCAGCCGGTGCGAGGCCCTGCAGCGGCTTATGCTGGCGCTTGAATCACAGCCGGGACCTTTTCCGCGCGCCGTGCTGGCGTTGGACGGATTGCTGGAAGGCCAGCTTTTCAGTTCGGCGGCCGTTGACGTGGAAGACCGTTTCCGCGCCGTGCTGGCGTCGGGACGGCGGCGTGACAGGGAAGCGGGCCGCGCCCTGGAAGGGCCGCATCGCAGCGACCTTCTGGTCTGGCATGGCGAGACCATGACGCCGGCGGGCGATTGTTCCACGGGTCAGCAAAAGGCGTTGCTGATTGCCATTGTGCTGGCCAATGCGCGGCTGATTGCGGATGCGGGAACCACGCCCATTCTGCTGCTGGATGAAGTGGTTGCGCATCTTGACGCAAGGCGCAGGGCGGCGCTTTTTGACGCCATCACGGATTTGGGGGCGCAGGCCTGGATGACAGGCGCCGACAGCGTTCTGTTCGAAGCGCTGGGCGCGCGGGCGCAATATTTTACTGTATCGGGCGGCACCGTGCGCGACGCCATCGGATAAATGCACAGAGAACCATAAGGCTTTTTCAGAATGAGTGACGATCTCTCCAGAAATCAGCAGGCCGCAAGCGAGTACGGCGCGGAATCCATCAAGGTCCTGCGCGGCCTTGATGCGGTGCGCAAACGTCCGGGCATGTATATCGGCGATACGGATGACGGCTCCGGCCTGCATCATATGGTGTATGAAGTCGTCGATAATGCGATCGATGAATCACTCGCGGGCTATTGCGACCGCATCATGGTGATCCTGCATCCCGATGGCTCGGTCAGCGTTTCGGACAATGGCCGCGGCATACCAACGGAAATTCATAGCGAAGAAGGCGTTTCCGCAGCGCAGGTCATCATGACCCAGTTGCATGCGGGCGGTAAATTCGACCAGAATTCCTACAAGGTGTCCGGTGGTTTGCACGGGGTGGGCGTTTCCGTTGTGAATGCCCTGTCGCAATGGCTGGAAGTGCATATCTGGCGCGGCGGCAAAGAACATTTCATGCGCTTTCATCATGGCGAACCGCAGGGGCCGCTGGCCATTGTCGCGGACGCGCCTGGGAAAAGCGGCACGCTTATCGCATTTCTTCCGTCTACGGACACTTTTACCCAGACTGAATACAGTTTCGAGACGCTGGAGCACCGCCTGCGCGAACTGGCGTTTCTGAATTCCGGCGTGCATATCACCATGCGCGACGAACGCGGGGTTGAGGCGCGCGAAGTTGATCTGCGCTATACCGGCGGCGTCGAGGCGTTCGTGCGTTATCTTGACCGCAATAAATCGAAACTGATCGACACGCCGATCGCCATTTCGGGCGAGCGCGACGGCATTGTCGTGGATGCGTCCCTGTGGTGGAATGACAGTGTTCATGAAAATGTGCTGTGCTTTACCAATAATATTCCCCAGCGCGACGGCGGCACCCATCTGGCGGCTTTTCGCGGCGCACTGACGCGCTGTGTCAATAATTACGCCAACAGTTCCGGCCTGGCGAAGAAATCCAAGGTGCCGATTACCGGCGACGATGCCCGTGAAGGGCTTACCTGCGTCCTGTCGATCAAGGTTCCGGACCCGAAGTTTTCGTCCCAGACCAAGGACAAACTGGTGTCATCCGAAGTGCGCCCGGCCGTTGAAGGCCTGATCAATGACCGCCTGTCGCAATGGTTTGAGGAGCATCCCTCGGACGCGCGCACCATTGTCTCGAAAGTCATCGAGGCGGCGGCGGCGCGTGAGGCGGCGCGGCGGGCGCGTGAATTGACCCGGCGAAAAAGCGCGCTGGATATTTCCAATCTGCCCGGCAAGCTGGCCGACTGCCAGGAGCGCGATCCGGCGAAGTCGGAAATTTTTCTGGTCGAAGGGGATTCTGCCGGGGGTTCCGCCAAGCAGGCGCGCGATCGCGCCAATCAGGCCGTGCTGCCGTTACGCGGCAAGATATTGAATGTGGAGCGCGCCCGGTTTGACAAAATGCTGGCCTCAACCGAAATCGGCACGCTGATCACGGCGCTTGGCACCGGCATCGGGCGCAACGATTTCAATATCGAGAATACCCGCTACCACAAGATTGTCATCATGACAGACGCCGACGTTGACGGCGCGCATATCCGCACCCTGCTGCTGACGTTTTTTTACCGGCATATGCCGGAGCTGATAGAACGGGGTTATCTTTATATTGCGCAGCCTCCGCTCTACAAGGTCAGCCGGGGCAGTTCGGAGCAATATCTGAAAGATGAACGGGCGCTGGAGGATTTTCTGATCACCAGCGGCGTCAAGGACGCGGTGCTGCATCTGCATGACGACAGTCAGCGCGCGGGTCAGGATTTGCAGGCGCTGGTCGAACACGCACGCGGCATCCGCGCGATACTGGACCATTTGCCGCGCGGAAAATATCCCGATTTCATTATCGAGCAGGTCGCAATTGCAGGCGCCCTTAAGCCCGAACAGCTGGATGATCCGGCCAATGCGGGGCGTGTGGCGCAAGCGGTTGCGGAGGCGCTTGACGAAAACAGCGCCGAGGAGGATCGCGGCTGGCAGGGGTCGCCCATCGAGCATGGCGGCCTGCGATTTTTCCGGGAGGTGCGCGGCGTGCGTGAAAGTTATGATATAGACGCGCCGTTGCTGGCCAGCGCCGAAGCCCGCCGCCTGAATGCGGAAGTGCCGGAACTTCAGGCGGCGTTTCGCCGCTCGGCCACATTGCGCCGCAAGGATAATGTCTACGCCATCGCTTCGCCCACGGCGCTGTTTGAAACCATCAAGCAGATCGGCGGCCAGGGTATCAGCATCCAGCGTTACAAGGGACTGGGCGAAATGAACCCGGAACAATTGTGGGAAACAACGCTGGACCCGCAGGTGCGTTCGCTGTTGCAGGTGAAGGTGGATCACAGCGACACGGCGGACGATCTGTTTTCGCAATTGATGGGGGATGTCGTCGAAACCCGCCGCCAGTTTATTTATGACAATGCCTTAAAAGTGTCCAATTTGGACGTTTAAGATTTTTTATGGCGGATGATAACCAGATCTCGCGTGTCAGGCGCGGACTTTACTGGCTGCTGGTCAGCACCCTGTGGGGCGTAATTGGCGTTATGGGTCTGCTGGGCTGGTACGCCTACGATCTGCCGGACACCAGCGCCCTGAACAAGGCGCGGCCGACGGCGGGAATTACCCTGCTTGGCGCTGGCGGACAATTGATCGGCAGCCGGGGCGATACAGTGGGCGCGACGCTGCGGCTCCGGGAAATGCCGGTGCAGCTGCTGCGGGCTGTGATCGCCACCGAAGATCGCCGGTTTTATGAACATATCGGCATTGATCCGTTTGGGCTTGCGCGGGCCATGGCCGCAAATCTGTGGGCGGGCCGGGTGGTGCAGGGCGGCAGCACCATTACCCAGCAGGCGGCAAAAAATATATTTCTGACGCCGGAACGCAACCTGCGCCGCAAGGCGCAGGAATTTCTGCTGGCCCTGTGGCTGGAACGCAAATTTACCAAGGATGAAATTCTGGCGCTGTATCTGAACCGGGTCTATCTGGGCAGCGGCAGTTACGGCGTTTCCGCCGCTGCGCAGAAATATTTCGGCAAAAAAGCCAGTGAACTGAGTTTACCCGAAAGCGCCATGCTGGCGGGCCTGCTGAAAGCGCCAAGCCGTTACAGCCCGGTCAACGACCCAAAGCTTGCCCGCGCCCGTCAGGAACAGGTCCTCTCGAACATGGTCGAGGCGGGTTTTTTGACGGCGCAGGAACAGACTGCGGCACTGGCGCTGCCGCTTAATTTTGGCAGCATCGGCAACAGTCAGGACAGCCAGTATTTTATCGACTGGGTGCTGGACCAATTACCTGAATTTATTGGCCGGCCGGAGGGGGATCTGATCATCGTCACCACCCTTGACGCTGCGGCGCAGGCCGCTGCGGGTCAGGCCATCAGCGATGCACTGGCGCGTGACGGAACGCGGCTTTCTGTAAAACAGGGGGCGTTGCTGGCGCTTTCGCCCGACGGGGCCATCCGCGCCATGGCCGGGGGGCGGGCCTATGGGCAAAGCCAGTTTAACCGCGCCACCCAGGCCAAACGCCAGCCCGGTTCGGCGTTCAAACCCTTTGTTTATCTTGCTGCGCTGGAACAGGGCCTGCATCCCGATAGCGTGATGCGCGATTCCCCGGTCATTCTGAACAGGTGGCAGCCGCGAAACTTCAAGAATACCTATCTGGGCGATGTCACGTTACGTCAGGCGATGGCGGAATCAATCAATACGGTGGCGGTAAAATTGTCCGAAACTGCGGGGCGCAGCAGGGTTATCGCGGCGGCGCACCGTATGGGCATTGTCTCCGAGCTGGCGGCGACACCGGCTGTGGCGCTTGGGGTTTCCGAGGTCACCCTGCTGGAATTGACGGCGGCCTATGCGCCCTTCGCCAATGGCGGATACGCCGTTGCGCCCTATGGCATCGTGGAGGTGCGGACACCCCAGGGCCGCGTGCTGTACCGGCGCAGCCACGACGCGCGGGCCCGGATTATAGGGGATCGCGTGTATGACCAGATGAATGACATGCTGTCTTACGCGCTGTCGAACGGAACCGGCAAGGCGGCCCGGTTGAAGGGCCATCGGGCGGCCGGTAAAACCGGAACCAGCCAGGATTACCGGGATGGCTGGTTCATTGGATATACCGGGCAACTGGTCGCGGGTATCTGGTTCGGCAATGATGACGGGGCTTCCATGAAAGGCGTGACCGGAGGCGGACTGCCGGCGCGAACCTGGAAAAGTTTTATGGATCAGGCCCTGAAGCCGGAACCTGAACCGGCCGTGCTGAGCGGAAGAAGCATCGTGCAGCCCGTGCAGGATTTGGTCTCGCGGTTCTGGCAAACCCTGAAAGGTTCGGATTAAAGCGCCATGCCATAGCGGTGCAGTTCTGGCCCGTTCAGACGCAGCCATTCTGTCGCGGCATTGGTGTCCTTGACACGGCGGGCCACGAGTTTCCAGAACGACGGGCCATGGTTCATCTGCACAAGGTGTGCGGCTTCGTGGGCCGCGACATAATCAAGAATGACAGACGGCGCCAGAATCAGACGCCAGGAAAAGGATATATTGCCATCTGGCGAACACGATCCCCAACGGCTTTTTTGATCGCGCACGGTGATGCGGGAAAGTTTGCCGCCCAGCGCCCGTGCATGCGCCGTCGCCGCCGCCGTTAATTCAGCGCGGGCCTCTTCCTTGAGCCACTCGGTCAGCCGCCGCGCCAAATGGTCGCGCCCGCCCGGCACGAAGATGGTCTGGTTGCGGCGCTCAATCAGGCCGCGCACCGTGCGCAAACCCTCAATGCGATGCATCTTGCCGCGTATCGGAATTTCAGCCCCGTGCGTGAACGGCACCGGTATGCTTTGCTGTGACAGTTTTTCACTCAGCCAGTCGGCATTTTCCCGCACGAAGCGCATGGCCGTCCGGGTGTCGAGGAACGGCGGGGCCACCAGGGTTGCAGCGCCGGGCGTCGGATCAACCCGCAATGTCATGCGTCTGGCGCGCGGGTTGCGTAATATTGTTAAATCAACACTGCCATTGTTTAATTCGACGACGTAATTCTCAACAGGCCGTTTCATGACGTTCGTTTCATTTCTGAAAGAGCAATGCCCGGCCCGGTAAAATAACCGGATCAGAAAATCTGCTCGCTGGTGACCAGGACAGAACGAACCACACGTCCGGGTTGTATTTGATACCGGCCGGACAGCATTATGTTCAGGCGACAGGGATATAAGGGAGAGTCCGTACGCGATGAGGACTGTGCCATAAAAACCAGGCATATTCAAAATTTATTAAGCTTTGGGTACAGATAAATAAGGTCAAACCCGTTACCACCTGCGAACCAGGGGAGAGTTTAAAAATATTAGCAATTTCAAATAATTAAGTGATACAGGCCCGGCGCGAGCGCAGGCCTGGCGATTGTCTGGATGGCCGCTGCGTTAGCCAGCGATAGGGTGGGCACGGATGAAATCCCGGATGCGCGGCGCGATTTCCGTTTTCCAGCGGCGGCCATTGAAAACCCCATAATGGCCCACGCCGGGCTGGACGTAATCCAGTTTCCGGGAGGATGGAATATTCGCGCATAAATCGTGGGCTGCCTGGGTTTGTCCAATCCCGGAAATATCATCATGCTCACCTTCCACGGTCAGCAGCGCCGTTTTACGAATTTCCTGCGGCCGGACCAGGCGCCCGCGATGGGTTGATTCGCCTTTGGCCAGGCTTTGCTTTTGAAACACTTCGCTAACCGTCATCAGATAAAATTCCGCCGTCAGATCCATGACAGAAAGATATTCGTCATAAAACTCCCGGTGGGCCTGGGCGCTGTCACCGTCGCCGCGCACCAGATGGGCAAAGAAATTCCGGTGCGCATCCATATGCCGGTTCAGGTTCATATGCATAAAGCCGCTCAGCTGCAGAAAGCCAGGATAGACCGCGCGCATGAAGCCCCGATTGGGAAGCGGCACACGGGTCACCAGATTATGCTGAAACCAGGATAATGGCCGTTCCATCGCCAGTTTATTGGGAATGGTCGGGCTCATGCGGCTATCGATCGGGCTGCCCATCAGGGTCATGGTGGCCGGTTGACAGGGATGATCCTCGGCGGCCATCAGCGCTGCCGCCATCAGCACGGGCACACCCGGCTGGCATACGGCCATCACGTGGGTATTGGGGCCTATCAGGCGCAAAAATTCAATCACATAGTCAATATAATCATCGAGATCAAAGTGCCCCTCGCTGATCGGGACGTTGCGCGCATCGCGCCAGTCGGTGATATAAACATCCTGTTCGGGAAGCATCGCCTCGACCGTGCCTCGCAAAAGTGACGCCCAGTGACCCGACATGGGCGCAACAATCAATAATTTGGGATCGTCCCGGCGTTTTGGGTCGTCCGTGACCCGGTGGAAATGCTTTAACTGGCAAAACGGCTTGCGAAAGATAATCCGCTCATCTACTGCAACGGGGGCTCCGTCGATCACGGTGCTGGTCAGGCCAAAATCGGGTTTCCCATAGCGCCGGGTTACACGCTCTGCAACCTCGAAGGCTGCTAGCATCCCGGGCGCTGCCGGCGCATAGGCGATTGGATTGGCGGGATGTTTAAGCAACAGCCGGCTGGCGTGCAGCACCGCGCGCATTGGGCCAACGGCCGCATGGGCCAGTTCATAATTCTGGTAAAGCATTTGCTGTTTCCCTGCATGCGGTAAAATTTCAGAAACGTTGCATGATGTTCCCGTATTATTGTGCAACGCAACATAAATAGCAAGCGCCGTTCATTGACACCGTCCATAGCATGCGCCCGCAATACTTTATTTTCTCTCTATAAGGATTTTTTATTCAAGGTTAACAATATCTTATGTGGAATGGGCCGGCGTCGGCGCGATTGACGGAGCAAGTAATAAAATGGATTTTAATGGTATTGCGATGCAAATATGACAGAAATATTGGCCTGATCTTTCAGATTTTCAGTTTTAAAAATAAATATTTCCGCCTTTGTTATCGTGCGCCTGTCAGGAAACACTTTATTAACCATTAAGGACTAGATTGATCAACAGCTGTCACAAGGATTCGTTCCCCAACGTTTCCGTTCTGCCGGACGGCTCCCTGTTAAAACTTGGGCCGCAATTGCGGCCCTTTTTTTGTCTGCAACCTAACAGCTTGATATTAACCAATAAATCTCTGAAATTATGATAAAAGTGTGATGCTGCCCTAACGACAGGGCACATTGATGCTGATAGGATGAAACTGATTTTAGCCCCAATTAATACGCATAATATCAGGCATCGGAAAGGATTAAGTCATATGAGCGATCTGCCGCCCGAGGATATGGACAGACCGGCACTCCCGGCCAACGCCGGTTCATTTGCCGGTTCGGATTTGTTTTATAGAATTTATGACCAATCCATGACGATGGTGCGTGAGGCGGCGGACTATCTTGAACTTGAAGGGGTAATAGACCGCCAGCAATTATCCCAGAAACTGGGCATGGTGTACGCCTGTGAAAGTATGCGCCTGACGACCCGGCTGATGCAGATTTCCGCCTGGCTTCTGGCCATGCGCGCAGTCCGGCAGGGTGAAATGGCGCCGGCGGAAGTTGAAGGCCGGGGGTTCCGGCTGGGCGCCAGGGAAGTATGTCTTGGGGGTCCGGTTCGTGGCGCCGGGCTGCTGCCAGTCCGGCTGATCAACCTGCTGGAAGCCAGTAAAAGATTGTATGAACGGGTGTCCCGGCTGGACCAGCTGATGTTCGCCAATGACGGGCCGTTACCGGCGCGCAATCCGGTCATTGCACAGCTTGACCGGATCGAGCAGGCGTTTGGCGTATAGGCGGCCGATCCGGACGGATAGACGAAAGGCCGCGCCGGATTAGCGGGGCCTTTCGTCAGTTTACGGACAGATCAGATTTCCCGGGGCGCGTTTGCAAATGCGCGCTTGCAGCCTTCTACCAGATCCTCGAAGATTTCCCTTGCCGGGCGTATTGATTTTATCAGGCCGATGCCCTGACCGGCAAAGCCCGGTGCAATGTCCGTGCGGTTGCCGACCAGGCCCGCATTCATAACCTGAGCTGAAACCATGGTCTGGAATGGCATCGGCAGTGGATCCATCTTTGCATCCAGATAGGCTTGCCCCCATTTTGTGCGGATCAGACGCGCCGGTTTTCCCGAGACTGATTTGGACACCATGGTGTTTTCTTCATTGCTGTCCACGATCGCTTGTTTTTGATAGGGCTGGATGCCGGCCTCTTCGCTGGCCAGAAATGCGGAACCAATCCATACGCCTTCCGCGCCCAGACAGAACGCCGCCGCGACGCCGCGCCCGTCGCAAATGCCGCCTGCGCCCAGAACCGGAATACCCCTCGGGCCGCCAACCGCATCGACGACTTGCGGGATCAGCGCCATGGTGCCAATGGGTGAATTATGGCCGCCGCCGTCATGGCCCTGGGCGACGATCATATCCAGGCCTGCGGACGCCAGCTGCACGGCGTGGCGCACGGCCCCAACAACACCCATTACCTTTGTGCCATTGGCCTTCAGTTCACGCATCCACGGGCCGGGATTGCCAAGACCTGCGGCGTAAACCGGGATGCGCTCTTCGATCACGACCTGCATCTGGGCCTCAAAAAACTCCTTGCTGAGGATCATCGGTTCGCCCGGTGCGCGCGCGACGGGCCCCATGCTTTTAGCCAGCTGTTCCCGGGTTGGTTTTACCAGACCTTCCCGTTTCATGAATTCCTCGGCAAATTTCATATGCTCGGGCAGCATATCCATGGGCGAAAGCCCGCCGGAATTCCCGGCGCCGTCACTGCGGCGCACCGATGCAGGCAGCAGCGTATCCACCGCGAAGGGTTTATCCGTCAGGCTGCGCACCTCCTCTATCCATTCTCGCAGCAGTTTTGGGCCGCAGCCGGCCGCGCCCAGAACGCCAAGCCCGCCTGCTTCGGAAACGGCCGCCGCCAGCCTGGGTGTTGACGCGCCTCCCATTCCCGCCAGCAGAATGGGGTGCTGAATACCCAGAATGTCACATACGCGGTTCCTGGCCATTGTTTCTCTCCCAGTGATAAAATTATTTGTTATAAGGATTTTAGCAAACATATGGCCTGCCCGTAAATGCTGCTGATGGCGGCGTCTCTGCGGACGTTTGCAAAAAAGGCAGAAGCCATTAACAAGCCCTGATTTATCGGGCGCCATGCAGCACCGGATGTGGGCCAGATGACATACCTGTTCAGGATTTTGGTTACAGTGGCCCTGGTGACATTTGCATCCGGCGCGCTTTCCGGAACCTATGATCTGACCGTGGATGAAATGCGCGCGGGCTATGACAGGGGGGAACGCCAGACCATGGCGATCAATGGGCAAATCCCCGGCCCAACGTTGCGCTTTACCGAAGGCGAGGACGTCACCATCAATGTCACCAACAGGATGGACACGGACACATCCATCCATTGGCACGGGATATTGCTGCCGTTCACCCAGGACGGTGTGCCGGGCATCAGCTTTCCCGGTATCAAACCGGGCGAGACCTTTAGCTATCACTTCAGGATCAAGCAGGCGGGGACCTATTGGTATCACAGCCATTCCGGCCTGCAGGAGCAGGAGGGCATGTATGGCCCGATCATCATCACGCCAGCTTCGCGCGAGCCGTTCAAATATGACCGCGACTATGTGGTGATGCTGTCGGACTGGACCGATGAAAAACCCGAAGCGATCCTCGGCCATCTGAAGAAAAACAGCGATTACTATAATTATGCGCAGCGCACAGCCGGAACTTTTTTCAAGGATGTTTCGGAAAAGGGATTGGGGGCAACATTGAAAGACCGCGCCGATTGGGGGCAAATGCGCATGGCCCCCACGGATATTTCCGATGTCAGCGGGTATACATTTCTGATCAACGGCAAGAGCGCCGGGCAAAACTGGACCGGCCTGTTCAAACCGGGTGAACGGGTGCGGCTTCGCCTCATCAACGGTTCAGCCATGAGCTATTTCGATGTTCGTATTCCGGGCCTGAAAATGACTGTGGTGCAGGCAGATGGCAATAATGTGCAGCCAGCGCCGGTGGATGAATTACGCATTGCAGTTGCCGAAACCTATGACGTGATTGTTCAGCCTAAAGAAGAAAGGCCGTTTACGATCTTTGCCGAATCCCTGGACCGCACCGGCTATGCGCGGGGAACGCTGGCGCCCAAAGAGGGCATGAGCGGGGAAATTCCCCCGTTGCGCCCGCGCCCGCAACTGACCATGGCGGATATGGGAATGGATATGCCCGGCATGGACATGACGGCGCAGGGTACAAATGAAAAAATGGCGATGCCGGGAATGGATCACGGATCCATGCCCGGAATGGAGGGAACGGATGGCATGCAAAGCGGCCTCACCCCCAAACCGGCAGAAAAGGGCGGCAAGGTTCTGGTCTATGGCGATCTGAAAGCCATGCTTCCGTATGCTTCGCACCGCGCCCCGGACCGCGAGATTGAACTCAGGCTTACCGGTAATATGCAGCGTTATTTCTGGTCGATCAATGGCCGGAAATATTCTGAAGCCGAGCCGATACGGTTAAAATACGGCGAGCGGGTGCGCTTCACCTTCGTCAACCAGACCATGATGAGCCACCCGATGCATCTGCATGGCATGTGGATGCAACTGGATACGGGCAAGAAAAAATTCAATCCGCTGAAACATGTGGTCAATGTGCCGCCCGGTCAAACATTGAGCGTGGATGTCCCCGCCGACGCCATGGGCGAATGGGCGTTCCACTGCCATTTGCTGTATCACATGATGACCGGAATGATGCGCAAGGTGATTGTCGAAGGTCCCGTTGCCGCCAATACGGAGATGGGGCATGAATAGGGGCGCCGCGAGTTTCATGACCCTGTTCTGTACACTGACGACACAAGCTTTCGCGATGGAAGAGCATGAGCCGAAACGCCTGTTTTTTCAGGCGGACCAGTTTGAATATCGAAACCAGGATGGCAAGGATAGCCTGAAATGGGATGCGCAAGGCTGGTACGGCGGCGACACGGACAAGCTGTGGCTGAAAACCGAGGGCGAAAAAAAGACCGGCGGGAAGATCGAAGACGCCGAGGTGCAGCTATTATATTCGCGCCTGTGGACCGATTTTTTCGATGTCCAGGCAGGGGTTCGTTATGACCCGGAGCCAAATCCCCGACGCGGTTACGCCGTGTTGGGCGCACAAGGTCTGGCGCCCTATTATTTTGAGACCGGCGCGGCACTGTTTCTAAGCAACGAGGGCGAGCTGTCCGCCCGATTCACCGCCGAATATGAACTGCTGCTGACGCAGCGGATGATTCTGCAACCCGCGCTGGAACTGAACCTGGCGGCACAGGATGTTGAGGATCGCGGCATAGGGGCCGGGTTTAATGATATCGAGCTGGGTTTGCGCCTGCGATACGAAATCAGGCGTGAATTCGCCCCCTATATTGGCGTCAACTGGCAACGAAAACTTGGCAAAACACATGATATTGCTGATAAAAATGGTGAAAAAACTGATATTCCCTCCCTGGTCGCTGGCATCCGTTTCTGGTTTTGATCCATCGGCGGCAGGCATTTTTGTGCGCCGCAAAAAAAATATGAAAGATGTGTTTAATTCTATTGCTTTTTTGCAGTGCGGTGGTATTTTGTGCATTGCGGTAGTCACTTTCTACCGCGTGCCCTTCCTGGGCGTTTCCTCCCTAGACTCGGGCCGTTCCCACGGGAACGGCCCTTTTTTATGAAAAGCCTTATACCTTTGCCGCTTTTAGCAGCTCGGGTGTCAGACACCTGCTCAGGGCCGCTATCAGACCCGACATATGGCCCTTTACCCGGCCAAATCCCTCAGAGGGTGTCACAAGATTTTCATCCATATAAAGTGACCGGTTGATTTCAATCTGCACGGCGTGCTGCCCATTCCCGGGCCTGCCATAACAATCTGTTATATAGCCCCCGGCATAGGGGCTGTTGCGGACAACCTGATAGCCCTGGCCGCGCAGAACTTCTTCGATGGTTTGCGAAATGACCGGCGCGCAGGAAGTGCCATAGCGGTCACCCAGAATAATATCCGCTGATCGCCGGTCCGCAGATATCTGCGGCGCACCCAGAGAGGGCATGGAATGGCAATCAATCAGCACCGCGCAGCCGAATTGCTTCATACTGCCCGACAACAGGTCCGATAATGCGCTGTGATAGGGGTGATACAGTGAGGCAACCCGGCGCTCCGCCTCGGAAAATGACAGCTTATTTTTGTAAATCGTCATGCCTTCGGCCACAACCCGGGCAATGGTGCCAAAACCTGCGGCAACACGCAGCGAACGTGTGTTGACATGTTCCGGCAATACATCTTCAAACATCAGGGGGTCGAGCTCAAACGCCTCCCGGTTGACATCCAGATAGGCGCGCGGAAACAGGGCTTTTAGCAACGGCGCGCCATAGTTCGGGGCATCATCAAACAGGCGGTCGACAAAGCCGTCCTCAGAGCGCCGCAGGGAAATGCGGTCCAGGCGCGTCGAAGCAAGCAGATCTTCGGGATAGACTGTCCCGCTGTGGGGTGAATTGAAAATAAGCGGAACGGAGCGCCGTTTTGGCGCCAGCACCGTATAGGGCGGGCTGCCACGGCCATCCTCGGGTGAATGATGGGCAGACGCGCTTTCCATTTCATAACCGGCTATCGTGTCTACCCTGTCCATACGCCATCCACCCTGGTTGGCGTAATTGTAATAATATTTAAGCTAATTACATAATATATTATTGGTGAACGCATGGAGCGCCCGTTTATTCCCTATTTACGGTTCACTGTCATACTGACGTGCAATGGACCTGAAATGCGGTGACGCTAAACTGACCTGAATATTCAGGCCAGGCCAGCACCTGCGCATAACGGTAAAAAGACACCTGTCGATGGGGAAAGGTAAGACGAGATGGCAATAATTCTGCTGGCTGAAGATGATGAAGCCCTGTGCCGATTTCTGGCGCGATCTCTGACCAAGGCCGGTCACGAGGTGACTTCCGTCCTGCGCGGCGATCACGCGCTGCCGTATCTGGAAACCGGAATCTACGACATGCTGGTCACGGATATCGTCATGCCCGAGATGGACGGCATAGAACTGGCGCGCCGCGCCGTGGCGTCCCATCCGGCGATCAAGGTCGTATTCATTACCGGATTTGCCGCCGTTGCGCTAAATCCGCGCAGCGACGCCCCCGAAGGGGCAAAGGTGCTGTCCAAACCCTTCCATCTGCGGGAACTGGTCGACGAGATAGACCGCGCACTGGCGGCCTAGCAGGCTGCGATCAGGTTGATACGCTTGCGTACTATTTCTCCAGCCCACCCAA
>JBEBFX010000046.1:0-18590 GCA_040081735.1 Alphaproteobacteria bacterium | reverse complement strand
GCCTGTCACCCCGGATTTACGCGCCTCGGCGAAGCAGGAGCTTCGCTCCGGCGTAGCCGGGTTCCGGGGTGACAGGCCAGGGTTGTGAAAACGGGAAAATCTAACTACATCCTGCTTTCGTTGCCCATATAAGATCAACGGCATGCACCTTAGCCACCATCCCTCAGAATTTTCCGAGTGCTACCCGGCGCACATTATCGCTGTCGGTTGGCCCGGCGCCTAGCTGGTGCGAGGGGGCAGGCGTCTCCTGCACCCTGTTGGAGATTTTGCCGATCTGCGTCACCTCCACCTCCACCAGGTCGCCCGGCTGCATTGGGCGCGAGTTTGCGGGCGTTCCCGTCAGCACGATATCGCCGGGCAGGAACGTGATGTGCCGCGAAAGATCGGCCATGATATAATCGATGGGAAACGTCATTTCACTGACCGGGCCATCCTGCACGCGCTTGCCGTTGATATAGGTGCGCACCGACTGTTCGCGGATATCCACGCCGCGCACAATGCCGGGGCCTATCGGGCAAAACCCGTCCTGCCCCTTTACCCGCAGCATCGAACCCGCATCCGTATCGCGAAAATCCTGCGCGCCGACATCATTGGCGGCGGCGAAACCGGCCAGATAATCCCACACATCGGCGCGCGCGATATTGCGCATCGGTTTACCGACAATGGCCGCTATCTCGCCTTCATAATTCAGATACTGGCAGTTGGCGGGGCGGTTCAGAAAGCCGCGGTGGGAATTCAGCGTGGTCAGGGGTTTCTGAAAATAGCCCGGGGCCTTCAACGCCGGGGCCTTGAATTCAACCCGGCGCGATTCATAATTCAGGTGTATACAGATGATTTTTGTCGGATCGCAGGGCGGCAGATATATGGCGCTGGCCTCGTCCACCATGCGCCCGTCGCCAAGGCGCAGCCGGTCGCCTTCGGGCCGGACCCATGCGGGGCCCCCTTCATGCAAAATGCGCCGCCATTCTTCACGTGGCCCGGTAAGTACAGACATTGGCTTTCCTCCCTGCTTAGCCTGCTAGCAGTCTTTGTGTGATTGACTGCATCGGAAAAATTACCGCGTCATTGCGAGGCGCGGTACGCGCCGTGGCAATCCAGGGTCTCACGGTAAGGCCTGTGTTTGTGACTCTGGATCGCCGCGCCACTACGTGGCTCGCGATGACGCCGTGTGTTAACCTAAAGCAGAAAGCCTGCTAGGCAAACGATCCTTTGCGGATCGAGATGTTCTTGATGTCACAATAGAAATCGAAGCTCCAGTTGCCGCCTTCCCGGCCGATGCCGCTGTCGCGGCTGCCGCCGAACGGAGCCGCCAGATCGCGGATGAAGAAACAATTGACCCATACGGTGCCCGCTGTCACGGACGACGCGATGCGTGTGGCGCGTTCTTCGTTGCGGCTGAACAGGGTCGCCGCAAGGCCGTAACGCGTATTATTGGCCAGCGCGACTACCTCGTTATCGGAACTGAAGCTTTGCCAGGTCAGCACCGGGCCAAACACTTCGCGCTGGGAAATCTCAAGTTCCGGGGTCACATGATCGAACAGGGTCGGTTCAAAATACAGTTCGCCGAAATTGGCCTTTGAGCCGCCCCATAAGGGCACGGCGCCGGCCTGTTTGGCCCGTTCGACAAATCCGGCCACCCGGTCAAAATGCTGTTTCGTGATCAGCGGCCCGATCCGGGTGTCCTTGTCGCGTGGATCGCCCAGCGCCATATGGGTCATGGCGTTTCGCACCCTGCCGAGAAAGTCTTCCTCGATGGCGCTCTCGACCATGACGCGGGTGCCTGCAAGGCAGACCTGCCCCGCATTCATATATTGCATCGCCACCGTCTGGGCCGCGCTTTCGAGATCGGCGTCTGCGCAAACGATGAACGGCGATTTGCCGCCAAGCTCGGCGCTCATGGGCGTGATTGAACGCGCCGCCGCCTGGCCAATCAGTTTCGCCGTATCGGTCGAGCCGGTAAAACTGATGCGGTCGATATCGGGATGATTGACCAGCGCGTCGCCCGCTTCCTCGCCGATGCCCTGCACAATGTTGAGGACGCCGGGCGGAATTCCGGCAGCACTGGCAATATCGGCCAGCAGCGAACAGGTCAGCGGCGCCCATTCCGGCGGTTTCACCACCAGCGTATTGCCTGCCGCCAGCGCGGGGCCGATTTTCCAGGTCGTCAGCATCAGCGGCGCATTCCACGGCGTGATCAACGCTGCAACGCCTGACGGATCATAGCGCACATGATTGACCACTTCGGGGCTTTCAATCGAATGCCCCTCCAGGGTCAGCGCCCATTGCGCAAAAAATTCAATGTTGAGCGAGGCGCGCGGAACCACCCGATGCACATTGCCCAGCAGCAACGAGCCATTATCCATGGTTTCGACCGCCGCCAGTTCTTTCCCCCGGGCCGTGATCCCCTCCGCAAACCGTTTTAGGATCGGCAGGCGGCCTTTGGGGCCAAGTGCTGCCCACGCGGGAAACGCCTTGCGGGCGGCGGCCACCGCCTGATCCACCTCGGCCTTGCCTGCGGCAGACACCTCCGCCAGATGCGATCCATCCACCGGCGAAAAATTTGCGAACTTGCGCTGTGAGGCCACACGGCGTCCATCAATCCAGTGATCGGTCGAAATTTCGACGCCCGCCACCGTCACGCTGTTATTGGCCATCATGATTCCTCCGTCAGAAAACGATTTACCAGCCGGTCGGCGCGCTCCCGGTCCCCCAGCATATGGGCAAACTGCATATTGCGCGCGCCCGAACCCAGATAGAAACGTTCATAATGCTCGTTGCGGCTGCCCAGGGCGCTGCCGGTAAAATCCCAGGCAAGGCGGAAGATGCGGCTGCGCGCTTCGGCGCTCATATCGCCCGCGCCCCGCAAATAACGATCCATCAGCGGGCGTAAATTTTTATCCTCAAACAGGGCTTCAACCGGCGCTGCAAACAGATTGTGCGAGCCGAGCAGCCGGATGATTTCATTGACCCGCGGGAACCAGGCGGGAAGCGTTGCGCGCAGAGCGTATAACGGCGCGCCCTCCGGGAACCATGTTCCGTTGCCATACTCATAAGCGTTCGCCTCCGCCTTCAGAATGCAGGCTTTGGTGAATTCCGCAAAGGTCCAGATTTCGCCCAGCATCTGGGCTGCGGCGGGCTGCACGCCGTTTACGGTTTCCGCCATGCGGGACGCCAGCCCCCAGGCGAATTCGAGCTTGGTCTGCGCGCGGATCATGGTCTGCTGCATGATGTTCGGCCACCAGCTTTTGGTCATCACCTGATTATAAACCGGCAGGTTGCAGTTGATATGCAAACGGTCCCACGGCACTTCGACATCGTCGAAAATCACAAAGGCGTCCTGCTCGTCGAACCGGCCGGACAGGGGATAATCGCGCAGACTGCCGGTTTGCGAAAAATTGTCGCGGCAGATGAACTTTAATCCCGGCGTCGCCATCGGGATGCAGAACGACAGCGCATAGTCGTCGGCCCCGGCCTTGAGCGGATAGCCGGGGTAAACCGCGATCTCATCCGCAAACGGCGCCAGTGTCGCCAGCACGCGCGAACCGCGCACGATAACGCCATGCTCCGTTTCGCCGATCTTGCGCAGCGCGACATCGTTGCCGGGGCTGATCAGATCCCCCAGACTTTTGTCGATGATTGGATGCAGCAGCGCATGGGTCAGGGAAATATCGTTGCGGCGCAGATATTTCTGATAATTGACGAGATTTTCCGCGCCCTGCTCGTTGCCGTTCGCGCCCCATTCGTCGGCGCGCCCGGCAAAGCCCGCATAGGTGACGTTCATATAATCGGGCGAGCGGCCCATGACGCCAACGGTATATTCAGCGATCCGCTCCAAACACGTATGGCGCCGCGCGATGTCCTGTTTCGAGCGCGGGATCAGATGGCTGACGCTGATCGTCTCACCGGTTTCCGGGTCGGGCGTCAGGCAGTCGTCCGGATGCGCGAGTTGGTGATCGAAAACCCCCGCCAGGCCGTGCGCCGCGCCAGAAAAAGCCGGATGGTCTGCAATGTCGCTTACCTTTTCGGCGCCGACCCAGATTTCTCTTGCCGCCTTTAGGCCACGCAGAAAATGCGCACCGGTGCGAGCTGGCATCAAAACCTCCCTATATGCAAAAATTCCCTTGATACCGGGTTAACTTAGCCTATGCGCGCCGGAGATGGAAACGCCTAAAGACCAGATCTTCAATTCTGGCACGCGCCGCCAGTAATTACGCAATGAACCCGTTGCCGGTGCACCGCCGCCCCGTTACAGTCAGGCGATGCGCGCCCGCGCATTCCGGATAAAATGCTGGAACACCGCACGGCGGCGCCCGGCAATAACAGGAGGAAGCTGTATGGTGCAGGTAACAGAGCTTGGCTATATGGGGATCGGGGTCACGAGCCTTGCCGATTGGAAGCATTTTGCAACGGATATTCTGGGGCTGGAAGTTGTCGAGGGGGATATGCCCGGGCGCTGCTATCTGCGGGCGGATTACTGGCATCACCGGATTATTATGGACGAGGATGGAACCGACGATCTCAATTATCTCGGCTTTCGCGTCGCTGGCGGCGAAGAATTTCAGCAAATGAAACGCCAGCTGGAAGATGCAGGCGTTAAGGTTCAGATCGCAGACAGCGGGACAGCGGCGCAACGCCATGTGCTCGAACTGATGCTGTTATCGGACCCGAGTGGCGTTCCAATAGAAATTTTCCACGGGCCGCACTCGCAGCCGAACAAACCGTTTCATCCGGGACGCCGGATGCATGGGCGTTTTGTCACGGGTGACGGCGGGCTGGGCCATACCATGCTGACCCAGACCGTGGGCTGGGACAAGACGTATGCGTTTTACAGGCTTTTGGGGATGCGCGGCGGCGTGGATTACAGGTTTCCCAGCCCCGGCAGGCCGAAACCGGCTGAGGCGACGTTCATGGCCTGCAACAGCCGGGACCATTCACTGGCCTGGGGTTTTCCCGGAACCAAGCGCATCAACCACCTGATGCTGCAATATGAAGAATTCGATGATGTCGGGCTCAGCTATGAGATTGTGCAGCAAAACCAGATCCAGCTGGGCATCATGCCCGGCAAGCACGCGAACGACGGCATGTATTCGTTCTATTTTCTCAACCCGTCAGGCTGGATGAACGAATTTGGCTGGGGCGGGCGCGACGCCAATTTCCAGTCGGAATATCACGACCGCGACACCTACGGTCATGAACCCGTAAAGCCCGCCAAGAAAGCCGCCGGATAAACCCTGACCCGCTATGTCCTAAAAACAAGGGCCGCAATGCAGCCCTTGTTTTTAGGTGAGAGGATGTACTCAAGCCCTTACGGCAAACCCCGGATCAGAACGGCAGGCCGCCCTGGGGCTTGGTGATATCGTTCAGCGTCTTCACGTCTTCAGCGGAAAGTTTGGCGTTCGCCGCAGCGGCGTTCTGGGCGATTTGTTCGGGTTTGGTGGCGCCCGCCATGCAGCTGGTGACGCCCGGCTGGGCCAGCAGCCACCCGACGGCGATTTCCAGCAGCGTAAGATTGCGCTCCTTGCCAAACTTCTCGATTTTCTCGACCAGATCGAAATTGCGTTCGGTCAATTCCATCCCGCTCAAACCGGCCATCGGGCTGCCCTCACCCAGACGGGTTCCTTGTGAGGGTTTTTCGCCGCGCTTGTATTTGCCGGTAAGCATGCCATTGGCGAGTGGAAAATAGGGCAACATGCCAACCCCGCAAAGATTGGCCCCCGGCAGACGCTCGTCCTCGATGTCGCGCCGCAGAATATTATAGTAATTCTGTACAGAGATGAATGGCGGCGCCCCCAGAGCCTTGGCTTTGTGGGCGGCGTCGACAATCTGATAGCCCCTGAAGTTGCTGCACCCGATATAGCGAACCTTGCCCTGGCGCACCAGATCGGCAAGCGCCATCAGGGTTTCCTCGATCGGCGTCGAGGCATCGGGAAAATGCATCTGGTACAGATCGATATAATCGGTGCCAAGACGTTTCAGGCTGGCCTCGGCGGCGTTGAAGATATAGCGCCGCGATCCGCCGGTCATGTAGGGACCCTTGCCCATCGCCATGCCCCATTTGGTGGCGACAATCACGTCCTTGCGCCTTGCGCCCAGCGCCTTGCCGAGGAATTCCTCCGACTTGCCCGCCAGACCCGGCCCCGGCGGATAGATATCAGCGGTATCGAACATGGTGACGCCCGCCTCGATGGCGCTGTCCACCACCGCCTGACTGGCCGCCATGTCGCAGATAGCGCCAAAATTGTTGGTGCCCAGGCTGACCGTGGAAATTTTCAGTCCGGAATTTCCCAGCGTTCTGTATTCCATGCCTCATCCTCCCCTGCTTGTTATGGTTAATATCCCAGATCGCGCGCGGCGTTGGACAGCACCACGGGCAAGGCCCATGCGGTGCGCGCCAGCCGCAGGTCGTTGCTGCGGCCGCTGGCGTAAAGTCCCGAGGCGCTCATCCAGAACGCGGCGGTGCGCATGGCGTACAGCACATAATAATAACGGCAGGCGTCTTCATCGATTTTAAAGCCGGTCGCCGCTTCATAGTCCCGGAAAAAATCATCGCGATCCACCAGGTTTGACAGCAGCGGCGTGCCTTCGCGATTAAGCGCCGTCAAAACATAGGCCACATCATACATCGGGTCGCCGATCACCTGGAGTTCCCAGTCCAGCACCGCCGAGATGCGATCCTCATGGATCAGCAGGTTGCCGGTGCGATAGGCCCCGTGCACGAATGTCAAACGATCCGTCGGCGGAATATTATCTTCCAGCCAGCAGAGCAGATCGGTCATGACCGGTTCCGGGCCATGGCCCGACACCTCGATCAGTTCGCGCCATTTGGCGATTTCCCGCCGCGCGAAATCCTTGCCGGG
This sequence comes from Alphaproteobacteria bacterium, assembly GCA_040081735.1. Taxonomy (GTDB): domain Bacteria; phylum Pseudomonadota; class Alphaproteobacteria; order UBA11222; family UBA11222; genus UBA11222. Next base: position 11,733 of record JBEBFX010000046.1, on the reverse strand, counting down.
GCCGGGAACCCCGAGAAAATCCAGGCCCGCCGCGCGCCAGTCCAGCGTATGCAGGGCCGCCAGGGTGGACGTAAAACTTTTGGGCAGCTTGCCGCGCGCCGCGGCGGCCTTGTAATAAGCCAGCCCGTCGCGCCCCCACGGATTGGGGCATTCGCCGGGCACCTTTTCCATCACCAGAAACGGCGCGCCCAGAATGGCCGGATCGCTTTCATACCAATAGGGTTTGGGAGAGGGTATGGCGGTTTTTTCAAGGCATTGCAGCACCCGGAACTGATCGCCAAGATCAGACAGATGCTGCAACAGCGCATTGCCCGGATCGCGGCGCAGACACAGACCCAGCTGCCGGGCATCGCCTTTTTCGGTGTAATGCAGATCGAACAGCCAGGTCTCGTGCGACCAGCCGACCGCGATCCGCTGCACGTTATGCAACGCCATCGCGGCGGCGTCCGGCATCCGGCTTTGCAGATAGGTGATGACCTGCTTCTCGAACGTATCTGTATTTGCTGCTTTGCTGCTCATTCGGCGTATTCCAGTGTGCGATTGATATTGGCGCGCAGGGTCTGGCGCACACGTCCCAATAATTGCTCGAACTGCCCGTCGCCAATATCGGGACGCGCGGCATACAATGTCTCGATAAGCGCGCACAGCGCCGCGTCATCGCGCGCCTGATTCAGATTTTTCACGGCCTGCTGAACGGGGCCAATGGTGAAGGCGGCGTTCATATACGCCACCAGATCATCCATATCGCTCTTGCCGGCCTCTTCATGCAGCGGCTTGAGCGCCAGCTGCCGCCCGAGCTTTTCCAGCACGACCGCCGTAATGAAGGCCTGGGTTTTTGGATATTCAGCCCCGACCGCCGGCGCAATCTCCTGGCGCATGGTCAGCGCTATTCTTTGCAATAATTCGCTTTCTGTCATTATACGCTTACGCTCCGTCTGGCGGCCTGCCAGCGATGCACCGGCCACATGTCCTGATCCTCGCCCCAGGCGATGGCGCCATCGATTTCCCAGCGGATCAGGCTGTTGACATCGATGAAGGTGTGCCGGTTCAGTATCGTCTTGCTGACGGGAACGCCAACCGCGGAAAGTTCGCGCCCTTGCGTGTCACGCGCCGTCAGCCGAATGCGTGTGACCCATCCATTTGCGGCGTCGCGTTCAACAACCCGCTCGCCGCCCGCAAGACTGACGGTCCGGCCATCGCGGCGCAGAAATCCATAGGTGACCGGATCGGAAACCGGACCGCCATTTTTTGTGATGGCCAGAAAGGCGTGGTCCGGGCTTGCGGCGCCGGTAACATAGGCCGCATTGGCCGGACGGTCTTCCGGGCGGCGGCCCCAACTGCGATCGCGCATGCCGATACAGTCGATGGCGATTTTCTCGCCATGCAGGATGATTTCCCCGGTCACATGGCCAAACTGGTCAAAATGATGGGCGCTGCCAAAGGTCGAGCCAATTGCGGTCAGCGGTTCAGGAGGCATAATCCCCGCAAAGACCAGGCTGGCCTGCAACCGTTCGCCATCATCATACCCGAGCGCATACTTCATGCAGGGTTCCAGCACGCGGATGGAAACGCCGTTCGGCAATTTGCAGTCCGCCAGGTCGATGCCTTTTGGCAACTGAAGCGCCGAGTAATTTGCCGTGTACGGAACTTCCCAGGGCAGGTGCGCGCGATGATCCCAGATCCATGCGCCGCCCGTGACTGTGCCGATATTCGGACGGATCAACGTATAAAACCAGCCGCCCAGGCGGCGTTCCGGATGATGAAACGAGAACCAGGAAGTCTCGGTGGCCCACCACTCATCTCCTATCTCATCAAAATGGAAATGATCGTCGCGGGGCGTAAAACCGGCGTTGGGCATAAGTTATTCCTATCGTTGATGAACCAGTGGCATTCCGGGTATCGGGCTTGGCACATGCACCACATAATTGCTGACCACGCTGCCGATATAGAGATCGCGCATGCCTGGGCCGCCCCAACTGACATTGGTGGGCATGCGCATCACCTTGCCTTCCGGGTCCGACAGCACCGTGATCATTTCGCCATTGGGCGTGATGGCGATGACCTTATTGGCCATGACCAGAGTAACCCACAGATTGCCTTCCTGATCGAACCCGCAGCCGTCGGTTGCGCCAAGCTGGCTGCGCAGTTCGGGCGTCAGCGGCCGGCGGTTCTGCACCTCGGCGCTGGTCAGGCCAAGGATCGGGCCATAACGCGTGGGTTTTCCAAGGCTGCCATCGGCATTGATCGAATAGCGCAGCACATCGCAGCCGGTTGTTTCGCAGACGAACAGGTTTTTTTCGTCATAATCAAAGGCGATGCCATTGGCCATCTGAATGCCTTCGGCCAGCACTGTCACCTTGCCATCAAGCTCGTACCGGTAGATAAAGCCATCGCTCAGGCCGCTGAATGCGGCGGTGACGGGGCCCCAGGTCGTATGTGAACACCAGATGCGACCCTTGCTGTCAACCTGCGGGTAATTGGAGCCGTAGAGTTTGCGCCCGTTGATTTCGCTGACCAGGTTTTCAATAACGCCGGTTTTGGTGTCCAGGCGCTGGAGCGGGCCATGGCCGTCATCGGGACCGCCGAAATTGGCGATGATGATGCGTCCTTCCAGGTCCATATTGATGCCATTGGGCGCTCCGCCCGTCTTGCCGCATTGTTGCAGGCTGCCATCCGGCATGGCGCGGGCGCAGGCGCTGTTCTGATCCGACATCCAAACCGCGCCGTCCTTGCCTACGACCACATCCTCTGGCCGTTTAACGCCAACGCCCACCTTGGTGGCCAGGCCCATGTCGATTAACTTAAGCGCCGTCATCTGGTTTCCCTTCCCTGCACGGTCTCTGCCGCATAATCCTGATTTTCAGGCCGTCTTCGCTGCAACAGCATAAGCTGTGAACCATGGTTCTGGCAATGCGCCTGTGATCAGGGGCGGTTTGAATCTTGATGCATTGGAATGCGATGAAATTTATAAGTTCCGCATGAATCGTGTAAAATCAGCACCGGTCACCAGGCGGTTCGGCAATCTGGGGGTCTATGTGCAGCCGCGCGTTGCCGCGATGCTGTTATTGGGGTTTTCGTCCGGGTTGCCGCTGGCGCTGACCGGCGCCACATTGCAGGTATGGATGAAGGACGCCGGCGTATCGCTGTCCACCATCGGCCTGTATGCGCTTGTGGGCATACCTTATGTGCTGAAATTCCTCTGGGCCCCGCTGGTGGACGCCCTGCCACTTCCCTTTCTGACACGGCGGCTGGGGCGGCGGCGCGCCTGGCTGGTTGCGTCCCAGGCAGGATTGATGGCGGCGGTGATCGCCATGGGACAGGCCGACCCGGTCAAGGCGCCGCTGGTGCTGGCGGGCCTTGCCCTGCTCGTCGCATTTTTATCAGCGACACAGGATATTGTAATCGACGCCTTCCGGGTTGAAAGTCTGGAAGCAGATCAGCAGGCCGCCGGCATGGCGAATTTTGTCGCCGCGTACCGGGTGGCGCTGCTGGTGTCTACGGCAGGCGCCATCGAACTGTATGCCCTTCTCGGCGCGATGGACATCAGCGGCCCATCCGGCTGGTCCGTGGTGTATATCGCGCTGGCCATGCTGATGCTGGTTGGCATGACGGCCGTGCTGCTGTCCACAGAACCTGAAGGGCCGGATCAGACAGCAGGCGGCGCGCTGCCCCTGTGGCAAACAGCGCTTCGTCCGTTTACGGAATTTTCGCAACGCCAGGGCTGGTTCGCCATCCTGGTGTTTGTGCTGCTGTTCAAACTTGGCGATGCGGCGGCGGGCGTCATGACGGCGCCATTTGTTCTGGATCTGGGATTTGAGATGACGACCTATGGCCGCGTGGTGAAAGGCATCGGCCTGATTGCGGTGCTGGCGGGCGGTTTTGCCGGGGGGTTTGCCGCGCGCAGCATGGGGACGATTACAGCCCTATGGATTGCCGGCGTCACCCAGATGGCGTCGAACGCAATGTTTGTCTGGCTGGCCAATACCGGACCGGATCTCAATCTGCTGATCGCCACCATTGGCGTTGAGAATTTCACTGGCGGCTTTGGCACGGTGGTCTTTGTCGCTTATCTTAGCGCCCTGTGCCAGGAACGCGCTTATACGGCCACCCAGTTTGCGTTGCTGACATCGCTTGCCGCTGTCGGGCGGACAATATTATCCTCGGTCACGGGGTATGTGGTCGAAGCGGCGGGCTGGCCCGGGTTTTTCACGCTCAGCATGCTGGCCGCCGTGCCGGGATTGCTTTTTTTGTGGTGGCTGACGAGACATAGACCCGATGACCGGCCCGCGCATTGAAATCATTAACGGCGACATCACCCGATGCCAGGTTGACGCCATCGTCAACGCCGCCAACGAACGCCTCAGTGACGGCAGCGGCGTCAATGGCGCCATTCAGCGCGCGGCCGGCCCGCAACTACTCCTGGAATGCCGGGCGATTGGCGGCTGCAAAACCGGTCATGCGGTGGTGACAGCCGCCTATCAATTGCCGGCCAAATTTGTGTTTCATGCCGTCGGCCCCATCTGGCAGGGCGGCGGCGCCAACGAAGACAGCTTGCTAGGCGGTTGTTACCGCGCCTGTTTTGCGCTGGCCGCGCATCACGGCGTTCGCTCTATCGCTTTTCCCGCCATCAGCACGGGGATTTACGGGTTTCCGCCTGCGCGCGCCGCAATCATTGCCGCAACCCAAACCAGGGCCTATCTTGAGGCTGGCGGCGGACTGGAGCGTATTGTGTTCATAGCGTTCGGCGTTGAGGCGCAAACCGTATTACAGTATGCTTTCGCTGACATATGCGATGCAGGATAAACGGGTGGTTCATGGCTGGTCCGGAACGTGACGAATCGCGTCAATTGTTGAAACACTGGCGGCGCTTCCGGGGTGAAAAACGCCTGCCGGATCAGGATGACATTCGCCTCGATGATCTGGCGCCGTACATGCACTATATCTTTATCTATGACGTCGAGGCGGCGGATCGTTTTATTGTAAAGCAGGCAAGCTCTGGCATGCTTGAGCGTATAAATGGGAAGGATCTGCGGGGCCTGAATATTCTTGACTTAATTAACCCCATCTACCGGGAAAGATTTATAGAACGTGTCCAGCTTATCTTTGAATTTGGCTATGCCTCTTGCACCCATACCGGTTTGCCGTCGGCTGACGGCGGTTTTAGGCGTATAGAAAATATGGTGTTTCCCGTTGAAAATACCGCCGGTGGCTTCAGACAGATTTTTGGGACGGTTTATTATACAGATGGAATGAGCGGCGCCGGGCAGAGCAACAGCTCGTTCGAAGATGTCGTTATACTTGATGAAAGCTTTATTGATCTGGGCAGCGGTTATGCGGCCGTCATCGACGCCAGGGATTTGCCCTTCAGCACCTTTCCACAATATACCGGTCCGCGCGTTTAACGCACCGCCATACTGCATCGGGCCGGCTGCGCAAAATTAAAAGCGCGGAATATCCGGAAAGCGCGTGGCCCCGCCATGCACATGCACCCGGCCCAGTTCCGCGCAACGATGCAGCACCGGGAAAACCTTGCCCGGATTCAGGCGGCCTTCAGGGTCAAAGGCGCATTTCAGGCGTTGCTGCTGCGCCAGATCGGTTTCACTGAACTGGGCCGGCATCAGATCGCGCTTTTCGACGCCCACGCCATGTTCGCCTGTCAGCACACCGCCAACCTCGACGCACAGCCGCAAAATATCCGCACCAAACTGCTCCGCCGTTTCCAGTTCTCCCGGTATGTTGGCGTCATACAATATCAGCGGATGCAGATTGCCGTCACCGGCATGGAACACATTGGCGACGCGCAGGCCATACTGCACGGACAGTTCCCGTATGCGCCCCAGAACACGGGACAACGCGCCGCGCGGAATCGTGCCATCCATGCAGAAATAATCCGGCGAGATGCGCCCCATGGCGGGAAAGGCGTTTTTGCGCCCGGCCCAGAATGCCAACCTCTCGGCCTCATCCCGGCTTTCTGAAATTGTCTGCGCCCGGCACACCCTGGCGATGTCACGCACGCGCGCCGTAAGCGCCGCCACTTCCGCCGCTACGCCGTCAAGTTCCACAATCAGCAGCGCTTCCACGTCGCGCGGATATCCGGCGTTGCAGAAATCATCGGACGCCAGGATGGCGGGGCGGTCCATCATCTCCATGCCGCCGGGAATAACGCCATCGGCAATAATCGCCGCAACACAGGCCCCTGCGTCTTCGACTGAATTAAATCCCAGCAATAGCGCTTTTGCCGTTTCCGGCCTTGGCAATATGCGCACCGTCACCTCGGTTATCACCCCCAGCAGCCCCTCGGACCCGGTAATCACGCCCATCAGGTCAAGCCCGGCCGCATCCAGATGTTTGCCGCCCAGACGAATGACTTCGCCATTCATCAGCGCCATTTCCAGACCCAGCAGGTTATTGGTGGTCAGGCCATATTTCAGGCAATGCACGCCGCCGCTGTTTTCCGCGACATTGCCGCCAATGGTGCAGGCGATCTGGCTGGAAGGATCGGGCGCGTAGTAAAATCCGGCATCGGCCACGGCATTGGAAATCGCCAGATTGGTCACGCCGGGCTGCGCCACCACACAGCGGTTTTCCAGATCGATTTCCAGTATCCTGTTAAGGCGCGACAAACCCAGCAACACGCCATCGGCCAGCGGCAGCGCCCCCCCGGACAAAGACGTGCCCGCCCCGCGCGGCACGACCTTGACATTCATTTCAGTGCACAGACGCAGGATGGCCGAAATCTGTTCTACATTATCCGGTAAGACGGCCAGCAGCGGCAACTGCGCATAGGCCGTCAGCCCGTCGCTTTCATACGGGCGCAGTTCTGCTTCACTGTCGATGACCTGCCGGGCGGGCAGAATTTCCCGCAAAGCCGCGATCAGGGCCGGACGCGCCTCCAGAATATGCGGTTCGGCCGTGGGCATCAGCAACGTCATGCGGGCTTCTTTTCGGCCATAAACCGGCGCAGCATTTCCAGATCGACGGGCAATTGCGGCCCCAGCCACAGGGCGTAAGCGGAATGATCGGCCACCGGGTCATCCGTATTCGGATGCACCAGGATTGACAGGCTTCCCCTGTTCAGGGCCAGCCAGGGAACCAGATGCGCAAACACCGGGACTTCAAATGCAATCTGAAAGCTGCCTACGGGGTGCGGCCCAATGGGCGCGTCATGCCAGCGGCCCAGAACTGTCTCTATGTCCAGCGCGGCGACACCCGCGCGAAGCTGCCCGGCCAGCGCGCGCGAACCGGCGTCCGCATAATAGACATGGGCGTGATAGCCGGTGATGACTGCAATGTCATTGTGCCGCTTCACTGCTTTCCTCCCTCAGTCTGTCATATTCCGCATCGTTTTTGCGCCTGCGCCGGCCTGCGGCCAGCAGGTTCAGCACCTCAACGCCCATCGAGAAAGCGATGGCGAAATACAGATATTCGCGCGGCAGATGGAAATGCAGCCCATCGGCAACCAGCGCCATGCCGATCAGCAGCAGAAAACTGAGCGCCAGCATTTTGGTGGTGGGGTGACGCTGGATAAAATTACTCACCGGTTCGGACGCCAGCATCATGATGAAGATGGCAATCACCACGGCAATGATCATCACGGGTAAATTCTGGGTCATGCCAACCGCTGTAATAATGCTGTCCAGAGAAAACACAATATCCAGCACAATCACCTGGCCAATCACGCCCGCGAACGTGACCGCCGTTCTGCCGCCGCCGCCTGCATGCTCTTTGTCGCCGCCTTCCACCGTGTCGTGAATTTCCATGGTGCCCTTGGCGAGCAAAAATAATCCGCCGCCAAACAGAATGGCGTCCCGCCAGGAAAAGTCGAAATCGCCGACACTGAATATTGGCTGGGTAAGGCCGACGATCCAGACAATGCTGGCCAGCAGCCCGATGCGGAAAATCAGCGCCAGAGACAGGCCGATTCGCCGTGCGCGGGCCTGCTGGTTAGCCGGCAGGCGCGCGCTGACCACCGAGATGAAAATCAGGTTATCGATGCCCAGCACAATTTCAAGTATCGTAAGGGTAACCAGACTCGACCATATCAGCGGGTCACTTGCCGCCGCGATAAAGGCTTCCATCAATCAAACTCCAATCAACCAAGATATGCGTGACAGCCCGTGGCCGTTAATATGTCAACCAGGCCTGCATGCTGTCTGGCGCTGGCGTAACGCGCCTGCAATACCCCGAGCGAGCGGGCATGATATTTCTGGGTCTCCTGGGTAAACGGCTTGCCTTTCAATGTAACGGTGAATTTTTCCTCGCCGCGCTTAAGCGCCGCCGCATTCGCCACCGACCAGGGCAGGAACAGCCCGGCGACTTCCTCGCTCAACAGCGGCGTCAGTGTCGGGGCCAGTTTTGCCCAGGTCTCGATCTGCCCCTCCAGCTTGGGGTCCAGCATGCGCTGCGCCCACGCGCATACATTTGGCGCAATCTGCGCCATCAGTTTATGCGGTGTCGGATCGGTCCAGGCTTCGTATAATTGTGACGCCAGGCCGAAATCCGCCATCAGCGGGCGCTTGCCGAACAGATACGGCCTGTCAGCTAGATGCGGTTCCAGAAGTTCCAGCAGGTGTTTGAACGAGGCCTCGATCTGATCCCTTGTCTGCGGGCTGGAACCAACCACGCTAAGCCGCTTGACCATCCGCTCACGGATCATTTCACCCATGGCCTGCACCTCTACGTCTGCGGCCCCCGGACGCATGCCGCGCGCCAGCCGCTCCCCGGCGGATTTCTGATCGGGCACATACCACCAGCGGTAATGAAACATATGCTTGTTGCACCACTCATCGGCATATTCCTCGATCAGCGCCGAAATAAAAGCCAGAACGGGTTCATGCGGCACGATTGCGGGTTCGGGATGGGCAAGCTCCATCTCCTCGATGATCGGGGTTGAATCCTGCATCGCGTCCCCCCGCGCGGAAACCACCAGCGGTATCAGAGGTAATTGCGCGAATTTATTGAACTCGGCCATATCGTCTTCGCTGCGGGCAATCCAGGTGTGGGGTATATTCTTGTAGCGAAAATAGGACCGCACCTTGACAGAGTACGGCGACAGTTCCGCGCCAAAAATTCTGTACTGCTCTTTCATGGCTGTTTCCTTTATTCCGGTGTTGCACCCTGATACCTTAGCCCATAGTAACACCAAATGGGGACACCGGCATGACACAAGAAGCTATTGGAGATATTTTGTACGAAACCCGCGGGCAAGTGGCGATCCTGACCATAAACCGGCCGGAGGCGCGCAATTCCATCAATACGGCGGTGCGCGAGGGACTGTTTGCAGGCTTCGCCCGGTTTGAGGCTGACCCGAAGGCGCGTGTCGCGATTCTGACAGGGGCCGGCGACAAGGCGTTCTGCGCGGGGGCGGACCTGAAGGAGATGTCACAGTTGAAGCTTGCCGTACTGCCAAGAGATTTTTTGCCGCTGCTTGGCGATACGATCGAGGTCCGCAAACCGGTCATCGCCGCCGTTAACGGGGTGGCCTATGCCGGCGGCTGGATGTTTGCGCAGATGTGCGATCTGGTCGTGGCCAGCGACACGGCCCGCTTTGCCATCACCGAGGCCAAAGTCGGACGCGGCATGCCCTGGGCGACACCCCTAACCCACATGATCCCGCAAAAGATACTGCTGGAAATCCTGATGACCGGCAATCCGGTCACGGCCCAGCGCGCCCATGAATTTGGCTTTGTCAACCATGTCACGGCGCCGGACGGGCTGATGGCCAAGGCGCTGGAACTGGCGCATAGCATCTGTGAGAACGCGCCGCTGACGGTCATGGCCGCCAAACAGATGGTGTACGCGGCAACGGAAATGGGGGCCCGGTCGGCCCTCGAAGCGGGGCGGCGCATATTCGAGCCGGTTTACCAGAGCCAGGACGCCCAGGAAGGCCCGAAAGCCTTTGCGGAAAAGCGCAAACCCAACTGGCAGGGCAAGTAAGACCAGATCGCCGGGGGACCGTCAGAAATTTTGTGCGGAACACGGCTTTATGCCTTAATACGTGCGGGAACGAAAAACCAGGGAGACAGAGCATGGAATTCAGCCTTTTTGTGTATGCGACCATTGGACGCCGGGCAGAACTGGAAGCGGGCATGGCCGGCCGCAAGCCGGAATTATATTCCCGGATGCTGTCGGAACTGGGCGATTACGTGCGCTTTGCCGATGAACGCAATTATTACTCCATTGGACATCCCGAGCATCATTTACAGATTGAGGGCTTCGAGATTTCCGGCGATCCCTGCCTGATGGCCATGTGGCTGGGCAAGCATACGACCAGGATGCGGGTAATGACCTGCGGTTTTGTCGCCAGCGCCAACAACCCGATCATCGTGGCGGAAAAAATCGCCACCCTGGATCATATGCTTGACGGCCGCTTTGGCGTTGGCCTGGTGCGCGGGTATCAGGCGCGCTGGCTGGACAATTTCAAGATCAAGCCGGAAGTGCAGGCCGTGGGTCCCTGGAATGTCGATACGCCCGCTGACGAGATGAACCGGGAACTGTTTACCGAGTTTGTCGAGGTTATTTATAAGGCGTTGCATAACGATACATTCAGCTATCGGGGCAAGTACTGGAATTTCCCCACGCCAGGCTTCAAGAACCCGCACGAACATGCCGTTTATCACAAATACGGCCAGGGCGTGGACGCGCAGATGAATTTCAGCGAAATCGGCATCGCGCCAAAGCCGAAGCAAAAGGAAATACCGCTTTATGGCGGCTTTTCGGCCAGTATCAGGACGGCGAAGTTCTGGGCCAAATACAAGGGCAAGCCCATCGTGCTGGCCCAGGATCTGGAGTTTTGCAAAATGCTCTGGAAGGAATGGGGCGATGAGGCGCACCGTCACGGGCACGCGTTCGAGCCGGGCGATGAGGCCTGCTGGGGCGGTTTCATGATCTGCGCCAAGACCGACGCCGAAGCCTGGAAAATGTGGGAAGACGTGCAATGGTTCTGGGATCAATGGTCTGTCCCGTTTGGCTTTGGCATGCCGGAATTGCTGGTCGGATCGCCGGAAACCATCAACAAACGTCTTGAAGAAGTCAAAAAGATGATCCCGTTAAAGGAACTCCAGTTAATTATCCCCCAGGGCATTCATACCCCGGAACAGATTAAATCCTCGCTCGATCTGTTCGCAACAAAGGTGATGCCGAATTTCCGGTAATAACCGGATTTACCAGTCGGGCAGGTTGCCCGTGATGGGGTTCCAGGGTGACGCCGGGGCCTGATGGAAAGGGAAAAGGACGATGGGGGTTCAGCTTAATCATACTGTTGTCTGGTGCGCCAGCAAGCAACTGGCGTCGGCTTTCTTCACTGAACTGTTCGGCCTTCCCGCGGCTACTCCGTTTTCGCAATTTCTGGTTGTAGCGCTCAGCAACGGGGTTACGCTCGATTTCATGGAGACGGACGGGAAAATCTCCATGCAGCATTACGCCTTTCTGATCAGTGAGGCTGAATTCGATTCGATTTTTGGCCGCATATGCGGGCGCGGCATTGCGTACTGGGCCGATCCGGGCAAAACCAGCCCGGGAACTATCAATCATCACGATGGCGGCCGCGGCGTGTATTTTCATGACCCCGACGGTCACCTGCTTGAGATTATTACCCGCCCCTATGGCGGCGGCTAGAAACTCCCTCTGTCGGGATCAGCCTGAAACATCTGTCAAAACGCGAACATTTGGCCTTGACAAATTAATTAAAGCAAGGTAATTAAAAACCATAGGGTGCGCTGGTGGGCCATGAAC
>JBEBFX010000203.1:0-5222 GCA_040081735.1 Alphaproteobacteria bacterium | reverse complement strand
CTTCCCTGCTTACGCCGCCGGGTTTGCGTGCGGGGACGCGGAACTGCGCGGCGTAAGCAGGGAAGCTTTCGCCGTTGACAGGGCCATACCCCGCGCCACTGCGCGCGCGCGAAGGTCAACAGAACAGGGTTTGTCATCCGTGCGGGCCTCCTGTCCAGCCCGCACCCTGAATCAGATAAAAACTGTTTTGGGAATCCCCTGGCCATTCAATCAGTTCACAGAACGGCGCTAGAGCAGCGCCGCGCCGAAAAGATAGCCGTGAAAATACACCAGCAGGGCAACCGCCAGCAGAGACCCCAGCGGCCGCCACCAGCCGATTTCACTGGAAACAAACTGGTTGCGCCCGCGCGCAATCGCCGCGAAGGGGATGATTGAGGTCGCGCGCGCAAAGTTTGGCCACTGGTCCGCAAATGCTTTGGCTTTCTTGGCGTCAATCAGCCATGGCCCGAGACCGGCAAGTACAAGGAATGTGCCAAAAAACACCAGAGAGGCCGTGTCCGGATTTAGCACGATATGGGCTAGCGCCCATAAGGCGAAACCCGCCATGAATGGATGCCGGGTAATTCGTACAATGCCGCGGGCTGGCGACGGCGAGGCCAGCAATTTTTCCTGATCGAGCGCGGTGGGATTGGGGCTGGCTATCCCAAGAACCGCAAGCCACAGGCCTGCCATGGCCGATATAACCGCAATGAAGATCAGCGCTGCCGGAGGCTGACCCCATACACTATGATTGGCCCCCATATAGGCCCAGATCAGCCAGCCTATGCCGGTAAATGACAGCAGCGAAAATAGCCCCTGATAGGGCCGTTCGCCGAGGCGGGCGACAAGCCAGCCGCGTAATGGCGTGCTGGAAATAAAAATATGGATCCCGATAAAAAACAAACCTGCTGCAATCAGCATTGCCATCTCGCCCTCCCGTGCTTGCCGTCAATCCTCGATTGCGTTGACGGGCCAATATAGTTGCACCATATCGCGACCCGCCTGTGTCAGACGGCAGACCAGCCAGTCCGGCTTGACCGGATTGGCGAACCAGTGATCCGCCCATCCATTCGCGATGCAGATTTTTATTATGGCGGGGCTGATTTCCTGTCCGCGCCGGTCAAACAGGGGTAACTTGCCGCCGGGTTCCCGCATGCCACGGCGCAGATAGGCCAGTTCGGCCCGCGCCGGAACCGGCTGTGTTGCGTCCTGTGCCGTCAGATCTGACATCAGTCCGGCCGTTCCCTGTTTTTATCTGCCTGGCGGGCATGAACTTCGCGCAATGTCCATTCTACCGCGCGCCGCAGCACCTTACCCAGGGTTTCATCAAAACTTTGCACGATAGCGGTAATTTCCTTGCCGGACGCCGGGTCGGTCTGATCAAAGGTGCGCGAGGCGACAATCCGGGCCTCGGGCATTTTGATCAGTTTTATATTCAGCCGCACATGGATATTTGGCAACCCGCCGGCTTCAAAATATTCCGCCTGAAACTCACGCAGTTCGCTTTTGACGCTGAAATCAGGGCGCAGACCAATGGACTGGCGGCCAACCGCCACTATTTTTCCTGTATTTTCAAACGATTCGACCAATAAAATCTGAACCATGCGCGGTCCCCGATCCACCCATCGGGCGCCGGCAAAATATTTGATCTCGATCGGATTGGGGCGCAGCGTGATACGATCTGAATCGATGCCCCGGGCGGAACTGGGTTCCTCCACGACCAGTTGCAGATTGATATTGGGCAGGTCTTCATCAAAGCTGCTTTTGGGGGACAGTTCATAAATAGCCGGTGCCGGACCGCTGCCTGGCAGTGTAAATCCACAGGCGGATACACCGCCGCCAATCGCCATCAATGTTGCAACTCTGCCCCAATATCTGACAAACTTCATCATTGCGCCTGATACTCCGAAGCCGAATTTCCCAGAAAAAAGCGCGCCGGATCGCTTTCCAGACGCTGCGCCACCCGATCCAGGGTCGTCACCAGTTGCCGCGCCTCGATGACAAAGGATGCAAATTCACGCAGGCCCCGATCGCCGAAATTATTAATCGCAGGCTTGTTGTCCTTGACGATGCCGCTCAGTTCGCTGGTCAGGCCGGTGGCCTCCTGCAAAAATTTGCGCACATCCGTATTGAGCGTGGTCTCGGCCTGGATACTCAGTTTATCCAGCCTGGCGGTCAGGGCGTTTAGATTGCCGGACACTTCCGAAAAGTCGCGGCTCATTTTACTGGTGTTGAGGATAAGCGCGTCGATTTCCTTTGCTCTGCCCGCCACACTGCCGCTGACGGCTTCGGCATTTTTCAGAATGCCGCTGAAGGATTTCCGGTTATCCTCGTTCACCAGCTGACTGAGCCGCTCCACCAGCACCGCCGCGTTTTCAAGCAGGGCGGGCGCGCCCGCGAACAGGGCTTCCAGGCTTGATTTTCCCGATGCGATGACCGGGACTTCCTGATCCGGCAGCAGCGCCAGCGGCGCCGCCTTCACATCGCCGCCGTTGATCTGCACGAACAGCACGCCGGTAATCCCGAAAAATTCCAGACTGGCGAGAGATGCGGAATTCACCGGCGTATTGGCGTCAATTTCAATACGCACACGCACAAGCCTGGAGTCCTTTTCGTAAATCCGGACATCCTTGACCTGACCGACGCGCACACCCTGATAGCGCACGTCTCCCGCCACGTTCAGGCCGGTCACCGAACCTTCGAACAGAATATCATAGGCGGCAATACGCTGATCGATTTCGGTCTTGGCCAGCCACAGGATAAACCCGAACGCCGCCGCAATTACCGCCAGGGTGAAAGCCCCGATCAGAACATGATTAGCCTTTGTTTCCATTTGATGATTACGCTTTCGCCCCTAACGCCGCACGGCCCCTCGGACCATGGAAATAATCCCGGACCCACGGGTGATCATATTCCAGCATCCGTGTCATATCCCCGGTCACGATAACACGCTTTTCGGCCATGACGGCAATGCGATCACAGATGGCGTGCAGGGTATCCAGATCATGGGTGACCATGAATACGGTCAGGCCCAGCGCCTGGCGCAATTCCTGGATCAGGGTGTCAAACGCCGAAGCGCCGATGGGATCAAGGCCCGCCGTCGGTTCATCCAGAAAGACAATCTCCGGGTCCAGCGCCAGGGCGCGCGCGAGGCCGGCGCGCTTGCGCATCCCCCCTGAAAGTTCCGATGGAAATTTGGCCCCGGCGTCCGGCGGCAGGCCAACCATGGCAATCTTCATACCGGCAATTTCATGCATCAGGGTTTCGGGCAGATCCAGATGTTCACGCATCGGGACCTCGATATTCTGGGCAACCGTCAGCGAGGAAAACAGCGCGCCATTCTGGAACAAAACGCCCCAGCGGCGCTCTATGATGCGCCTGTCCGCAAACGCCAGCGCCGCAAGATCCTGGTTAAAGACCCGGATCGTTCCGGCAAGCGGACGGTTCAGGCCGATGATCGTACGCAGCAGCACGGACTTGCCGGTGCCGGAGCCGCCGACAATGCCCAGCACCTCACCCCGGTAAACATCCAGATCAAGCCCGTCATGGATCAATGTTTTGCCAAACCCGGTGCGCAGTCCGCAAATGGAAATAACCGCTTCGGGATGCGGGCCGGCGCTCAAAATCCTATCACCGCAAAATAGATGGAAAATATGGCGTCAACGACAATGACCATGAAGATCGCCTCCACCACCGATTTGGTGGTCAACCGTCCCACGGATTCCGCACTGCCCTCCACCTGCAAACCCTCAAAACAGCCGATCAGGCCAATCATCAGCGCAAAGAACGGCGCCTTGATCAGGCCGACCCAGAAATGCGCCAGCGGCACCCACTCGTTCAGCCGCTGAAGATACAGGCCAGGCGTAATATCCAGCACCACCCAGCACATGAGCGCGCCGCCAAACAGGCCCATAATATCGGCAATAAATCCCAGCATCGGCAGGGCAATAATCAGCGCCAGCACCCGTGGCAGCACCAGCACTTCCATCGGGTCCAGCGCCAGCGTGCGCATGGCGTCGATTTCTTCATTCAGTTTCATCGAACCGATTTGCGCAGTAAACGCGCTGCCGGAACGGCCCGCCACAATAATGGCCGTCAGCAGGATGCCGATTTCACGCAGCACGGAAATCGCCACCAGTTCGACCGTGAATATTTCCGCCCCGAACTGGCGTAATTGCGTTGCCCCCTGATAGGCCAGCACGACCCCGATCAGGAACGAGATCAGGGACACGATGGGCACCGCATTAAAACCGATCGCCTCCAGATGATATATCAGGGGGGTCCAGCGCAAGCGCCGGGGATTGACAATTGCGCGTCCCAGCGTTGCCATCATTAACCCCAGAAATCCCAACAGGGCGCGCGCTTCTGCAACGGCGCCGGAAACGCCCGAACCAATCTCTGCCAGCACCAGCAGCGCGCTGCTGGCAGGCGGAGGTTCTTGCGGATAGGGCCTGTCATTGGCTTCGACCCTGGCCAGCAGGGCCGCATGCCCGGGCTGTACATTGGCATAGTCCACAGTCAGGCCGCTGGCGCGCAGTTGCTTTCTGCTCCGGTGCAATATCCAGGCGCCGGCGGTATCCAGCCGCTCCAGCGCGCCAAGATCGAAAAGCACGGCCTGCGGCCCCGCCGGACGCCATTGCCGTAGTGCTGCGTCCACTGTTTGCAGTTCAGAAATAACCCAGCGCCCGCAGGCCGCAGCGACCGAGGCATTTGC
The DNA here is from genome assembly GCA_040081735.1 of Alphaproteobacteria bacterium. Lineage (GTDB taxonomy): Bacteria > Pseudomonadota > Alphaproteobacteria > UBA11222 > UBA11222 > UBA11222. The sequence goes on along the minus strand of JBEBFX010000203.1, from coordinate 529 downwards.
CGTCCGGGAGAACTGAATGTCCGCCAACTCTACTTCAAGGGTGTCCCGCAAGGGTATGCGGCTGCTCCGCGCCTGTGTCATACAAATTCCATCCGCCGGTTGCCCGGAAATAATTCCAGTCCATCATGCACGGGTTTTATGACATTGGAAACCGCAACAGGCGGGATTGCATTGCGCTATCTGAACACCACGGTTTTATTGCCATTCAGAAACACCCGTTGTTCCGCCAGCCAGCGCACGGCGCGCGCCAGCACCAGGCTTTCCATATCGCGTCCGGCGGCGGCCATTGCCTCGGCGGTGTAGCTGTGGTCAATGCGCTCGACCGTCTGTTCGATAATCGGGCCTTCATCCAGATCGGGGGTGACGAAATGCGCCGTGGCCCCGATCAGTTTGACGCCCCGTTTGTGGGCCTGCTGATACGGCTGGGCGCCCTTGAAACTGGGCAGGAATGAATGGTGGATATTGATCGCCTTGCCTTCCAGTTCAGCGCATAATTCCTGCGACAGAATTTGCATGTAGCGCGCCAGCA
>JBEBFX010000045.1:0-18601 GCA_040081735.1 Alphaproteobacteria bacterium | reverse complement strand
GAAGTCCATGAAGGTAACGGGCCGTACCTGTTGCTGCTGCATGGCATGTTATCTAGCCGCGCCCAGTGGACCCGCAATCTGGCGGCGCTGGCCAGGCAGGCCCGGCCTGTTGTCATGGAGCTATGGGGCCACGGACGCTCCCCCAGCCCCAGCGACCCCGTCATGTACGAACCGGAAGCTATGGCGGCGCAGGTCGAGCAGATACGCCGTGAACTGGGCGCGGAGCAATGGTTTGTATGCGGACAATCCTTCGGCGCGACCGTGACCTTGCGTTATTCCCTGCTCTATCCCGAGCGCGTTAAAGGGCAAATTTTTACCAATTCCACCTCTGCGCTGGCCACGCCGGAAAAGGTGCAGGAAATCTATGCAGACGTGAACAGGCTTGCCGGCAACCTGGCGAAAAACGGTCAGGAAGGCCTGAAGCGCATGCGCATCCATCCCATCCACGCCAAACGCCTGCCGCCCGGCGCACAAGAGGAACTGATGGCCGATGCGCACCTTCTGAATCCGGCGGGCATAGCCAATCTGTTTCAGATGACCTCGCCCAACGCCTCGCTTGCCGAAATCGTGCACGCCACGAAAGTGCCGACATTGCTGGTCGCCGGTGAAAAGGAGGAACGCTTCGCGCCGCACAGAAAATATGCCGAGGAGAACATTCCCGGAATAAAAGTGGTCGGTGTAGACGGAGGGCATGCCTGCAATATCGAAGCGCCGGACGCATTCAACGCCGCTGTGCTGGAATTTATCCGCCAGCACAGTTGAGTGTTATCCCGCCCTAGCCAGTGTGGTTAGACGCCTGCCTTTGCCTTGATTTTCTCAAGCACGGGCAGCAGATATTCGATGAATAATTCCGGGTTTTCCGACATGGGAAAATGCCCCATATCGTCCATGCCCGCCCAGGTTGATCCGGCTATCGCCTCATGGGCGGCCTTGCCCAGTTCCATTGTTCCGCTGGAATCATATTCCCCGGATAATATATGAACGCCAACTTTTCGGGTGTCGATCAATGCGGCCTCGTCACGCAGATCCAACCCGAAATAATAGTTCAGATCGCCCAAAAACACCGGAGGCCAGCCGGATGCATAAACCTGAGAAGTTTCCTTGCGGTAGGCTTCGGGCGACACCGGGCTCATAATCCCGTTCATCAGACGTCCCTTATATTCGTTGCTAATCTTGGGATGCCAGAATTCTGCAATGCCCGGCAGGTCCTTATCGCCGCCAATTCTCAGGCTGCCTTCAAGTGCGATAACCGCGCGAAAAACGTCCGGGTGGTGGCGCGCAAGATCAAGCGCCAGCAAACCACCTACAGAACATCCCATGAATACCGGCCGGTCAAGCTGCAACGCGCGTGAAAGCATTACCGGGACCGATCGCAAAAATGGCGCGGTTAATTTGTATTCTTCCGCCCACCATTTTGGCCCAACGGGAGGAATGGATTTGCCATGAAACGGCAGATCGTAGGCAATCAGCCGGAAGTGACCAGTGATTTCCTTGCATTCGAACAGATGCCGCCACTGGGCGCCATGGCTGCCGGCGGTATGTTGCAGGACCATCGGAATACCATGCCCGGCCTCTTCAAAATAGATCCGGTAATCCTGACCGGCCAGATCGAGATGGATATATCTGCCCACCGGGCTATCAAACAGATGCCGGACGTCCGGCGCTTTTACGGCGTAAGGGGCCGTGGCAAGGGCGGGACGCAGCAATTCCACCGCGCGCATCAGCGCAGGATAATATTGAGCGTACACAACCTGATCGGCTTTGATCTGCATGCGCCGGGCCGAAACCAGATTGAAGATGTCATTAAAAAATCGGGGCGGTTTGGCCGCAAGCAACAGGCTCCAATCCTCTTGCTGCGCCGTCAGGGTAATAACCCCGGGCGCTTCATCCGGTACAGCCGCCAGCGGTTTTCCCGCCTCCACCGTCAATCCTGAAACATGCTGTCCGATGACAAGCCGGAAGCCGCCGGTCCAATAGCGCGCTGCAATCAGAAACTCTCCATCAGCTGCACAAAGTGCTGCGAAGGCGTCCGGTGTCACCTGTTGTGTCAATGTCATGCTCATTTCCTCACGGTTTGACCGCCAGATCCGTCAATCATGGAAGGGCGCTGACGCCCCCTGATAGTTTAGAGTTCAGGGGGCGTCAGCAAATGGGCATTGCTCCGTTATTCCTTGAGGCCATAAGGCGTTGACGCCACGGATGCCCGCACCAGCGGAATCTCTTCATCCGGCGGCACCACCATATACTTTTTGCGCTTCAGGGCAGCCGCGATATAGGGGGCAAGTTCCGCCTGCTTTTTCGCAAGACGCGCGGCCGCGTCTGCCTTGAATTCGGGCATGACTTCTTTGGCGAACAGTTCCAGCGATTCACAGATATGCGCGTGTTTGTTACGGCCCGCCTGTTGCAGGAAAATCACCTGATCAATGCCGACTTCCTGGAAAGCGCGCAGGTGCTTTTTCATATCGTCGGGCGTGCCGATGCCAGTCTTCGGGAAATTCGGCTCTTTTGCTTCTGCGATGACTTTTTCTGTTCGGTCGCCGCGCGCTTTCAGATATTCGGCCCAGAGGTTCATACGGCCCGGAATGGTGTCCTGGGTAACCAGCGCGTTCATTGCGTAGGAGAAAAACTCAAAGCCTTCATGGCCGCGCCGGATCGCTTCGGCGCGATCCTGATGCAGGGAGAAATTCGACACCAGCGCGATATTGGCGTTTACACTGTGCCCGATCGGCACGCATTCTTCGGACTTGATAATGTCGTAGTAAATATCCGACCAGGCTTTAGCCTCTTCGGGATCGATGAACGAAAACGCCAGCGCGCCAAGCCCGTTGCGCGCCGCAACCTTGATCGTGTCGCGATTGGTGCAGGCGATCCACATCGGCGGGTGTGGCAGTTGCATCGGTTTTGGCACCACATTGCGGCACGGCATGGAGAAAAATTCTCCCTCGAAGCCGGGATAGGGGTCAAGCACCAGCATATTTGCGATCTGTTCGGCGGCCTCAAGGCTCATGCGGCGCTTATCCTTGGCGCGTATGCCAAAACCGCCAAGTTCAAGACGAGTGGCGCTTTCGCCGATGCCAAACTCAACCCGGCCATTTGACAATATATCCATGGTCGCAATCACCTCGGCGGTGCGGGCCGGATGATTATATTTCGGAATGACCTGACGGATACCCTGACCGATGCGGATATTCTTGGTTTGCGCAGCGGCGAAGGACAGAAATACTTCCGGCGCCGAGGCGTGGGAATATTCCTCCAGAAAATGATGCTCAACTTCCCAGGCGTGATCAAAGCCCAGTTTATCGGCCAGCACCACCTGCTCCAGGGCTTCGTGAAACAGTTTGTGCTCGTCGCCGGGATTCCACGGCTTGGGCAATTGCAGTTCATAAAATATACCGAATTTCATAGACAGCGCTCCCTTGAGTTTCAGATTTTTGATGGGATAAGAGTGAACACCTGACTGAGGCTTTGTCAAATGTCTATAGCACAAACCAGCAGTTACAACGCCTTACGAAATGTCAGATTAATCCGGTCCGCACCCTGTTTCAGGGGCGCAACCCCGTGATACGCCAGACGCGCCGGCCCGCCCCAAACCACTACGTCGCCATGGGCGAGCGGAATACGCAGGGGTTTATCCTTGCGGGACAGGCCCCCGAACAGAAATGTCGCCGGCGCGCCAAGCGATACAGACACAATTGGCGCCGTAAAATCACGCTCGTCCCTGTCCTGATGCAGGGCCATCCGGGCGCCGGGCTGATAGTGATTGATCAGGCATACATCAGGCAGGAATGTGACATAGCCCGCCTGCGCCGCCGCCCCGGCAGCGATTTTTACAAAACATTCCGGCATCTGCGGCCATGGCGCGCCTGTCGCCGGATCGGATGCCGCGTAGCGATATCCTCTGCGGTCACTGACCCAGCCGGCCCTGCCGCAATTGGTCATCGCCACCGACATGCTATGCCCGCCGGGTACAGTCATGTGCCGGAATGGCGCTTGTTCAACGATGGATTGAACTGCGGCGCACAGAGCTTCGGTTCGCTCCACTGCAAAGCCATAAAGAACAAATGCGCCGTCTGTTATTCTCAACTTCTTACCCGGTTTGATAACGCTGTCATCCTGAGCGAAGCGAAGGATCTCTGGTTATGCAATTGGGATCCTTCGCTTCGCTCAGGATGACAGCGTAATAAGCACCAAAACTGAATTCATTTTGCGTCATGAAAAATTATTCCCAGCGCATGGCGGTTGCCGCTGCGGATTTCGCTAACCCCGTGGCGTATGTTAACACGGCTGAAGCCTCGTGCGGTTTGCACTGGCCGCTGCCGCACGGCAAAGATTACGCCGTCGCCCTGATACAATGGCGCTACCGTGGGGCGGGATTGCATTCTGGCCTGCTGTTCCGTGAGCACGAATTCACCGCCGGTAAAATCATTTTCGGGATTTGAAAGCAGCACGGTGAGTTGCAGTGGAAACACAAGTTCGCCATACAAATCCTGATGCAGGCGATTGTAATCGCCCGGCCCATATTTTAACAGCAACGGCGTGGGCCGCGCTTGTCCGGCGTCCAGGCATTGCTGTCTATATTCCGCATGCGTGGCCGGATAGCCCACATCAAAATCCATTGCCGTATTCCAGCGGTTGGCGATCCGGGATAAATACGGATACAGAGTGGTGCGCAGCTCCGCAATCAGGCCGGGCAACGGATAGGAAAAATATTTATATTCACCCCGCCCAAAGCCATGGCGGGCCATGTGGACATGGCTGCGGAAAATTTTCCCGTTGTCAAACAACTGGGCAACATCGCGGCATTGCACCACAGTCAGCAACCCCTTGACCACAGCCCATCCCCGGGCGTCCAGATGCTGTTCAATCTGACTCCAATCGATGCTGATCATTCGCTGGCTTCACGTTGCAGCAAGGCCTGCTTACGTGCAATGCCCCAGCGATAGCCGGACAGATCGCCGCTTTTGCGCACCACCCGGTGGCAGGGTATGGCGACAGCAATGTGGTTCGCAGCGCAGGCACCTGCAACCGCCCGTACGGATTTGGGTGATCCGATACGTTTTGCAATATCTGCGTAGCTGGCTTTTTCACCAGACGGAATATCGCGCAACGCCTGCCAAACCCGTTGCTGAAACGCGGTGCCGCGAATGTCCAGGGGCAGATCAAGACCCAGTGCCGGTGTTTCGATCAGGCTGAGCACCTTGGCCACCGTCTGTTCAAAATCCGCGTCGCCGCCAACCAGACGGCTTTGTGAAAAGCGATCCTGCAGATCGCGCAGCAATGCGCCGGGATCATCCCCGAGCAAAATGGCGCATACGCCCTTGTCCGTGGCGGCGACCAGAAACGAGCCTAGCGAGCATTCGCCTATGGCAAAACGGATGCAGGTGTTTTTGCCGTCGGCGCGGAACCGGGTTGGGGTCATGCCCAGAACCTCAGTAGAATTGGCATAGAAACGGCCGTTGGAATTATAGCCTGAATCATAGATCGCCTCGGTCACCGAGCCGCCGTTCCTGAGCCGGTCGCGCACCTTGTTGACGCGGTGCGCATCGGCGTACGCCTTGGGCGTGACGCCTACGACAGATTTGAAGATCCGATGAAAGTGATAGCGGCTGAGCCCGACCCATTCGGCCAGTGACTGGAGATTTGGCGGCTCGTCCGCCGTCTCGATCAGCCGGCAAACGGCAATCACCTTGGTCCGGTGCGTTTCAAGCATGGAGGGCTGATCCGGCTTGCAGCGTTTACAGGGGCGAAAGCCGGCGCGCACCGCAGCATCGCAACTGGAATGAAACTGGACATTCTCGCGCCGCGCCAGCCGGGCGGCGCAGGAAGGACGGCAATATACACCGGTCGTGCGCACCGAATAATAAAACTGGCCATCGCCATCGCGATCCCGCGCCATCACCATCCGCCAGCGCATCGCATCATCATCACTCAAAGATACATCCATAGCCGTGATCCTTACCTCTAGCGTAAACAGACCACTTATATGCCCCACACTCCCGGCTTTCACACTCCGTCGCTTGCTTTCAAATCAGATTTTTCCGCCAGCCAGCAAACGCCGCGCCACCACCCAGCGGTGCACTTCGGACGGGCCTTCAAACACCCGGAACGCCCGCACCTTTTTGTACATATATTGCAGCGGAAATTCCATCGCCAACCCCATCGCCCCGTGGGCCTGCATGGCGTGATCGACCACTTCGGCCACCATCTCGGTGCCATACACCTTGATCATCGAGGCCTCAATGCGCACATCCTCGCCCTTTTCCAGTTTCCAGGCCGCCTGTTGCACCATTAACCGCGTCGCGTGAATTTTCGTCGCGGCGTCAGCGATCCACCATTGAATAGATTGCCGGTCCGCCAGCTTTTCGCCAAACGTCACCCGCATATTCGCATGCGCGATCAGCATATCCAGCGCGCGCCGGGCAATTCCCACAGACCAGGCGCCGATTTCCAGACGCCGCACAGTCAGGCGCAGCTGCATCGGCCCAAAGCCATCGCCTATTTTGCCCAGCACCTGCGCCTCATCCACCTCGCACTCCTCAAACAGCACTTCAGCCGTGCGGTGTCCGCCCATGATGGGAATGTCGCGCGCCACCCGCATGCCCGGATTATCCTGATCCACCAGAAACGCCGTGATGCCGCCACGCGCGCGTTTTTCCTGATCGGTTACCGCCATGACAATGGTGAAGTCAGATTCACGCATCCGGCTGATCCAGATTTTCTGGCCGTTGATGACCCATTTGGCGCCGCGTTTGTCGGCGCGGGTTTTCATTCCCGACGGATCGGCCCCTGCGCCCGGTTCTGATATGGCGATGGCCGATACGGTTTCGCCGCGCGCATAGGGTTCCAGATAACGCTTGCGCTGATCCTCGTTCGCGGTTGCAATCAGCATGTGCAGATTAGGCGAATCCGGCGGAAACGTGAACGGCGTAATAGTGTAAGCCAGTTCCTCGCTGACGCACATTTTAGCCACGGCGCCGATATCCGCGCCGCCCATTGATTCCGGAACATCCAGGCCCCAGAGGCCAAGCTCCCTGCATTTTTTATGAAGAGGCGCCGCTTCTTCCGGTGTCAGGATCGCGTGTTTGCCGTTGGCCTCGCGTTCAAGAATGCGGTTTTCCAGCGGCATCAATTCGTTGGCGACAAATTTTGTCACCAGATCGCGCAGCATCCGGTTTTCTTCCGGCAGTTCAAAATCCATCCCCATGGTCCTTCTTGTGTCTGATAGCAGCAAGGCTATTCCCAACATGACAAACGCACAAGAAAAAGGGCTGGTGGTGTTAACCGCCAGCCCTGATCGATGCCCTGTCATCCTGAGCCACAGGCGAAGGATCTCAGGCTATCTCAACGTGATTCTTCGCTGCGCCCGGAATGACAACATTGATAATTACACAGGCGTAAACATCGCTACCGCATTGCCTGCGCCGGTGTCATAGAACACCAGCTTGACCTTCTGGCCGATGGCCAGTTTGGAGAAATCGCATTCGACGATATTGGTCAGGATGGTCGGCCCTTCTTCCAGAGTCACGTAGGCGATGGTATAGGGTTCCCTGCCTTCGTTGACGCTGAAGCTGTAGATCACGGCATTGCCCGAACACAGCGCGAGACGTGTCTTATCGCTGAAACAGAAAGGGCACAGCGGACGCGGATAGTAATAATGCTCGCCGCAATCGTCGCATTTGCCGACATGTAATTTTCCCAGTGCGGTCGCATCCCAAAACGCCTTGGTTTCGTGATTGACCCGGGGGGCGCGTACTTTTGGTTTTGTTTCACTCATGAGTCCTGATTCCCCAGAATAACGGTTGCACTTCCCATCCGCGCGCCCAGCAGGCCGCCGGTGCCATGCGCCAATGCAATATCGCAATTTGGCACCTGCACTTTTGGATGCGCTTCGCCGCGGATTTGGCGGACGGCCTCCAGCACCTTGGTCATGCCGCCGCGATTGCCCGGATGATTGTTGCACAGGCCGCCGCCATCGGTGTTGAACGGCAGCTTGCCAACGCCGGAAATCAGATTGCCGTCGGAAACAAACTTGCCGCCCTTGCCTACTTCGCAGAAGCCCAGATCTTCCAGGGTTTCCAGAACCGTGATGGTGAAGCTGTCATAGATGGACGCGTATTTGATGTCCTTCTGGGTGACGCCCGCCTCTTCAAACGCCTTCGGCCCGGACCAGCGCGCACCGGAATAGGTCAAATCCACCTTGCCGCCCATCAGATGCTTGGACGCCTCGCCCGCGCCAAGAATTTTTACGGCGGGACGCTTCAGCTGTTTCATGATTTCGGGCGCTACAACCAGCACGGCGCCGCCGCCATCGGTGATGACGCAGCAGTCATAGCGATGCAGGGGCGATGCGATCATCGGTGAATTGATGACGTCTTCGACCGTCACCACTTCGCGGCGCAGGGCGTGCTCGTTATACTGGGCGTGGTGCGAAGCCGCGACCTTGATCCAGGCCAGCTGTTCGCTGGTGGTGCCAAATTCGTACATGTGCCGCCGGGCGCACATGGCGTACATATTGACGATGGAAGGCCGGAAAGGGGCTTCAAACCCTGACGATGACGCCGGTTCGCCGCCGCCGCGCATCTGCACGGCTTCTTTCTGGTCCGCCGACGGACGGCCCGCCAGGGTGACCAGCGCCACCTTGCAGTGACTGGCCGCAATGGCCTGGGCCGCGTGATTGACATGGATGACATAGCTTGAGCCGCCGGTCTCCGTGCTGTCGATCTGGCGGATATTATTGAGGCCCATATATTCGATCATATCAATGCCGCCCATGCCGGGCGCATCGCCTGCGCAATAATAGGCGTCCACGTCGTCTTTGCTTAATCCCGCATCGGCCAGCACGCCCTTTGCCAGTTCCGCATGCAGTTGCGGCAATGTCTTGCCCAGCGCCACACGCGTGGGATGTTCATAAATCCCCGCAATATAGGCCTTTCCCTTGATACTCATCCAAGGCTCCCCTTTTGTTATGTTTGGTACAGATATCTGTAGCCACTTTATGGCGCAGATCAGCGGCAAGAGTCCATGCCGGTCTATCTGCATGCAACGTAAGAGAGCGAACAAATTTCGCGCTTCGTCCCTGCCGGGAAAATGCCAGTCAGGAGATGTTACCTCCTTACGCGGACATCCCGGTAATTTCTGTAGCAATCTGCTGTTTCGATAAAAATACTGATATCCATTGGCCACCCCAATCCAACGTACGCGTTGGCCTTATTATGCATAACAATGAGGACATTATAAAATTTATACAATTTAATTGATATTTATATTATTATAATATGGCATAATACTTATTAAATACAGTAATTATAATAGTTTATATTAACTATTACTAAATCAATGTATGGTTATAAATATTCTAAACTATATGTCTATTGCAGTACACTCGGGACAAGAGTGAAATATAAACGGCAATCCGGCGCACGCCTCACCTGTGGGTGTTCCGTCCGATTTACCTGTTATTAACAAAAAAGATTTACGTTGCCTAAACGCAACCATGGATATGGAAGTTGAAAAAAACGGGCCGAAGTGAGTGAAATACAATCAAGAGTTGTTAAAAATATCCACTTCGCAACGCACAAAACCCGGGGGAAAATCATGACGCATCAGAACGTAATCAGGAAAATCCAAAACGCCTTTGATTGGGTAATAGATAAGGGGCTGCTGTCCCGCAGCCTCGGGCTATCCAAGCTCAGCATTCAGGCAAAATTGCTGGCTACCTATACAATCGTGGGTGTGTTGACCCTGGTTGCCTGCCTGGTGTCGTTCAATTCGTTCCGCCTAATTGAGAAAACTTTTTCCAATGTCGTGGAGCACGACATTGGAGGAATGACCAAAGCATTCGAAATGGCCCTAGACGCCAATCAAATTTCTATTAACATGCGCATGTTAGCCACTGCGAAAGATGAAACATCGCGCGCGGAACTGCGCGGCAAAGTGACCAGATCTGTTCAGAAATTATCTAAAGATATTAAATTGGTGTCTGCGGAAACTGGAAACCAAGACGCAGAAAAAATTTCGTCGCTAGTCAGCAAACTGTCAGGTCAAATCAAAACCCTTGATGATCTTGTTTCTGAAACCCTGAGCCGTCAGAAGCTCCTGAGCGAGACCGTACAGAAATCTCGCACGACCCATACAGAAATACTCAAGTCGAGCGAATATTTTTCCCGAATTGCAAATGACGCCCTGTTTGCAGCCATGGAAGAACTTTTTGCCGGATCAGAAGACGCCAATGCCGCCAATAATAACCCGGATACAGCTGCCGCAGGCGCGGATGCGGCCAGCGCTAGTGAAGCGCGTTCCGCCGATGACAGGGCGCTGTTACTGCAAGAACAAATAAGCACTCTGCAAGGCATCTCCGATGTCGTCTCTAACACGAATCTGGCCGTCGGCCTGCTGGCGGAAGGCGCAGGGTTAAGCAATCCTGACGCCATTAACGATGTCAACAAGCGCTTTATAATAGCGATCGGCGCCGTTGGAAGCGGGATGGTGGCTATGGGCGAAATTGCCGCGAAACAATCCCCGGAATGGGTGGCCAAACGGGACGCGCTTACAAACGCCATTGACATCCTAACGCGATTGGGCGATGCGGAAAATGATCTGTTTGACCAAAGCATGAAAGTGCTCGACGCGGCCAATCGCACCCATATTTCATTGAACGAGGTGCAGAACAATGCCGAACAGCTGACCGCAATAGCAAACCGTCAGGTTGCCGAGGGCCGGACGGACGTGCAGACAGGTGTCGCATCGGTCTCCGGGCGCATTTCCGGCAGTGAATTTACCCTGCTGATATTGTCCATTATCAGTGTCGCGGCCGTGGCCTTTATCGCTTTCTATTATGTCGGACATAGTGTCACACGCCCCCTTCGCGCCATGGGCAGTTCCATGCGCACACTCGCAGCCGGAGACCTGACTGTGGAAATTCCCTTTCAGGATCGCCATGATGAAATTGGGGATATGTCATCCGCCGTTCAGGTTTTCAAGGAAAACGCCATTGAGGTCGGGCGCGCCAAAGTGGAGCGTGACGAAACACGCCTTCGCGCGGCCGAAGAAAAACGCCAGGCAATGGAGGCGCTGGCCGCCAGTTTTGAAGATACTGTTGGCCTGATTGTTAAGAGCGTATCCACAGGCTCTCTCACTATGAAACAGACGGCGGAGCAAATGTCCGGCATAGCGGCCCTGGCGCGTGACCGCAGCGATCAGGTCAGTACTGCGGCTTCAAGCGCAAGCGGTAATGTCGAGACAGTTGCCGCCGCATCGGAAGAACTCAATTATTCGATCAATGAAATCGAAAAACAGATGACGCATTCGAATGAAGTTGCTCTCTCTGCTGTTGAACGCGCCGAAGCGACCAACCAGACCATGATCGTACTTTCCGAAACGGCCGTCAAAATTGGCAAGGTCGTCGATCTCATCAATCATATCGCCAGACAAACCAATCTGCTGGCGCTCAACGCCACCAGCGAAGCGGCGCGCGCCGGGCAGGCCGGCAAAGGGTTTGCCGTGGTTGCATCCGAGGTGAAAAATCTCGCCAAACAGACGGCCGAGGCAACCATGGAAATTTCCGATCAGATCGAGGAAATGCAGAATGTTTCCTCAAAAGCCCTGGAGGCGATTGCAACCATACGTGAAACAATCAGCGAAATGAGTAATTCTGTGACTTCTGTTGCTTCAGCCGTGCGCCAGCAGAGCAGCGCAACCCAGGAAATTTCACAGAACACCCAGCAGGCCGCCTCGTCAACCCGTGATGTATCGGCCAATATCGCCGCCGTGCAGGCGGCCAACGATGAGACCAGCGAAGCAGCAATCGCCGTCGTGTCGGCCGCAGGAAGCTTAAGCACGGAGGCGGACAAACTGCGCACAGAAGTTCATCGCTTTCTGGTGCAGGTTCGCGCTTCGTAAATTACAACATCTAACTCAAAGCCCGGACAGCGCGGACGAACTGATCCGCCTCGCCGGGTTTTGTATCGAATGCCGTAACCAGGCGGATAATTCCCTCATCCTCGCGTCCCCAGACATGAAAGCCGAAGCCCTGATCACGCAGAGGCTTGATCATTTCGGGTGGAATACGCGCAAAAATTTCATTGGCCTGAACCGGATGCAATATTTCCACGTTCGGGATCGCGTGCAACCCATCGGCAAGCCGCGCTGCCTGGACATTGGCGTTGGACGCCAGTTCAAGCCATAAGCCGTTTTCCAGATAGGCCTCCAACTGTGCGGAAAGAAACCGCATTTTGGACACCAGATGCCCTGCCCGTTTGCGCCGGAACAGGAAATTTTCCGACAGTGCCGGGTTAAAAAACACAACCGCTTCGGCCGCCAGGGCGCCATTTTTAGTCGCCCCGAACGAAAGCACGTCCACCCCTGCACGCCAGCTTAGATCAGCAGGCGAGCAATTCAATGACACAACGGCATTGGCAAACCGCGCCCCGTCCATATGCACATACAGCTTGTGGCGCCGGGCAATCGCGGTCAGCGCCACAATCTCGTCTGGCCGGTACACAGTGCCCGCTTCTGTCACCTGGCTCAGGCTTATCACCGCTGGTTGGGTCTGATGCTGATCCCCTGGCGGGTTATCCCTGAGACAGCGCGACAATATTTCAGGTGTCAGACGCCCATGATCACCGGGCAGCAGGTGCAGTTTCGCCCCAGATGTATGAAATTCAGGCGCGCCGCATTCATCGGTCGCGATATGCGATTCGTGATGGCAGAAAATTGTACCCCATGGCGGTGTCAGCATAGCCAGCGCCAGCGCATTGGCGGCGGTCCCCGTTGTTACGGGAAAAATCCGTAAATCAGTTTCGAAAACTTTCGTGAAAAGCGGTTGCAGGCGTGCGGTAATGTCATCCGCCCCGTAGGAAGGCGCCCTGCCCTCATTGGCTTTCAGTATGGCGGCCATTATCTGGGGCGCTATCGGGGCCTGATTATCACTTGTAAAGATGGCGCTCATGATCCTGTTTCCATAATTTGCAGCGGTACTGGAACAAAGCCCGCCGCCTCACGCAGATAAGCGCGTGTTTCGATCCGTTCAAGACCAACCGCCGTGATTAGCCAGATCATTCCGGTCTGCCACGCCGTAGCCATGTCCGTTTGGGAAGGTTCGGCGCCGCCATTGGGATGGGAATGATACACACCGATCATGCGGGGTAGGCCGAGTCTGGCCGCTTTTTGTATTCTCAGCAATAGCGCCGGATCGATTTCAAACCGGTCATTACGATCCTGATCCGCAACATTGCGGCTTTCCTCGATGCCTGAAACAACCCAGCCATTCCCGGATAGCGATCCCAGCATTATGCCGCAGCATTCGCGCGGCAACTCCGATTTTGCAATGGCTTCGATGCGGCTTATATCGGCCAGGCTGATGTGCAAGCCATGGCGGCTCATGGCGGCGTTTCGGCGGGGTTAAGGGTTGTGATAACTTTCCCGCTTGCCATGTCGAGGATTATAATTTTTTGTCCGCCGCCGCGTTCAACCAGTAAAACCAGCCGTCCGTTTTCTACCTGCATGTGAACCACCTTACCCGCCAATTCCTGCGGCAGGGTGATTTCCTGCAACGCCTTATCGTCAAAATGATCGGCGATCCGGCCTGCCTGACGCACCATTCCTACAACCAGTGCGATGGAGCCAAGCACAAGCAACACCCCCATGATGATCACAGCGGCCTTGAGCCCGCGATAGTTTTGCGTCACTGGTTGAGACATGAATAATCCGATCAAACAAGGTGCACTGACTCTCACCGTCACCCAGGGCGGCGCACGGCTGGACAAATGGCTGAGCGAACATATTGCGGAACTCAGCCGCTCCCGGATACAGGCGCTGCTGGCGGCGGGTCAGGTTAGACAAAGCGGGCGCACGATAGACGACGCATCCTACAGGGTCAAACCCGGCGACACCTTTTATATCACCATACCTGCCGTGGTCGATGCCGCACCTGAACCCGAAGCCATCCCCCTGAATGTCGTCTATGAAGACGATGATCTGATCGTCATTGATAAACCCGCAGGTCTGGTCGTGCATCCCGCCGCCGGTAACTGGCACGGCACACTGGTGCACGCGCTGCTGTCCCACTGCGGCGATAGCCTGTCGGGAATCGGCGGGGTGCGGCGGCCCGGCATTGTGCACAGACTGGATAAACAGACCAGCGGCCTGCTGGTGGCGGCCAAAAATGACCGCGCCCATGCCGGACTTGCCGGACAATTCGCCGCCCATACGGTTCTGCGCAGCTATCTGGCGTTCGTGTGGGGCGCCCCACGTCCGGCCACCGGCCGAATTGTCACCCGGATTGGCCGCAGCCCGTCAAACCGCCAGAAGATGGCCGTTCGTCCAAATGGCGGCCGCGAGGCGATTACCAATTATGAGACTTTGCAGTGTTTTGGGGATCCGCATAATCCCGATATCAGCCTGGTGCGCTGCCGTCTGGAAACTGGCCGTACCCACCAGATCAGGGTGCATATGACCCATATCAGCCATGCCATCGCCGGCGATCCGGTATATGGCGGGGGCCGCAGCAGGGCGAAGGGATTGCCGGATACTGCCCGGCAGGCGATTGCCAACCTCAACCGGCAGGCCCTGCATGCCGCCAGTCTGGGGTTCGTTCATCCGGTATCTGAAAAATTTATAAGTTTTGACAGTGCGTTACCAGAGGATATGGCCATGCTGCTTGAAGCCCTGAGGCGAATATAAAATTAACATGAAGCGCTGTAAATGAATGGTAAACTTCCTATATTAGAGTGACTTCAGTCTATAACCGGGTTTCAGGGTGCTGGATGTGACCCCGGCTATCTTTTGTGCGTAGAGAGTGGGTATGTCAGAAACGAGTGAAAAATCGACATTGCCGGTACTGACCCCTGATGGCGGGCTTTCGCGCTATTTGCAGGAAATCCGGCAATTCCCCGTGCTTGATCCGGAAGTGGAATATATGCTTGCCAAGCGCTGGCGTGAACACGGAGACAGTGAAGCCGCCCATAAAATGGTGACCAGCCATTTGCGCCTTGTCGCCAAAATGGCCATGGGCTATCGCGGCTATGGACTTCCGGTGGGCGAAGTGATTTCCGAAGGCAATGTGGGCCTGATGCAGGCCGTGAAGCGGTTTGAGCCGGAAAAGGGCTTCCGCCTGTCGACCTACGCCATGTGGTGGATACGCGCCGCCATTCAGGAATATATTTTACGGTCCTGGAGCCTGGTGAAAATCGGAACCACAGCCGCCCAGAAAAAACTGTTCTTCAATCTGCGCCGGGTAAAAAACCAGATACAGGCGCTCGATGAAGGCGACATGACCCACGAACAGGTAGCCCTGATCGCCCAGAAGCTGAGCGTGTCCGAGCAGGAAGTCACCAATATGAACCAGCGCCTGGCGGGGCAGGATAATTCGCTGAACGCGCCGCTGCGCATGGACGCCGATGGCGAGTGGCAGGACTGGCTTGTCGATGACAAGCCCAATCAGGAGGCGGAACTGGGCGATAGCGAGGAGTTCAAAATTCGCCATGCCCTGCTTGAAGAAGCGCTGCAGCACCTGACCGGGCGCGAAAAAGATATTCTGACCGCCCGCCGGTTGCGTGAAGAGCCGGCCACCCTTGAGGATCTAAGCCAGGAATACAATATCAGCCGCGAACGTGTGCGCCAGATCGAGGTGCGCGCCTTCGAAAAACTGCAACGCGCCATGCGCCGCTCCGCCCGGGAGGGCGTGCGGAAGTAGCTGACAGTCAATCCGTAAACGGATCGTGAACCAGAATCACGTCCTCGCGTTCCGGGCTGGTGGAAAGCATCGCTACCGGCGCCTCGATCAGTTCCTCGATGCGGCGGATATATTTAACGGCGCTGGCCGGCAGTTGCGCCCAGCTGCGGGCGCCCTCGGTGCTCTGGGTCCAGCCTTCCATGGTTTCATAGACCGGTTCGACGCGGGCCTGCGCGCCCTGGGTGCCGGGCAGATAGTCGATGACCTTGCCGTCCAGACGATAACCGACGCACACCTTCAGTTCATCCATGCCGTCCAGCACATCCAGCTTGGTCAGAGCAATGCCGTGAATGCCCCCCGTCTTCAGCGCCTGACGCACCATTACCGCATCAAACCAGCCGCACCGGCGCGGCCGCCCGGTAACCGTGCCAAATTCCTTGCCGCGGCTTCCCAGCCCCCTGCCGATCTCATTGTGCTGCTCGGTTGGAAACGGGCCGCCGCCGACGCGGGTCGTATAGGCTTTGGTAATACCCAGCACATAATCCAGCGCGCTGGGGCCGATGCCGCTGCCGACCGCCGCCTGGCCTGCCGCCGTGTTGGACGAGGTGACAAACGGATAGGTGCCATGATCCACGTCCAGCATCGCGCCCTGGGCGCCTTCAAACAGAATGCGTTTACCCTGACGGCGCGCCTCGCCCAGGGTGCGCCATACGGTGTCGGCAAAAGGCAGTATCTTCGGCGCGATTTCCAGCAGCGAGGCGATCAGCACGTCGCGATCAAATTCCGGCTTGCCCATGCCCCGGCGCAGCGCATTGTGATGCGCCAGCATCGCATCGACACGGCTTTCAATGACTTCGCGGTCGGAAAGGTCAATCACCCTCAGGGCGCGGCGGCCGACTTTATCCTCGTAAGCCGGGCCGATGCCGCGCCGTGTGGTGCCGATCTTTGTGCCGCTGTTGCTGTCTTCGCGTATTTCGTCCAGTTCGCGGTGAATGGGCAGGATCAGCGCAGCGGTTTCTGACAGACGCAGATTTTGCGGGGTGACATCAACCCCCTGCTCTTTCAGGCGGGCAATTTCATCGAGCAGCGCCCATGGATCGACAACAACCCCATTGCCGATTACCGACAGTTTTGACTGGCGCACCACGCCCGAGGGCAACAGGCTGAGTTTATACACCTTGCCGTCAACAACCAGCGTGTGTCCGGCATTGTGCCCGCCCTGAAAGCGCACGACAACCTCGGCGCGTTCAGACAGCCAGTCGACAATCTTGCCTTTTCCTTCGTCACCCCACTGGGCGCCGACCACCACCACATTCGCCATTTAATTCCTCAGGAAAAATCTTAAACACGCGCCAAAAGCTGCCCCAACGGCTTTCGCGGGGGCGGCAAAGAAAACAACTATATCCCAGATCAAACTAGAAATTAAGCGCCTTGGCCTGCACCACCAGCGGGATGGCGCGCACCTTGGCCAGCACGGAATCACTGATCGCCTCATCTACCTCGATCAGTGCGATGGCGTTGCCGTTGGCTTTCTCGCGGCCAAGATGAAAGGTTGCGATATTCACGCCCGCTTCACCCAGTACCGTACCCAGGCGGCCCACAAAGCCCGGCTTGTCCTCATTGGTGATATACAGCATATGCGGCCCGAGCTCGGCCTCCAGATCAATCCCCTTGACCTGGATGATGCGTGGATTGCGATCTGCAAACAATGTGCCGGCCACGCCACGGCTCTGAATTTCAGTAACCACAGTCAGGCGCATATAGGTATGATAGGCCCCCTGTTGCGGGCCTTTGGTCTCGCTGACCCGTATACCGCGTTCACGCGCAACCGATGGGGCGCTCACCATATTCACATTTGATAACAGCGGCGTCAGCAGTCCGCACAGGGCCATGGAGGTCAGCGCCTTGGTATTGAGATCGGCCACGGCGCCTTCATATTCAAGCTCGACCTCCTTGATGCCCGCTTCGGTCAATTGCCCGGCGAACATCCCCAACTGCTCCGCCAGTTTCATATAGGGAGCCAGCAGCGCCGCTTCTTCTGCGCTGAGGGACGGCATATTAAGGGCGTTGGTCACGGCGCCATCAATCAGAAAATCCGCCATCTGTTCGGCAACCTGAAGCGCCACATTTTCCTGCGCCTCGGTGGTGGAGGCGCCGAGATGGGGCGTGGCTATGACATTCTCATGGGCGAACAGGGGATTGTCGGTAGCCGGTTCAACTTCGAAAACGTCAAGCGCCGATGCGGCAACCTGTCCGGAATTGAGGGCCGCCAGCAAATCCTTTTCAACAACCAGCCCGCCGCGCGCGCAATTGATAATGCGAACGCCCTTTTTCATCTTTGCGATAGCGGCGGCATCGATAATATTGCGCGTCTGATCCGTCAGTGGCGTGTGCAGCGAGATGAAATCAGCGCGCCTGAACAGCGTATCCAGATCAACCCGCTCAACTCCCAATTCCTTGGCGCGCTCCGGCGACAGAAACGGATCGTAGGCCAGTACTTTCATCCGCAAACCACGACCGCGATCGGCAACGATGGCGCCGATATTCCCGCAGCCTATAATGCCCAGGGTTTTGCCTGTTACCTCTACCCCCATGAAGCGGTTCTTTTCCCACTTGCCCGCCTTGGTGGACTGGTTAGCCTCCGGAATTTGCCGGGCCGCCGCCAGCATGAGAGAAATGGCGTGTTCCGCCGTTGTGATGGCGTTGCCATAAGGCGTGTTCATCACCACAATGCCGCGCGCCGTCGCCGCAGGAACATCCACATTGTCGACGCCAATGCCTGCGCGGCCAATGACGCGCAGATTTTTTCCCGCCGCGATGACATCCGCCGTGACTTTGCTGGAAGAACGGATTGCCACGCCATCATATGCGCCGATAATGGCAATCAGCTCGGCTGGTTTAAGACCGGTCTTTACGTCTACGTCAACACCG
>JBEBFX010000044.1:0-18677 GCA_040081735.1 Alphaproteobacteria bacterium | reverse complement strand
GGGGGCGCCATAGCGCCATCAGTATCGCTGGACAAGCCGAGGCTGAGGCCGAACTGGCCGCCGCCGCACGCCTGGGCGCGCGTTATGTTGCATCCTGCGAAGCTGAATATCCTCCTGCTCTGGCCGCCAGCGAAGCCCCGCCGCCGCTATTGTGCGTCAAGGGCGCGGCGCATCTATTACAACACCCCACAGTTGCAATTGTAGGGGCGCGCAATGCGTCGGCAGCGGGTATCCGCATGGCGCGCGATCTGGCCCACGCGCTGGGACAGCACGGGCTGCTGATTGCATCGGGACTGGCGCGAGGTATTGACACTGCGGCGCACAGTGGCGCGCTGGAAAGTGGCACGGCAGCCGTTCTGGCAGGCGGCATAGACGTGATCTATCCGCCGCAAAACGAAGCCCTGCACCACAAGATTGGCGAAGTTGGCGTGCTGATATGTGAACTACCCCCCGGCGCCCAGCCTCAGGCGCGGCATTTTCCGCAGCGCAACCGCATCATATCCGGGATCAGCCTGGGGGTAATTGTAATCGAAGCGGCCCCCCAATCAGGATCGCTGATCACGGCGCGCTTTGCCGGCGAACAGGGCCGCGAAGTGTTTGTCGTGCCCGGATCGCCACTGGACCCCAGATCGCGCGGCGGAAATGCCCTGATCCGCCAGGGGGCGACCCTGGTGCAAACAGCCGAAGACGTAATGGAGGCCCTGCAACCTCTGCTCCGAACACCCTTTGCGGAACCAGATAATCGGCCCCACTCATCCCCGCCTGTCCTGGATATGCGCCTGATCGACAGGGCGCGACCCGAAATTCTGGAAATGCTGGGGCCAACGCCGGTGGAAATCGACGAACTGGTGCGCCAGTCCGGCCTTGGCGCCGCCGCCATTGCGGTCTTATTACTGGAACTGGACCTGGCCGGACGTCTGGAGCGGCTGCCGGGCCAGAGGGTCGCGTTGCTGGGATAGGTATTTTCAGGCGCTTATGGACAATGCCCGCTGGACGTTATCGGGATCATGGGCAATTACCGTAAGATAAGCGCGCGCAGTCTGATCAGGTTCGGATCGTCCCTGTTCCCAGTCCCGTAATGTGCCAATCGGGATATGAAAGCGCGCCGCAAATTGCTCTTGCGTCAGCACCATGGCGCGCCGCAATGATTTGACGCGCGGAACGCGCTTCATGCGCTTGAAATCCTCGGGGCCAAGCAGCTTTGCGTCCGGGTCACTTTCGGCAGCCGCCAGGCGTTGTTCCCCCGTCATCGCATCAAGTGCGGACCAATCCACCTTGCCGCCCATCGGGCGCTCGTTTCCATCTGTATCCCGGACAGACCACTCACCATTCTTCTTGCGCGTTCTGACGGAAATATTCTTGCTGTTCATGTTTCAATGCCCCGCGAGCTGAGATAATTCTGATCCGGTCCTCATGTTCCGTATAAACAACAAAGAGTAGACGCCCCGCCGCCATACCAACGTGTATAAAACGATCCTCACCATACGCCTCGTTTATGTCCTGCCACCCGAGACTGCGAAAATCATCGAAGGCAAGCTTGGCAGCCTCAAAACTCACCCCATGCTTGCGGAGATTGTTGTTGGCTTTGCGATCATCCCATTCATAGGTGATGTTCATGGAAATACGGGATTCCCGTAGTAAAGTCAAGGGCCAGCGTATCGAAAATTCTGATTATAGCGTAACTTGCGATACGTAATCGTGCTACCTATGATGCTCCAAACTAACAATTAACTGGACGGGTCAATGCTTACATCGCTGCGCAAAACCACCGGTAACTGGTTTACCCGGATCTTCATGTTTATCCTGGTGATCAGCTTTGGCGTGTGGGGCGTCGCGGATTTCATTTCCAATACGGCAGAGCCGCCTTTGGCGACTGTGGCTGGCGTCAATATTTCATCGCAGGAATTCAATTCTGATTTCAGGCGTGAATTATTCCGGTTGCAGCAGCAATATGGGCCGGAATTCACCACGGCTAAAGCGCGTGAAATGGGTTTCGACCGCGAGGTTTTGCGGCAAATGCTCGTGGGCGTCATGTTCGACCGGGAGACCCGGAACCTGTCGCTGACAACAGGAGACGAAACCATTGCGCAAAATATCCGTGAGAACGCCAGCTATCGCGATTCACTGGGGCAGTTTGACCGCAATATTTTTCAGCGCGCCCTGAACGATAACGGCTTTACCGAAAAGGAATATCTGCGCCGCGCCCGCATGGATCAAACCCGGCGGCAATTGATCGCCGTTATCAGCGCAGGGGTGGCCGCACCAAAAAAGCTGTCCGAAACCCTGTTTTCGATGCGTGAAGAACAGCGCACCGCGGAACTGCTGTTTATTCCGCAAACCGCCATCGGCAAACAGGCCGCGCCTACGGACGCCGGACTGGAGGAATTTCATAAAGCCAATGAAGCCCTGTTTACCGCCCCGGAAACACGATCAGTCAGCTTTGTTACACTGCGGCCCGAAGATATGGCGGACACCATCACGCCAAGCGAAAAGGAACTGCATGAACAGTATGACGCAAGGCTGGCCGAATATACGGTTACCGGCATGCGCAACCTGCAGCAATTCGTTCTGCCGGACGAAGCAGCGGCAAATGCCGCCAGCGAAAAAATCAGGGCCGGCGCGGATTTTGCAAAGATTGCCAAACAGGCGGCCGGGCTGAATGAAAAGGAACTTGATCTGCTGGAAGTCACCAAAGATCTGCTGCCGGCCGAAATTGCCGATGCGATATTTGCCCTTAAGGAACGTGAGATCAGCGGACCGTTAAAAAGTCCGCTCGGCTGGCATCTGGTCAGGATTACCGCCGCGCGTCAGGAGCGGGTGCAGCCCTTTGAGGAAGTCCGCGCCAGAATTTCGAAGGATCTGGCGTTGAGCCGCGCCATCGACCTGCTTGTGGAGCGCGCGAACCAGCTGGAAGATGCGCGCGCGGGCGGCGCCTCGCTGGAAGAATCGGCGAAGGAATTCAGCCTGAAACTACAGACCATCGCCGGTATTGATCGCGAAGGAAATGGGCTGGACGGCAAACCTGTTGAAAATATTCCTACTGATCCGCAATTCCTCACTGATATTTTCGATACGGATGCCGGCGCGGAAGGCGATTTACGGGAAAACAAGGAAGGCGGATATTTTGTGTTGCGGGTGGATTCTGTCACCCCTTCCGCAGTGCGTCCGGTTAACGAGGTGCGCAATGAAGTGATGGCGGCCTGGCGCGCCCGCCAGACCGGTGAAAAACTGGATCAGCTTGCCGGTGAAATGCTGAAATCCGCACAGGCCGGCAAGGCCCTGGCGGACATCGCCAAACCGCTAAAACTCAAAGTCACCAAAAGCCCGGCTTTTGGCCGCAGCTTTGCGGATGACACGACAAGTGCGGCGCTGACCGCCAAATTATTTGCCGGCAAAACCGGGGACAGCTTTGCCGAACCCGCCCCCAAAGGGGGTTACGTCGTTGCGCGCGTGAGTGAGATTATCGCGCCAGACCTGAACGGCAAAAGCGAAGCGGTGGCAAAAATGGGCCAGGCTCTGTCAAAGAATTTATCCGAAGATATTTTGGCGCAGTATCAGGCCGTACTGGAGCGGCGTTACGATGTGACCGTAAACCAGGACCGGCTGGCCAGCCTGTTTGACGAGCAATAGCGATGCAGGCCGATCCCGATTTTACCAGCTTTGAAAAGAAGTACGATTCCGGCGCGCCGCAGGTCGTATGGACGAATCTGGTCGCCGACCTGGAAACGCCGGTTTCGGTCATGCTCAAACTGGCGCATGGGCAGCCCTACAGTTTTTTGTTTGAATCTGTCGAAGGCGGCGCCACGCGCGGACGATACTCCTTCATTGGCATGAAGCCGGACATGATCTGGCGCTGCCATGGCGAACGGGCCGAAATAAACCGCAAGGCCCGCTCTGATCAGAATGCCTGGGAGCCATGCCCGGAGGGCGCACTGGACGCCCTGCGCAAACTGGTGCGCGAAATGCGGGTTGAACTTCCCGCCAGCCTGCCCCCCATGGCGACCGGCCTGTTCGGGTATATGGGATATGACATGGTGCGGCTGATGGAAAAGCTGCCTGCCCCCAACCCGGATCCGCTGGGCCTGCCGGACAGTATTTTCATGCGGCCATCGATCATGGTGATCTTCGACAGCGTGAAAGACACCGTCAGCGTGGTCACGCCTGTCTGGCCGCAGGCGGGCGTCAGCGCGCGCGCGGCTTATATTCAGGCTACGGAGCGATTAAACGATGTCGTCACGGATTTTGAACAGCCGCTGCCTCATGCCGCCAATTTCCGCCTTGACGCCCTGACGCCGCTGCCCGAACCGGAATCAAATACGACGCGCGCCGAATATCACGCCATGGTGGCGCGCGCCAAGGAATATATATTTGCCGGGGATGTTTTTCAGGTGGTGCCAAGCCAGCGTTTTCAATTGCCCTTCGAATTGCCGCCGTTCGCGCTGTATCGCGCCCTGCGGCGGATAAATCCATCCCCCTATATGAATTTTCTGGATTTTGGCGATTTCGCAATTGTCGGGTCCAGCCCCGAATTACTGGTGCGTTTGCGCGATGATGTTGTCACCATCCGTCCCATTGCCGGGTCCCGGCCGCGCGGCGCGACCCCTGAACAGGACGCCGTCATGGCTCATGATCTGATTACGGATGAAAAGGAACGGGCAGAGCATCTGATGTTGCTGGACCTGGGGCGCAACGATGTCGGCCGCGTTTCACAAATCGGCAGCGTCAAGGTCACGGGCCAGTTCATGACCGAATATTATTCCCACATCATCCATCTGGTATCGAATGTCGAAGGCATTATCGACCCAAAATTTGACGCCATATCGGCGCTGTGCGCGGGATTTCCCGCAGGCACGGTAAGCGGGGCGCCAAAAATCCGCGCGATGGAAATTATTGACGAGCTGGAAAAGGAAAAGCGCGGCATTTATGCCGGCTGCGTCGGCTATTTCTCGGCCAGCGGCTCCATGGATAATTGCATCGCCCTGCGCACCGCCGTTGTCAAGGACAAGGTGGTGTATATTCAGGCGGGCGGCGGCGTTGTCGCCGACAGCGATCCCGAAGCCGAATATCAGGAAACCATTACCAAGGCCAAGGCCATGGTCCGGGCCGCAGAAGAAGCCGTACGCTTTGCCTCGGCGGCCCAGAAGGGGCAATGAGCGTATCCGGCGCAAGCATATCCTGACCAGATCAGGTTATTGGATAACCACATCGGGAACAGCTTTCGGCGCTGGGCGCTGCGCCCGGTTGAAGTCCATCTGTTCGCGGGTTAACTGAAAGCCGATCAGTATTTCATAGCCCAGTCCATCCGCCCCTTCCGGTACGCTAAATTCGATATCGTCATATTCTTCCGCAAAGAATATCTCGGATTTACCGGATTTGAATTTGGCCGTGGCGTTGCGGACCGTTTTGCTGAGCACTTCACCATCGGGCGCAAGCAGGGCCACAAAATAAGGGTAATCATATTCATCGGAGACGGCGGCCGGCCCGGTTCGCGCCCGAGCCTCAAAGCGGATGGCGGCTTTCATCTCGCCATCCTTCAATTCGCATTCAAGAAGATGGGCGCGCATGAATTCCAGATCATAGGCCCTGCCGTTATTCCCGCCTCCGGCTCCTTCTCCAAAGACATGCAATGAAGACGCATCCGCCAGCACGCCGACGGTCGGGCACACCAGGGGTTGCAGGCCAATCTGGGAATCCGAGGCGCAGGCGGCCAGCAGAAATAGCAGCGCGCCAGACAGCGCAACGCGGAAAATCACATGCATACGTTCAAAATATCACTGGATTGCGGATGAGCAGGCGCAATGAATATCACACCCGCCCTAAAATGCCCGCGCTAAAGCTTGCTGTGGGAGCCATCACACATGGGGGCCTTGCTGGTTTTCTTGCAGGCGCAAAAAAATACCTTGCGGTCAGCCTCGGACTTGTAGGCCAGAGGCGCAAAGCCGCTGCCCTTGTGAGCGCCGTCGCAAAATGGCTGCGTGGCAGATTTGCCGCAGGCGCACCAGAAATAACTCTTGCCAGCAACCACATCTACGGCAATAGGTTGCTTTCCAGCGATCACAGGCTCGTCCATAGCGTGCTCCTTCAGGGTCTATCGGTCTATCGGGAATCCCATATTAAGGGCAGTCTAGTGGCAAAAGTTGAATGAAGCAAATGGCCAAACCAGCCCTGGAAATTTTTCTGGCGGCGCCGCGCGGGTTTTGCGCCGGCGTTGACCGGGCAATCCAGATTGTGGAGAAAGTGCTGCTGAAATACGGCGCGCCGGTGTTTGTGCGCCATGAAATCGTGCATAACCGGCATGTGGTGCAAAGCCTGGAGGCGCGCGGCGCCGTGTTTGTAGACGATCTGGATGAGGTGCAGCCAGGCAGGCCGGTGATATTTTCCGCCCATGGCGTGCCGAAATCAGTGCCCGACAGGGCCCAGGCGCAGCACTTGTTCTATATCGACGCCACCTGCCCGCTGGTTTCGAAAGTCCATATCGAAGCCCAGCGTCATCATGGCATGGGCAGTGAAATTGTGCTGATCGGCCATGCGGGTCATCCCGAAGTTATCGGCACGATGGGACAATTGCCGGACGGTGCGGTAAGCCTGCTGGAAACCGTTGCCGACGCCATAAATTTTCAGCCGCGCAATGCATCGCATCTGGCCTATATCACGCAAACCACCCTGTCGGTAGACGACACCGCGGAAATCATCTCCGTGCTGCGCCGGCGGTTTCCCGGCTTAACCGGGCCGCCCCGGGAAGATATCTGTTATGCGACCAGCAACCGTCAGGCCGCCGTCAAGGTGATAGCCGCGAAATGCGATGCCCTGCTGGTGCTGGGCGCGCCCAATTCTTCAAATTCGATGCGGCTGGTCGAGGTCGCGGTACGTGCGGGATGCCGTCAGGCGCTGCTGGTCCAGAGCGCGGACGAGCTTGATTTTGCGCAGTTTGAAGGCATCGTCACCCTTGGCGTCACCGCTGGCGCATCCGCGCCGGAAATTCTGGTGCAGCAGGTGCTGGACGCCTTTGCCCTGCATTATGACACGCGCATCGAAGAGATTGCCGTGACACATGAAGATATAGAATTCAAACTTCCCCGCATTCTGGTTGAGTAGAACGGGGCCAGGAAAAACCGCATGGCAGTGTACACAGAAGTTTCCGATGAAGAGCTGGACGCCTTTATCGCCGAGTATGATATTGGCAGGGTAATCTCCTGCAAGGGGGTTGCGGAAGGGGTTGAGAACAGCAATTACATGCTGCGCACCGATGGCGCAGACGGCGCCTATTTTTTGACCCTGTACGAAAAGCGGGTCGCGCCCGCCGATCTGCCGTACTTTATCGGACTGATGGAATATCTGGCCGGGCGGGGGATTTCCTGCCCGCTTCCGGTCCATGGCCGCGATGGGCGGGCGTTACGCACCCTCGCCGGGCGTCCGGCGGCGGTTGTCACGTTTCTTGACGGCATGTCGTTGCGCCGCCCCCGTCCGCCGCATTGCGCCAGCCTTGGCGAAGGGTTGGCGCGGCTGCATCTTGCCGGGCTGGATTTTCCCATGCGCCGCGTCAATGCATTGTCTGTGAAACATTGGCGGCCTTTGTATTTGTGGTGCGCCCGGCGCGCGGATGAAGTAGCCGCCGGGCTTAAGGCCGAGCTTGATCAGGAACTCAGTGAACTGGAAAGCCAGTGGCCGGAAAATTTACCGGCCGGCGTCATTCACGCCGACGCGTTTCCGGATAATGTTTTTTTCCTGAATGACAAACTGTGCGGATTTATTGATTTTTATTTCGCCTGCAATGACGCGCTGGCCTATGACATCGCCATCTGCCTGAATGCCTGGTGTTTTGAGGCGGACGGCGCGTTCAATGTCACCAAGGCGCGGCTGATGCTGGCCGCATATCAGACGGTCAGGCCCTTGACGCCGGCCGAGCTGGCGGCGCTGCCGTTACTGGCGCGCGGCGCTGCCCTGCGTTTCCTGCTGACCCGCCTGCATGACTGGCTGTTCCCGGTTGACGGCGCCCTGGTAAAGCCGAAAGACCCGCTCGAATATCTCAGAAAATTGCGATTCCACCGGGATATATCCGGGCCCGGCGCCTACGGGATCGGCCCATGAGCGCGCCATCGGCAGGGCGCGTTGATATTTATACGGACGGCGCCTGTTCGGGAAATCCGGGGCCCGGGGGCTGGGGCGCGCTGCTGGTATATGACGGCGCTGAAAAGGAATTATGCGGCGGCGCGGCCGATACCACCAACAACCGCATGGAAATGATGGCGGCGATTGAAGCCCTGAAGGCATTGTCACGCCCCTGCAAGGTTCATCTGCATACGGATTCTTCCTATTTGCGCGATGGCGTCACCAAATGGATCCATGGCTGGAAGCGCAATGGCTGGCGGACCGCAGACAGAAAGCCCGTCAAAAATCAGGATTTATGGCAGGAGATAGAAACCCAGATACAGCGCCAGCAGGTCACCTGGCACTGGGTGAAAGGACATTCAGGCCATCCCGAAAACGAACGCGCCGACGCCCTTGCCAATCGGGGCATGGCGCCATTCAAACGCTAATGCGTCATGCCGCCATTGTTTTCCGCGCTTAGTGACGCGCGCATTCCGGTAAACATCGATTTGATCACGGATGATTCATATCTTTCCGTCCGGCCGTTCTGGCTAAAGCGCGACCACACGTCGGCCACCAGAACCAGCGAACAATTGCACGCGCCAAGGGTCCAGTATTTATCAACCGCTGTCTGCAAAAAATTCCGGAACGGCAGCGGGTTGCCGTCTGAAATCAGGGCGTCATAGGCCTGATCGCATTCCTGCAGGATCGCCTGGGTATTTCTGTAGGCGTTACGCAGGCGGGTCTGAATATCCTTGCGGAACATCATCATGCCTTCGCGTTCCGAGGCGACCAGCTTGCGGATATCTATAGGGATCGAATTTTCAGACTGCAAAAAAGACAAAAGTTCCGCAATGCGCGGCCGGATACGCTGTAGCTGATACTGATAATAGGATACGCCTTTCCATGCGCCGAACACTTCGGGAATAGCGGAGACTTCGATACGGAACGCAGAAATGAAAGCCGAGGCGTCGCTTGAGTCCGGGTCCCATATCCCGTCAATGAATGATTGGGTCCGCTTCTCGGTCTCGGCCGGCGCAAGGCCCGAATAGGCGCGCATGACAATCGGCCGCACCCGTTGTTCGATGACCCTTCGGACTTCCGCCTCCTCCTCGCTGAGGACATTCAGGTAATGCTGATTTACCGATATCTTGTTATCCGATAAAACCGATTTTAATAAAAATGGGTCAAACGACGGCACATCTTCCAAAACACGCAGCAGGGCAATATCGGTTGCGTGCTGGTCACCGTCGGTAATATTTATCCCGCAATGATGCTTCATCAGTTCTGCATATTTTGGCTGCCCGATAAAAATCGCGTGGCCGCCCAGATCGGGTTCGTCATTGACTTTGGGAACGAATATGGCGGTTTGAATCGGACGGCTGGTTCCCCCTTTGCCCGGCGGCGCGCCCGGGCGCGCCCGCATATCTTTCAGCCCTTTATCAAGGGCAAAACTGGGTTGCTTGAAGATGATGGTCTGATTCATCTCCGCGCTTTGAAACAGGCGGTCCTCTGGTTTCAGGTCACGCGATACATCAAGAACGCGAAACGAGACCGCCGAACTGGCCAATAGGATATTATCGAGGGGGACCGTCACCTGTGCTGCCTTCCTTAACGACTGAGGCAGGCATTCTGGACGAATAAGATTAGTAAATTCTGAATATATTCCCGGTTAGGCGGTAAACCCTAACCGGGATTCTGGATCAGCCTAAAGCTGGCTCAACATAGTGTCGGCGCCGCTTTTTACAGCGCCTGCCGGGGCGTCTTCGATATTCAGCTGTTTGACGACACCATCGACGACCAGCATGGAATAACGCTTTGACCGCACGCCCAGGCCCATTTTGGTCAGGTCCAGTTCCAGGCCAAGGGCCTTGCTGAAGGCCGCGCTGCCATCGCCCAGCATCAAAACCTTGTCACCGACATTGCGATCCTTGCCCCAGGCCCCCATGACAAACGCATCATTGACAGAGAGGCAGGCAATCGTATCCACGCCTTTCGCCTTGATTTCACTTGCTTTATCAACAAATCCGGGCAGGTGCTGATTAGAACAGGTGGGTGTGAAAGCGCCCGGCACGGCGAACAGCACCACCTTCTTGCCGCCGAACAATTCTGCGGACGTGATCGGCGCCGGCCCCTTTTCGGTCATATGCATCAGTGTGGTTTCAGGTATCTTGTCCCCTACATTAATGGTCATCTTCTGTCTCCCTTCTGTGATAGCTGGAATTATTCTCAATAAGCTTACTCTGTTCCCGCCCGTTTCGCCAGTTTCACCTGCTTTTCCAAAGCAGATTCTCCATCTACCAGGGTCAGGGTAACAGTTTGGCCAAAAATCGGCCGGGATGGGTTTAGCGCGCGCACCTCCAGACTGAAAATAGCCCTGCGCCGGGCATTCGAATAGCTAGTTCTGGGGGCTGAAAACATCAAATCCGGCGCGCCATCCACAAACAAATCCGGCGCTTTGAAGCCCTGGTCTGCCTCGGCCTCTACCTGATATTCAAACTTCTGCTTTTCCTGAATAATACCGGACGCGGTAATGCGGTGCAGGCCGCCGTCCTGCTGCTGGCGGGGAACCTTGCCAAGCGCCGCCAGCAGCGCCCCCCGGTCCTGGGACATAGCCGCAGCGCCCGGCGCAATCGTCAGCGCCAGCAGCGCTTGTTCCGGGACGCAAATATCCAGGCACACCGCGTAATCCACCAGAATTTCAATCCGGACAGGCTTTGCCGCATCGCGCGGCTGAACATAAAATGGAAAAATCACCGGCCCGTCATAGCCATAGGATTCCAGTCCCGCCTGCATTAGCCGTTTCGGGGCCGGCCATTCAATCTGCGGCAGTGCGGTATTTTCATGGGCTGTGAAATTAAATACCGGCGGCAGACCGCTTTCCCCCGGCGCACGCCAATACGTCTTCCAGCCGGGCTTTGGTTCGATGCGCACGCCAAGCAGCAGGCGCCCGCCATTCCCAATGGCAGTGGAGGCGCTCAGTAATTCTATGCGGGAAAATTCCGGCCCAGCGAATGCCCGCAGCATGGGCGTCAGAAATACCCAGAAGCTTAAAACAGATATGCGAAACGCCCACCGCAGATCTGGATGAAAGATCAAAGCAGCAATTCCAGAGCCAGCAAATCCCGCGCCGGGATTGCGGAATCTCCCGGCAACCGGACATCCCGGATATCCGCATATAATCGCGTCAGTTCCCCGGATTGCACCCCCGTGATCACAAAGCCGCGTTTTTGATAAAATCCGACGGCGCGCAAATTATTGTTGCCCGCAAGCGCCGTAAGTTTGCGGCAGCCCTCGGATCGCGCAAAAGCGATCACCGCCTGCAACAGGGCCTCGCCATGCCCGTGCCCCTGGCGAAGACTGTCAAGGCAAACCAGTTCGCACTGATCCCCGTGAATCGAAAAGCTGGACAGACCGCCAAATCCGCCAGCTGTTCGCGCGGCAAAACCGGCAAGCGCGCATACATTGCGCAACCCTGCCTTCCCCGGCATCCAGACCGTGCCAAAGCGCGTCTGCATAAAGTGTTCAACATCCTGTTTGTCCGCCTGTTTCAGGCGCGACAGCTGCAATTCAGAACCCTTCAGTTCACGCAGAATCTCTGCCCGGTCGCCGTCAAGTTCCGGCGGCGCGCCACGGGTGGATGGATCGGGAAAGGCCGACAGCTTGATGGGGTTGCCCGCCATATGCAATGTGCCCGCCACGGGGTCCTGCGCCGTCACCACCATATTGCGGACCTTGATCTGCGGGTCGGCAAGAATTTGCGCCACATTGTTGATGGGACCGGCCGGCACGCCGCGTTCATGCAATTGCGTCAGCCAGTGCGCCACCGCCGCCTTGCCCAGGGTTGCCTCAAAACAGACTTTCAGCGCCTCGACATTCCTGTTGCGCAACGGCCCGCTGATGAAACGGGGATCATTTTTCAATTCGGGCAAGCCAAGGGCGTCCAGCGCCAGATGAAATAGCTTGTCGTTGCCGGCCGCAATAATGACATGGCCATCCTGCGCAGCATAGGCTTCGAACGGCGTTATCGAGGGATGACGCGCACCCAGCGGGGCCGGAATTTCGCCCGTTGTGAAATAGCGCACTATGGCGTTCTCCAGAATCGCCAGCTGGCAGTCCAGCATGGAGACATCAACCTTGAGGCCGTTGCCCGTAGCGGCCCGATGATGTATCGCCGATAAAATTCCGATAGCCGTGAACAGACCCGCAGTGATATCGCCAATAGAACTGCCGACCCGGGTAGGCGGCCCTCCGGGATGGCCGGTCAGGCTCATGATCCCGCCCATGCCCTGCACCACCATGTCATAGGCGGGGCGGTCCGAATAGGGGCCGGTATGGCCAAAGCCGCTGGTCGCCGCATAAATAAGACGCGGGAAACGCGCATGCAGGTTGTCCCAGCCATAGCCCATCTTTTCCATGGTTCCGGCCCGGTAGTTTTCGACCAGCACATCGCCCTGCCCCAGCAGGGCTTCAAAAATCTCGCGGTCCGCAGGCGCCTTCAGATCCAGCGCAATCGAACGTTTCCCGCGATTCAGCGACATGAAATAGGCCGAGCGATCCCCGATGAAGGGTCCAAAAGCGCGCGCATCGTCACCCCCGGCAGGTGTTTCCACCTTGGTGACGGCCGCCCCCAGATCAAGCAGGGTCATGGTGCAGTAAGGACCGGCCAGAACCCGTGAAAGGTCGATCACCTTGATGCCGGTCAATGGCCCCGGCGGCGGCGTGGCATGCGTATCCCGGCTTATGACTGACACGCTGATTTAGCCCTCCTGATCCTGATCTGTTTGCAATCGCAAGGCGTCGATTTTGCCGGACTGTTTTTCCTGATCGCGGCGGGTTGATTCGCGGTCCTGCCGGGTCAGCCCGAATTTTACGCGGTTTTGACTGGCTGACTTAAGCGCCGCCTGTTTCGCGCGCTGTTTGCGGGCTTTATTAAGATTGACGATCTCGGTCATAGCGACATTATCTACGTTGCGGTATGATTTTGCCAGAGCATAAGGAATAGATTCAGCATATGCGGCCCACACGCCAATTCAGACGTCCAGCTGCCCGCCTCAGGAAGATTGCAGCCGGTTTAACGCTTTTTCTGATCGTCCTGTCCGCTATCGCCCTGGCGCTTCCCGGCTATATTGACTGGAACCGCTTCAAAGGCGAAATAGAAATTCAGGCCAGCGCAATCACAGGCCGCCGGGTTTTCATTAACGGCGCCGTCGGGTTCAGCCTGTTGCCGCGCCCCGAACTTTTCATGGAAAACGTGACGCTGGCAAATAGTGAAGGCGCGACGGACCCCATCATGCTCAGTCTGGAGCGGCTGGAGGCCCATCTGGACATATTGCCGCTGTTCTCCGGCAAAATTCAGGTCGCCAATTTCCGGATAGTGGCTCCGGTGCTGATGCTTGAAATATTACCCGATGGCGCCAGTAACTGGATATGGCAACCCGGCGGCGCTCAGGATAACAGCCCTGATATCCGTTTTGACAGGGTGGTGATTGAACGCGGCAGCCTTCGCTATCAGAACCGCGCAACCGGTTCCGGCTTGCGGCTGACGGAAATGGACGTTCAACTCAACGCCGTATCATTTCGCGGCCCGTTCGAAGCCGCAGGCTCCCTAAAGCTGCAAGAGGCCCCGGTCAATCTTAATGCCCGTATTGGCGCCATACAAACTGGACGCGCCACACCCATTGATGTGAAGACCGTGCTGAATGGCGGCACAACCATAAATTTTTCGGGGATCTATTCTCCGGACGGAACGATTTCAGGAAACCTGAATAGTCAGGGGACGGATTTAACGCAATTGACAGCGGCTATGGCCCTGACCGGGATACCCGTCACATCCGGTGTCCGGCCCGGCTTTTTACGTCTGCCCTACAAAATCGAAAGCAGCCTGTCCGCCGGACCCGGCATTGTCACATTCGATGACATAAAAATGCGTCTGAACGATAATATGCTGACCGGCCGTTTTATGGTGGATACCCATGAAAAGCCAACTTTTGAAATTATCGTGGGGGCGTCCAGTTTTGATATGGATGCGTTGCCTGTGCCAATTGCTGCAAGCGCCAATACGTCCGGCGCGCCTAACCTGCCGATAGACCAATTCAAAATTCCGCACGATCTGGATGGCGTTGTGCGCATCAACGCTAAAGCTGTAAAGCTGAATGGCGGATATATGCGCGATGTTAATGCCGCCGTATCAATATCTCAGGGCGTTGCTGCATTAGATGAGATGCGCGGCCAGCTGCCGGGCGGCACAGCGGCAAAGCTGTCGGGAAAGGTAAAAATGACTGGAGACCTGCCGCATTTCGCAGGGCGGCTTGATTTAAGCGCGCAAAATCTGCGTGGTCTGCTGGGCTGGCTTGGTTATGCCTTGCCAAAGGTTCCTGATCGCAGCCTGGGCCGCGCTGAAATGACAGGATTGCTGGAGCTTTCGCCACAGCGGGTGGAATTGCAGGAAATTTCCGCAGAAGTGGATTCCTCAAAACTGACCGCCGGTCTCGCGCTGGCCTGGCGCGACAGGCCGGGGTTGGGAATCGATCTGCATGTTGATCAATTGAATATGGATAATTACCTGCCCGAGGAGGCGGGGCTGGCTCAAAATACACAGCCTACGGACAATACAAAGCCCGATGTTGGAACACCATGGACTGTGGCGCGCCGTCTCGCAGGCCGGTTTGACAGCAATTTCAGGCTGTCCATCGACAGGCTGATCTATCGGGGCGTCCCCGTTTCGGGCTTCGAAGTGGATGGCGCACTTGCCGGGGACACATTGGCCATAAACAGTTTTGCGGTTGCCGATCTGGCCGGATCGGCCATCAGTCTTAGTGGTATTTTCAGCAATTTCATGACGCTGCCAGAGGGGGAAATCAATTTACGGCTGGCTTCGCGCGATCTGGGCGGATTGGCGCGCACCACTGGCCTGACTGTGCCAATGCCGTGGGCGCAATTAGGCAACTCCTCGATTGAAGCCAGATTCCTGCTTGCAAATGACACTGTTGAAGCCGCAATTGATTCCCGTTTTGAGGACACCAGGGTTCAACTGAACGGCGCGTTAAGCGAATTTTCATCAAGAACAAGCGGACCGTCAGGCCCGGCGCCGGCGCTGAAGGCCCATATTTCGCTTGCCAATCCAAGTCTGACAAAATTTGCGGCCCAGACCGGACTGGAGATCACCCCCGAACCAGCCGAAGAGGCCGCAGGCGTTAACCTGAATGCCGATATTACCGCCACTTCAGACGAAACCAGTCTCAGCGCCGTGAACGGGGCCATCGGCACGGTCCCTGTGCAGGGCAAAGCCGAATGGCGCCGCACGGGCGCCAGACCAATGTTACAGGCCGAAATACATGCCGGTGAAATTATCGCCGGCAACTTTTCAGAGGTCTGGAAACAATCCGGCGGCGCGGCGCCGCCTCAAGACCAGCGGTTGCCATGGTCGGGCGCCCCGTTTAATTTTGTGGCGCTCAACCAGTTTGACGCCGATCTAATACTTGACGCCGGCCGTATTTCCACCGGCTTCTATGATTTTATCAAACCGGCCTTGCAGATAAATATACGCGAGGGCATGGCGGAACTGAAGCAGTTTACGGCCACCCTCCGGGGCGGGGAGGCCAGCGCCAACGCCAGTCTGCATTACGGCGGAAACACGCCGGAACTGAACGCCGCATGGAAGCTGCAAGGCATGAATCTGGAGGCCCCTGGCGGTTCATTATCCGATGCCCCCGCAATGACCGGAAGCGTTGATTTTTCCGGATCCATTAAGGGGGCGG
The DNA here is from genome assembly GCA_040081735.1 of Alphaproteobacteria bacterium. Lineage (GTDB taxonomy): Bacteria > Pseudomonadota > Alphaproteobacteria > UBA11222 > UBA11222 > UBA11222. Next base: position 2,829 of record JBEBFX010000044.1, on the reverse strand, counting down.
GCGCCAGCAGTTTTGCGATTGTTTCAAACCTTGAAGGTAAAGCGCGGCTCACCGCCCGCAATGGATTCATCCAGGGTATTGACCTGCCCGCCTTCGGCGATCAGCTCGGCCGTCTGGAGCGCGCGGCTGATTTTTCCAGCTTGCTTGACACTGTTTTAAAATCGGGAAAAACGGCGTATCAGCGCATCGACGTGCCCTTTGTCATTCGTCAGGGCGTCGCGCAAAGCACTGAACCTCAGATATCGATTGATTCAGTAACGGGCGGCCTGGACGCCAGTATCGACTTGCCCCGGTACTGGCTGAACGCCGAATCCAGCCTGACCCTTAATGCGCACATGAATGCGCCGCCGCTGGGCATTGCCTATATCGGCCCCCTGAACACTCCTTCGCTTCTACTGCGAACCGGCAGGCTGGAGAATTATTTCACCCAGGCCCTGCTATCGAAAAGCCTGCAACGGGTGATCAGCAAGAGCGAACCGCCAGCAGCGCCCGCAGCGGCGCCTCAAACGCCGCCGCCTCCACCGGCGCCGCCCGCGCAAAAGGATAATTCAGCGAAGGGATTTCTAAATGGTATACTTGACGGGCTTTCGGGGGGGAAAGGCCAATGAGGCGCGTCTTTTTTTTATTGTTACTGCTCATTCTGCTGCTGCCGCTGGGTCTTGGCGTATTGGTTTTTATGGCGATAGAGGACAGCCCGGCAGTCGTGAAACGCGCCGCCATGGCCAATTCTGAAAACGCCGGGCGCGTGAGAATGCTTGTGAACAAATATCGCGACGGTTTAAAATCTGATCAGGGCACAAAGGAAATTCCTGTTACCGGACAGGATCTGGAAAGCATTATCGCGTTTGCAGCCCGTGGCGTTCCCTCCGCCCGCGCCGACGCGCAGATTAACGCTCAGGGGCTGGATGCGCAGCTGACCCTCGCCCTGCCCGCCAATCCGGTTGGCCGCTATTTAAATTTGGGTTTTGGCGTATTGCCTTCCGACCAGGGGGTTGTGCTGAAACATGTCAGTTTTGGGAAAACCGTATTTTCTGCACAGTTTCTGGTGCCGGCCTTAAGCTGGGGCGCCGATCTTGTGCTGGGACAGGGCAGTGGCGCCGTCATAACCAGCATGATCAGCGGCGTGCGCTTCGCAGATGATAAAATGATTCTTACCGTAACCCCCGGTCAGGACCGTTCAAAATTGCTTTCGGAGAAATTGAACGGTCTGTTTGACAAGATCAAGGATAATGAACAGTTACGCATTGCGGACCCCGAAATTGTTCAGATCTATTATTCGCGCCTCCAGCAGATTGCGGCCGAAGTACGGGGCGGATATATGCCACTCACCAAATATATTGGCCCGATATTCGAACTGGCCGCCAGCCGCAGCACGTCCGGCGAAGCGCAGGCCGTAACCGAGAATCAGGCCGCGATTATGGCCCTGGCCATATATTTCGGCGATTCCCGCATGAAAAAACTGGTCGATGTAACCACGGAAAATTATTTCGCCGGGTCAAAACTGGGCAGCCATAATGTTACCGTGAAACGCCGTCACGATCTGGTGCAGCATTATCTGACATCCGCAGGATTACAGCTTGCCGCAGGGGCCGGCATTGCCAACGCCATCGGCGAATTCAAGGAAATCGCAGATACGTTGCGCGGCGGAAGCGGTTTTAGTTTTTCAGACATTGCAGGCGACCGTGCGGGCGTTGTCATGGCCGAGAAGGCTTCAAGCAGCAAGGATGCGTTACGCATTCAATCCGCTCTGGCCAAAGTCAAAACCGAAGATGATTTTTTTCCGGATATAACCGGCCTGCCGGACAACATGACGCAAAAAGAATTTGAACAGCGCTATGGCGATGTCGAAAGCCCGCGCTATCTGGAGCTGCTGGCGGACATCGAACATCGCATCGCCCGGGTGCCCGCTTACGGGGGCGGTTGATGCCGCTTGCCCTGCCCATCGACATCGGCATTGTGAAGGGCTTCATGGACCCGGTTGAAGGCGAAGCGTTGCATGCGGCGGCTCTTGGCGTTTCGGGGCGCGGCCCGGTGATGGAAATCGGATCATACTGCGGAAAATCCACCGTATACCTGGGCGCGGCCTGCAAGGCGCGCGGCGCGCTGCTCTATGCGCTCGATCATCACCGCGGCTCGGAAGAAAACCAGCCTGGCTGGGAACATCACGATACGGATTTATGGGACGCGCAGGCCGGGGCGATGGATACACTGCCATTTTTCCGCGACACGCTGCGGCGCGCGCAACTGGAAGATACGGTTATCGCCATGGTCACCCAATCAAGGCTGGCGGCGCGGCACTGGAACATACCCCTGTCGATGCTGTTCATTGACGGCGGCCATGCGCTGGAAATGGCCATGGCCGATTATCGCGGTTTCAGCCCCCATGTCATGCAGGGCGGCATACTGGCCATTCACGACATTTTCCCGGACCCGGAAGACGGCGGCCAGGCGCCCTATGAAATTTACAAACTGGCGCTGGCTTCGGGTCTGTTCGAGGAGCTAGCGATGATAAAATCGCTTGGCCTGCTGCGCCGTATCCTCGTCTAGAACGTCAATGAACAAATTTGACGCCGCCGTCACGCCGCACAACGCATCCGCCGCCAGAAGAACGGCGCCCGCTGTCCAGGCGGGCATTTCCTCGGGCCACGGAACATTTTCAACAATCTGGTAACCCATCCAGTAGGCGCCGCTGGCATGGCGGTATTTATGCACCCAGCTGAACAGTTCCATCGCCAGCACGGCCTGACCCGTTGTCAGCAATGCCAGCACCAGTTCGCAGGATTCGGCAACGGGAATCCAGGGCTGGTCTGAAACGCAGCGGCAGCCATG
>JBEBFX010000043.1:0-18963 GCA_040081735.1 Alphaproteobacteria bacterium | reverse complement strand
CTATAGCGCTTCTCGTGGTCCAGCAGCCATTGTTTGCGCGCCAGACCGCCGCCGAAACCTGTAAGTTTTCCGGTGCTGCCGATCACTCTGTGGCAGGGTACGATGATGACTACGGGATTGGCGCCATTGGCTGCGCCGACGGCGCGGCTGGCTTTTGGCTTTCCGATCGTTGCGGCCTGCTGGCCATAAGTCCGGGTCGCGCCTGCCGGGATGGCGCGTAATGCAGACCAGGCGTCACGCTGAAACGGGGTTCCGCCATTGGCTGCCGGAATCCTGTCGATGGCGCAGATGTCGCCGTCAAAATAAGCCTCCAGTTTTTCCGAGATGATTTTGGGCAGCCGGGCCTTGATCAACTCATACCTGCGATAATGGCGTTGCAGTAAGTCATGCATGCGGGTTTCGTATTCCTCGAAATCCAGCGCGCGCACATGTTCCGCTTCGTCCCAAATTATAAAGTTATTGCCGATGGGAGATGGCAGGCGATCAATCAGCAAACGCATGGCGCAAATCCTTGTTCCCATTGACAGGTATAGCCGCGGCGTCTGATGTCCACAGATGCAGCGCCGCGTAGGCGCGCCATGGCCGCCACGCTTCGGCGCGCAAAAGCATGACGGGGGCGCTGATCCGGGGGCTGCCGTTTTTGGTCAGCGCCCGCATTAGCGCCACATCACCGGCCGGGAAAGCATCACTTTCCCGAAGCGCGCGCATGGCAATATACTGTGCCGTCCACTCACCAATGCCGGGCAGGGAACGAAGCCGTTCTACGGCGTCCTGGAGGCTCTGGTAGCGCCCGAACAGGTGCGGGTCCGCGATGCTGGCTGCGGCCAATCCGGCGATGGTTGCGCCCCTTGTGCGCGGCATGCCAATTTGCGCGACGTCCTGGTTCGCCAATTGCGCCGCAGACGGAAACAGATGCGACAGACCGCTGGGAACGCTTGTATCCGGTAATTCCGATCCAAATGCCGCCACCAGTTTTCCCGCCAGCCGGGTTGCGGCCGATACGGTGATTTGCTGGCCCAGTATGGCGCGGACCGCAACCTCAAAGCCGTCCCATGCGCCGGGAACGCGCAGGCCGGGCCGGGCGCAAACAAGTCCGCGCAGGTGCGGATCGCACGACAGCGCGGCGCCGATGGCAAGAGGATCGGCGCCAACATCAAACAGGCGGCGCAGCTTTGCTATCACGATGGGCAATTGTTTGACGCTGTGACAGGAAATCGTTGCGCGCAGGGCGCACTGTCTGGCGTTATGCGTCACTTCAACCCATCCCGCGCGCCCCTCAAGCAGGATCGTGCGCCGGTACGCCCCATCGTGGATGGCCTCAATTCCCGGGATGGCGCGGGACGATAAAAAGTTAAGCATCATTTCCCAGTCATAGGGCGCACGATAGGGTAATGAGAGTGTGATAATCGAGTGCGGGCCGGTTCCAGCGCAGGGTAACTTTTTGCGTAATGCGCCCGGCGGCCTGCCAAACAATTTCTGGAAGACTTCATTAAATCTGCGGATGCTGCCAAAGCCGCTGGCCAGCGCGATTTCGGTCATGCCCAGTCTGGTTTCGGTAATAAGCTGTTTGGCAAACAGCACCCGGCGGGTATGGGCGACGGCGGTTGGCGAGGCGCCAATATGGCGCAGGAACAGACGGCGCAAATGCCGCTCGCCCACACCCAGCCGCGCACTCAGGCGCTCTACGGCGCCTTCATCCAGCGCGCCGTCTTCAATCAGTGCAAGTGCGCGCGATACGGTCGCATAGGTTCCGCGCCACGCGCCGGTATCTGGTGCGCTTTCCGGACGGCAGCGCAGGCAGGACCGGAATCCGGCCGCCTGCGCCGCCGCGGCGGATGGCAGGAAAATGCAGTTCTCCAGTTTTGGCGGGCGCACCGGGCAAACCGGCCTGCAATAGATGCCGGTCGTTTTGACAGCCGTAAAGAAGCGCCCGTCGAAGCGGGTGTCACGGGCCAGCAGGGCGCTGTAGCAGGTTTGGCGGTCAGGTATCATGGCGCCCAGTGTATACCGGATTTTGCGTCAGACTGGCGGTTTTCGGACCTCTAGCCGGAGGACGCGTTTTGGGGCGATTCGCGCCGTTTCGCCTCGTCCCACAAGGCATCCAGTTCAGCAAGCGAGCAGGCGGCGGGGCGCCTGCCATCCCTGGCCAGCGCCAGCTCGATATAGGCGAAGCGGCGTTCGAATTTCTGGCTGGCGGCGCGCAGAGCCGCTTCGGGATCCACTTTCAGGTGGCGGGCGACGTTTACAGCGGCAAACAGAATGTCGCCCAGTTCATCGGTCAGCCGCGCCGCGCTGCCCCCGCTGGCAACTTCGTCTTCGAGTTCACGTATTTCTTCGCGTACCTTGTCAAACACCGGGGTAATTTCCGGCCAGTCGAACCCCGCCTTTGCAGCGCGGGTTTGCAGTTTGGCGGCACGGGTGAGGGCCGGCAGGTTAACCGGCACCTCGTCCAGGATGCCTTTGCGGGTATCGCCGCCGGGCCGGGCCGCGCGTTCACGGGCCTTGTGTTCGTCCCAGGCCAGAGTTTGCGCCCCGGCATCCGCAATCTCTGTATTGCCGAACACATGGGGGTGGCGGCTGATCATCTTTGTACAGATCGCTTCGGCAACATCTTCAAACTTGAATGCGCCGGCCTCTTCGGCCAGCCGGGCATGATAGACCGTCTGAAACAGCAGATCGCCCAATTCGTCTTTCAGCCCCGGCATGTCCCTGCGCGCGATGGCGTCGACAACCTCATAGGCTTCCTCGATGGTGTAGGGCGCGATGGATTCGAACGTCTGCTGCTGATCCCACGGACAGCCATCGGGCGCGCGCAGCCGCGCCATGATTTCCAGCAAGGCGTTTATATTGCGGTCCGCCGTCATGGCCTAGCCGAGCGGCGCGCGCCATTCGCTCACCACCTCGGAAAGCGCCGGGCGCGGGCGGTCTTCGGGTTTATCTGCGGCGGTGCCGATATAGACGAATCCCGCAATTTTTTCGCTTGCCGTCAGGCCCAGTGCGGCCCGCACTTTGGGATGATAGGCGCACCATTCGGTAATCCAGTTGGCGCCAAAACCCATGGCCTGGGCGGAATATAATAAATTGAGGCACACCGCGCCTACTGACAGGCTCTGTTCCCATTCGGGGATTTTGTGGGGAACAATGATGCTTGATACGACGGCGATCACCAATGGGGCGCGGGTAAATCGTTCGGCTTCCAGATCAAGTTTTGCCTCAGAGGCATCGGATTCCTGGTCCGTATAAGCGGCGCGCAATACCTTGCCGAACGTTTTGCGGGCCTCGCCCCGGATAATGATAAATCGCCAGGGATGAATTTTACCGTGATCGGGAACCCGGCTGGCCCCCTGCAGAATTTTTTCAAGGGCCGCTTCGCCGGGGCCGGGCTCCGCCAGCAAGCGCGCCGAAACGGAACGCCGGGTCAGGATTTCATCGATCAGTTGCTTGGTCATTTGTTTCTCTCATCCTGTGGAGCGGCGCCGGGCGACCTCATATAATACGATTGCGGCCGCATTGGAAACGTTCAGGCTCGCCAATTGGCCATCAGCCGGGATACGGGCGAGGAAATCGCATTTGCGTGACGTAAGCTGCCGCAAGCCGCCGCCCTCCGCGCCCAGTACAATGGCAATATTGCCGCTCAGATCAATTTCTGCAATGGGTTGTAACGCCTCTGAATCCAGCCCGACGCGCCAATAGCCAAGTCCTGCCAGCTGCTCCAGGGCGCGGGCCAGATTGATAACCCGGATTACGGGCACAAGATCCAGCGCGCCGGATGCGGCCTTGGCCAGCACGCCCGACGCCGGTGGCGCATGACGCCCCGTCAGAATTACCGCAGCCGCGCCAAAAGCTGCGCAACTGCGTAAAACGGCCCCGACATTTTGCGGATCGGTTAACTGATCCAGAACCACCACCAGGCGTGGCGGCTCGCCCAGTTGCCGGGCGCATATCTGTTCCAGGTCCGGCTCCGGGAGGGGGCGCACCTGCAAGGCCAGCCCCTGATGCACCGCCGCGCCGGGTAAAAGCCGGGCAATTTTTTCGGAATCCCTGATTTCCGGGGCTGGATCGGGATTTTTTATATGGGCGGCAAGCGTTGCCAGGGCGGCGGATGTGGCCAAAAACTGAAGTTTCTGGCGTTCCGGGTTGCGCAACGCGGCAACGACCGCATGCAGTCCATAGAGCCACAGGCGGTCTGCATCCGGTTTGGCCGCCGGCCGGTAGCCGGATGACCTGTGCGGATTGGGTTTTTTTGTGCCGGTCTGCCCGGAGGCGTGCCCGGACGGCTGATCGGGGTGCTTGCGTTGTGCCATGGGAAGGCTTATAATCTGCCACCTCAAACGATGCAATGACCGGTTCGTGGTGCTTGATAGCGCCGCGACCTTCTTGCGTACGCGAATTCTGTTGACAGTGAAAGTAGTTACTCGTATTTCGGCGGGCCGCACGCTGCAGCTCAGCTGTTTGCGTGCTGGGTCTGTAGGTATCGTTAAAACATAGGAGGGGTGCCCGAGTGGCTAAAGGGGACGGACTGTAAATCCGTTGGCATAGCCTACGTTGGTTCGAATCCAACCCCCTCCACCAAATTTGGCGCCGGGTGCGGTGCGGCAGGTGACGGCGTGAAGGCAGATGAGAGATTGAGTAGTTGATTAATTAAGGTATTGCGCGGGCGTAGCTCAATGGTAGAGCCACAGCCTTCCAAGCTGAAGACGAGGGTTCGATTCCCTCCGCCCGCTCCAGCTACAGAAGGGCCGCCTCTTTAACAGGGCATGAGTTTTTGTCGAAGCGCTAGAGTTCGAGGATCGATTAGAACATGGGAAAAGAGAAGTTTGCGCGGACGAAGCCGCATTGCAACATCGGGACGATTGGTCATGTTGACCATGGCAAGACGTCGCTGACGGCGGCAATCACGAAGGTTCTGGCGGAGACGGGCGGCGCGACGTATACGGCGTACGACCAGATTGACAAGGCGCCGGAAGAGAAGGCGCGCGGCATTACGATATCGACGGCGCATGTTGAATATGAAACGGCGAACCGGCATTACGCCCATGTGGATTGCCCGGGGCACGCGGATTATGTGAAGAACATGATCACGGGCGCGGCGCAGATGGATGGCGGCATTCTGGTTGTGTCGGCGGCGGACGGTCCGATGCCGCAGACGCGCGAGCATATCTTGCTGGCGCGTCAGGTTGGGGTTCCGTCGCTGGTGGTGTTCATGAACAAGGTGGATCAGGTTGACGATCCGGAACTGATTGAACTGGTTGAGCTTGAGATCCGGGAACTGCTGTCGTCGTATGATTATCCCGGCGATGACATCCCGATTATCAAGGGTTCGGCGCTTGCGGCGCTTGAAGGCAAGACGCCGGAGATCGGGCATGACGCGATCCTTGAGCTGATGAAGGCGGTTGATGCGTATATTCCGCAGCCGGAGCGTCCGAAGGACCGCCCGTTTTTGATGCCGATTGAGGATGTGTTTTCGATATCGGGCCGGGGCACGGTTGTTACGGGGCGCGTTGAGCAGGGCATTGTGAAGGTTGGCGAGGAAGTTGAGATTGTGGGTCTGAAGCCGACGCAGAAGACGGTTTGCACGGGCGTGGAGATGTTCCGCAAGCTTCTGGATCAGGGCGAGGCGGGGGACAATATCGGTGCGCTGCTGCGCGGCATTGACCGCGAGGGGGTTGAGCGGGGCCAGGTTCTGGCGAAGCCGGGCTCGATCACGCCGCACACGAACTTCAAGGCGGAAGCGTATATTCTGACGAAGGAGGAGGGCGGGCGCCACACGCCGTTTTTCAACAATTACCGTCCTCAGTTTTACTTTCGCACGACGGACGTTACGGGGGTTGTGACGTTGCCGGAGGGGACCGAGATGGTGATGCCGGGGGACAATGTGACGATGGATGTTGAGCTGATTGTGGCGATTGCGATGGATGAAGGCCTGCGCTTCGCCATCCGCGAAGGCGGCCGCACCGTCGGCGCCGGCGTCGTCGCAAAAATCATTAAATAAGGACCGAGGCCAGCTCGTACAGATAGGAGTGTAGCTCAATTGGTAGAGCACCGGTCTCCAAAACCGGGGGCTGGGGGTTCGAGTCCCTCCACTCCTGCCAGGGGCCGGCGCGATATGGGGTCTGTGGGATCGGGACTGAACGAATGAAAGTGTTTGTGGAACAGTAATGACGAAAACCTCACCTTTTGAATTTGTGCAGCAGGTGCGCCGGGAAGCCTCAAAGGTAACCTGGCCGACGAGAAAGGAAACCGGCGTCACGACCGTGATGGTGTTCATCATGGTGGCGATGGCGTCGGTGTTTTTTGCCATTGTTGATATTGTGTTGCAGTTTGGGATTGGATTTTTGCTTGGCACAGGCGGATAGGGATCAGATTATGGCGATGCGCTGGTATATCGTTCATACCTATTCCAATTTTGAGAAGAAGGTAGCGGATTCGATCAGGGAGCAGGCTGAAGCGCAGGGGCTTGCCGATATGTTTGAAGAGGTTCTGGTGCCGACCGAGGAAGTGGTGGAAATGCGCCGCGGCCGCAAAATCCAGTCCGAGCGGAAGTTCTTTCCGGGCTATGTGCTGGTGAAGATGGAGATGACCGACGGCACCTATCATCTGATCAGAAACACTGGCAAGGTGACGGGTTTTCTGGGCAGCGGAAACCGGCCAATGCCGGTTCCCGAGGCGGAAGTCGCCCGCATTATGAATCAGGTGCAGGAGGGCATTGAGCGGCCCAAGCCCGTCATCAGTTTCGAAATCGGCGAGCAGGTGCGCGTGTGTGACGGGCCGTTCGCGTCATTCAATGGTCTGGTCGAGGAAGTGGACAGGGACCGGGCGCGGCTCAAGGTGGCGGTGTCAATCTTTGGCCGCGCAACCCCGGTTGAACTTGAATTTGGTCAGGTAGAGAAAGTTTAACAGGATTATCTGGCTGTCAGCCTGCGCAGTGCGAAGGAAGGCAGACGATGAAGCAAGTGGGAGGCGCGTTCCATCATGCCGGAACTGGCCGCACCACTAACCCCGTGACAGGCGCCAATGACGGCGCCGAAAGGCTGAGGGCAGTATGGCTAAGAAGATTACAGGTTATATAAAATTGCAGTGCAAGGCGGCGCAGGCCAACCCCTCGCCGCCTATTGGCCCGGCGCTGGGTCAGCGCGGGCTGAACATCATGGAATTCTGCAAGGCTTTCAATGCGCAGACGCAGAATTTTGAACCGGGCACGCCGTTGCCGGTGATCATCACGGCCTATGGGGACAAGTCGTTTACATTTGTCATCAAGACCCCGCCGGCTTCGCACATGCTGAAACTGGCGGCCGGCGTCAATAAAGGTTCGAATGCGGCCGGGCGTACAATCGCTGGCCATGTGACCATGGAACAGTGCCGCGAGATCGCCGAGAAGAAGCAGAAAGATCTGAACGCCAATGACCTTGACGCGGGGGCCCGGATCATTGCCGGTTCCGCCCGCTCCCTCGGTCTCGAAGTGAGGGAATAAGTCATGGCGCCAATTTCGAAGCGGCAAAAGAAAGCGGCTGCGGTTATCGACCGCAACCGCTTTTACGGGCTGGAAGAGGCGGTCAAGCTGATCCAGACCAATAGCGTCGGCAAATTCGATGAAACTGTCGAGGTGGCGATGAATTTGAATGTCGATCCGCGCCACGCCGATCAGATGGTGCGCGGCATGGTGCTGTTGCCGAACGGCACAGGCAAAACCGTGCGCGTGGCGGTCTTTGCCAGGGGCGACAAGGCCGATGCGGCGCTGGCGGCGGGCGCCGATATTGTCGGCGCGGAAGATCTGATGGAAAAAGTGCAGGCAGGCGAGATCAATTTCGACCGTTGCATTGCTACGCCCGATCTGATGCCGGTGGTCGGCCGTCTGGGCAAGGTCCTGGGTCCGCGCGGCCTGATGCCGAATCCGAAATTGGGCACGGTGACAAATGACGTGGCGGAGGCCGTAAAGGCCGCCAAAGGCGGGCAGGTTGAATTCCGCGTAGAGAAAGCCGGCATCATTCACGGCGGCGTGGGCAAGGCCAGTTTTGATACAGACGCCCTATGCGTGAATATCCGGGCTTTTGTATCGGCGATCACCCGCGCCAAGCCGGAAGGCGCCAAGGGCACGTATGTAAAGAAAGTCTCGCTCAGCTCCACCATGGGGCCGGGCGTTAAAGTGGATTTTGCGGGTATTTCAGGCTCGTAACTAAATTTTGCGCCGTCACAAGCGGCGCGAAGGATAACCCGGCGTAACACCTGGTGTGTTGCGGCGGGTTACATCCTGTCCGAGATTGCGGGTTCTGGCCTGATTTTGGGTCAGCTTAAAAACCGCCCGCATGAGACGGGGCAAGGCGTGAGAGGTTGCGGCCGGCATGGGTAAAAGCATGCGCGGGCGGCGGCATAGATCGGTTTGATCCGGGACAGGCGCAACGGCTCCGCACCTCATGTGGGGGCCCGGCCAGTCCGGGCGGCGGGGTTGGTCCAACGATGGCGGTCCGGAGCATTCACTGCATCTGGCCTGCCCGAAACAGGAGTACAACAATGGACCGAGCGCAAAAGCAGGAAATGATCACTTATCTCAACGGCGTCTTTAGCGCCGCCGGGGTGGTCGTGGTGTCCCATTATTCAGGTATGAGCGTCAGCGAAATGAGTGAACTTCGCCGCCGCATGGGCAACGCGAACGCCAGGGTTAAGGTGATCAAAAACCGGCTTGCGAAACGCGCACTTGATGGCACGCCGTGCAGCGGCATTTCTGATCTGCTGACGGGCCCTACCGTAATTGCCTATTCGGCAGATCCGGTTGCGGCCCCGAAGGTGGCGATGGAATATGCCAAGGAAAACGACAAGTTCGTAATCCGGGGCGGCGCCATGGGGCTGACGGTTCTCGACAAAAAAGGCGTCGAGACCCTGGCAGCCATGCCGTCGCTTGATGAACTCCGCGCCAGATTGGTGGGAATGATCAGTACGCCGGCGACCCGTATCGCCACGGTGCTGTCCGCCCCCGCCAGTCAATTGGCGCGCGTTCTCAATGCATATGCGACCAAAGATGAAGCTGCGTAAGCAGGCCTAACCGTAATCAGGATCAAACCGAAGGAATCACTAACATGGCAAGTCTGGATAAAATTGTTGAGGAACTGTCGGCGTTAACAGTGCTTGAAGCGGCAGAGCTTTCAAAGATGCTTGAAGAAAAATGGGGCGTGTCCGCTGCTGCGCCAGTCGCGGCTGCGTCCGCTGCGGCGGCGCCCGCCGCCGTTGTCGAAGAACAAACCGAATTTGATGTTATCCTTATGGCGGCCGGCGAAAAGAAGATCAACGTGATCAAGGAAGTCCGCACGATCACGGGTCTCGGACTGAAAGAAGCCAAGGATCTGGTGGAAGCAGCCCCCAAGGAAGTCAAAACCGGCGTCAACAAGGCGGAAGCGGCGGCCCTCAAGGCCCAGCTAGAATCTGCCGGCGCAACAGTAGACGTGAAATAGTTTCTATCTTACCGCACTGAATTCCGTGGCGCGCAGGTGCGCGCTGCGGCCTTTCGCCGCCGCATGGGTGGCTATTGAAATCTAGCGAGGAGCAGGTATGGCCCAGTCTTTTACTGGTCGCAAGCGGATCCGCAAATCTTTTGGCAATATTCCCGAAGTTGTGCAGATGCCGAACCTCATCGAAGTTCAGCGGAATTCCTACAATCAGTTTTTGCAGTTCGACAAGGGTGTTGCGGATCGCAACGATACCGGGCTGCAGGGCGTGTTCAAATCGGTTTTTCCGATCAGGGACTTTGCCGAAACGGCTTCGCTTGAATTCGTAAAGTATGAATTCGAGACGCCGAAGTATGACGTTGAAGAATGTCAGCAGCGTGACATGACCTATGCGGCGCCGTTAAAGCTGACCCTGCGTCTGATCGTATTTGATGTGGATGAAGTGACCGGCGCCAAATCGGTGAAGGACATCAAGGAGCAGGCCGTCTATATGGGCGACATGCCCATGATGACCGATCATGGCACCTTCGTCGTGAATGGCACCGAGCGGGTGATCGTCAGCCAGATGCACCGGTCGCCGGGCGTATTTTTCGACCATGATAAAGGCAAAAGCCATTCCAGCGGCAAGCTGTTATTCGCAGCAAGGGTAATTCCCTATCGCGGGTCGTGGCTGGATCTGGAATTTGACATCAAGGACCTCGTCAATGTGCGCATTGACCGGCGCCGTAAAATGCCGGCCACGACCATGTTTTATGCGCTCGGCATGTCACAGGATGAAATCCTGGAATATTTCTTTAAGACGGTCATCTATACGGCCAACAAGAAGGGTGGATGGCGCGTGCCGTTCAACGCTGAAAAACTTCGCGGCACTCTCGCCGGCAATGACATGATCGACGCCAAAACCGGGGAAATCATCCTGGAGTCCGGCCGCAAATTCACGCCCCGTCTTGGACGCAAGCTGCAGGAGCAGGGCGTCAAGGAACTTCTTGTCACCGCCGATGAAATTGTTGGCCGTTACGCGGCCTGCGATATGATCAACGAGGCAACCGGCGAAATCTTCATCGAAGCGGGCGAAGAGTTTACCGCTGAGGTTATTGTCAGTCTGGAAGCGAATAATTTTACGAGCATTCCGACCCTTGATGTGGACGGGGTGAATATCGGCGCCTATATCCGCAACACCATGATGGTGGACAAGAGCGAAACCCGCGAACAGGCGTTGATCGATATTTACCGGGTGATACGTCCCGGTGAGCCGCCGACGCTGGAAGCGGCGGAAGGTCTGTTCAGCGGTCTGTTTTTTGATTCAGAGCGCTATGATCTTTCGGCCGTGGGCCGTGTAAAGATGAATATGCGTCTTGGCCTCGAATGCGCCGACACGGTGGGCATTCTGCGCAAGGAAGATATTCTTGCCGTGGTGAAGACACTGTGCGAACTGCGCGACGGGCGCGGTGAAATCGATGACATCGATCATCTCGGCAACCGGCGGTTACGCTCGGTGGGTGAATTGATGGAAAACCAGTACCGCATTGGTTTGCTGCGCATGGAGCGCGCCATCAAGGAGCGGATGAGTTCGGTTGAAATCGACACGGTGATGCCGCACGATCTGATCAATGCAAAACCGGTCGCAGCGGCCATACGCGAGTTCTTTGGCTCGTCGCAACTGAGCCAGTTTATGGATCAGACCAATCCATTGTCGGAAATTACCCATAAGCGCCGTCTTTCGGCGCTTGGGCCAGGCGGACTGACCCGCGAACGCGCGGGCTTTGAAGTGCGCGACGTGCACCCGACCCATTATGGGCGCATCTGTCCGATTGAAACCCCGGAAGGGCCGAATATCGGGTTGATCAACAGCCTGGCGACCTATGCGCGGGTGAATAAATACGGCTTTATCGAAACCCCCTACCGCAAGGTGGCGAACGGCAAAGTCAGCAGCGACGTGGTTTATCTGTCCGCCATGGAAGAAGCCAAATTCACCATCGCGCAGGCGAACGCGCCGTTCGACGCCAAGGGGCAATTGCTCAGCGATCTGGTGTCGTGCCGGATTTCGGGCGACTTCGCGATGACCGCCCCGTCGAATGTCGAATTGATGGATGTGTCCCCCAAGCAGCTGGTTTCGGTTGCTGCGGCGCTGATTCCGTTTCTGGAAAACGACGACGCCAATCGCGCGTTGATGGGCTCCAACATGCAGCGCCAGGCGGTTCCGCTGTTGCAGGCCGAAGCGCCGCTCGTCGGCACCGGCATGGAAGCGGTGGTGGCCTATGATTCAGGCGCCGCCATCGGCGCCCGGCGTTCGGGCATCGTTGACCAGGTGGATGCGCAACGCATCGTTGTGCGCGTAAGGGAAGAAGTGGACGCCAGCCGGTCGGTGGTGGACATTTATAATCTGCGCAAGTTTCAGCGTTCCAACCAGAACACGTGCATTACGCAACGGCCGCTGGTCAAGGTCGGCGACCGGGTTGAATCCGGCGATATCATCGCCGATGGCCCGTCAACCGAGCTTGGCGAACTGGCGCTGGGGCGCAATGTGCTGGTCGCATTCATGCCCTGGAATGGCTACAATTTCGAGGACTCTATCCTGATCTCTGAACGTATCGTGCGCGATGACGTGTTTACCTCAATCCATATTGAGGAATTCGAAGTCATGGCGCGGGACACCAAGCTTGGGCCGGAAGAAATCACCCGTGACATTCCCAATGTCGGCGAGGAAAACCTGCGCGACCTTGATGAAGCGGGCATTGTCTATATCGGCGCCGAGGTTAACCCGGGTGACATTCTGGTTGGCAAGGTGACGCCCAAGGGTGAATCGCCGATGACGCCGGAAGAAAAACTGCTGCGCGCGATCTTCGGCGAAAAAGCCTCCGATGTGCGCGACACCTCGCTGCGGCTGCCGCCGGGAGTTGCGGGCACTGTGGTCGAAGTCCGGGTGTTTAACCGTCATGGCGTCGAAAAAGACGAACGCGCCATGGCCATTGAACGCGCCGAAATCGAAGCGCTGGCGAAAGACCGCGACGACGAACTGGCCATACTTGAGCGCAATATTTATGGCCGGTTCCAGGAATTGCTGGTCGGCAAGCTGGCGTCGGGCGGCCCCCGCGGGATAGCGGATGGCGCCAAGATCACCGACGCCCTTCTGGAAGGCCTGCCGTCACGCAGGTCGTGGTGGCAGATTGCGCTTAAAAATGAAAAGGCGATGTCCGAGGCCGAAACCCTGAAGAAGCAGTTCGACGATTCAACCGGGCAGGTTCAGGCCCGCTTTGAAAACAAGGTCGAAAAGTTGCAGCGCGGCGACGAATTGCCGCCGGGTGTGATGAAGATGGTCAAGATTTTTGTCGCAGTGAAGCGCAAGCTTCAGCCGGGTGACAAGATGGCGGGACGCCATGGCAACAAGGGCGTGATTTCCAAAATCGTGCCGATTGAAGATATGCCGTTCACGGATGATGGCACGCATGTGGATGTCGTGCTCAATCCGCTTGGCGTGCCCAGCCGCATGAATGTCGGTCAGATTCTTGAAACCCATCTGGGATGGGCGTGCGCGGGCCTTGGCAGGCAGATCGGCGCGGCGCTTGAGGCTGTGCACAATGGCCGGTCGATGAGCGTTCTCAAGGACGCGCTTCGCGCCGCGTATGACGACAAGATCTACAAGGCGGATATTGCGGTGATGACAGATCCGGAACTTCTGGAGATGTCCGAAAACCTGAAACGCGGCGTTCCGATTGCGACGCCGGTGTTTGACGGCGCGCATGAATCCGACATTGTGGACATGCTCTCGAAAGCTGGACTGGATGCGTCCGGTCAGGTGGTGCTGTTCGACGGCCTGTCCGGCGATCAGTTCGACCGCAAGGTGACGGTTGGCTACATCTACATGCTGAAACTGCACCATCTTGTCGATGACAAAATCCATGCCCGCTCGATTGGCCCCTACAGCCTGGTCACCCAGCAGCCTCTGGGCGGCAAGGCGCAGTTCGGCGGCCAGCGCTTCGGCGAAATGGAAGTCTGGGCGCTGGAAGCCTATGGCGCGGCTTACACATTGCAGGAAATGCTGACCGTCAAATCGGACGACGTTGCCGGACGCACGAAAGTCTATGAATCGATCGTGCGCGGCGATGAAACGTTCGAAACCGGCATTCCGGAATCCTTCAACGTGCTGGTCAAGGAAATGCGCTCGCTGTCGCTGAACGTCAATCTTCTTACCAAGGAAGAATGACGCGCCGCCGCCGGGACACGAATGCTCAGTAAACGAACAATTTCCAAGCCCCATTAATGAGGCCAAGGAGTATCGATAGATGAACCAGGAATTAGTAAATCTCTTTCAGCCAGCCGGCCAGAGGGAAAACTTTGACCGTTTACAGATCGCGCTGGCAAGTCCGGAGCGCATCCTGTCCTGGTCTTTCGGCGAAATTAAAAAGCCGGAAACCATCAACTACCGCACATTCAAGCCGGAGCGCGACGGTCTTTTTTGTGCGCGGATTTTCGGGCCGATCAAGGATTATGAGTGCCTGTGCGGCAAATACAAGCGGATGAAGTACAAGGGCATTATCTGCGAAAAGTGCAATGTCGAAGTCACGCTGTCGAAGGTGCGCCGCGAACGCATGGGCCATATCGAACTGGCGTCGCCGGTTGCGCATATCTGGTTTCTGAAATCATTGCCCAGCCGTATCGGCCTGATGCTGGACATGACCCTGAAGGATCTCGAACGGGTTCTGTATTTCGAGCAGTATGTCGTGCTGGAGCCGGGCCTGACGCCGCTCAAGCCCAACATGCTGATCAACGAGGAAGAATTCCGCCGGGCGCAGGATGAATATGGCGATGACGCGTTCACTGCCGGTATTGGCGCCGAGGCGATACGCGAACTGCTGTCAGCCATCGATATGGTTGCGCTGCGTGACAGGTTGCGGATTGATCTGTCAGAAGCGACCGGCGAAGCCAAGCCCAAAAAGATTGTCAAGCGCCTGAAGCTTGTCGAGGCTTTTATCGAATCAAAAAATCGCCCTGAGTGGATGATTCTGACCGTAGTGCCGGTTATTCCCCCGGAACTTCGTCCGCTGGTCCCGCTGGATGGGGGGCGTTTTGCAACGTCGGATCTGAACGATCTGTACCGCCGGGTTATCAACCGCAACAACCGCCTGAAGCGTCTGATGGAACTTCGCGCGCCGGATATTATCGTGCGCAACGAAAAGCGCATGCTGCAGGAAGCCGTGGATGCGCTGTTCGACAATGGCCGCCGGGGCCGTGTTATTACGGGCGCCAATAAACGGCCGCTGAAATCGCTGGCGGATATGCTGAAGGGCAAGCAGGGCCGCTTCCGCCAGAACCTGCTGGGCAAGCGCGTGGATTATTCAGGCCGCTCGGTGATTGTGGTCGGTCCGGAACTGAAGCTGCATCAGTGCGGGCTGCCAAAGAAAATGGCGCTTGAGCTGTTCAAACCGTTTATCTATTCGCAGCTGGAGGCACGCGGTCTTTCCAGCACGGTCAAACAGGCGAAGAAGCTGGTGGAAAAAGAGCGTCCCGAAGTCTGGGACGTTCTCGATCAGGTTATTCGCGAACATCCGATCATGCTGAACCGGGCGCCCACATTGCACCGTCTGGGTATTCAGGCGTTTGAGCCGGTGCTGATCGAAGGCAAGGCCATTCAACTGCACCCGCTGGTCTGCGCCGCATTCAACGCTGACTTTGACGGCGATCAGATGGCCGTCCACGTGCCATTGAGCCTTGAGGCGCAGCTTGAAGCGCGCGTTCTGATGATGTCGACCAACAATATTCTTCGCCCGTCGGACGGCAAGCCGATTATCGTGCCGAGCCAGGATATCGTGCTTGGCCTTTACTTCATGACGATCGAGCATCCGGGCGCAACGGGCGAGGGGATGATATTCTCCAATCTGGGAGAGATCGAACACGCCCTGGCCAGCAAGGCGGTAACGCTGCATACGCCGGTCAAGGCGCGCCGCATCAGTGTCAATGCGGAAGGCAAGGAATTTACCGAACGCGTGGATACCACGCCCGGGCGCATGATGCTGGGCGATCTGCTGCCGCGTCATCCCCAGGTGCCGTTCAGTCTCGTCAACCGGTTGTTGACCAAGCGCGATATCAGCGCCGTCATTGATGTGGTCTATCGTCATGCGGGACAGAAAGAGACGGTCATTTTCTGTGACCGCATAATGGCGCTTGGCTTTCGTCACGCCTTCAAGGCCGGCATATCGTTTGGCAAGGATGACATGGTGGTGCCGAAGGCCAAGACCAAAATGGTCGACGACACCCGCGCCCTGGCGAAAGAGTATGAACAACAGTACACGGATGGATTAATCACCCAGGGTGAAAAATACAACAAGGTCATCGACGCCTGGTCGAAATGCACGGACCGTGTAGCCGATGAAATGATGGCTGAAATCTCGAATGCCGGCGTTGATGCGAACGGGAAGGCTAAGCCGCTGAATTCAATCTATATGATGGCGCATTCCGGCGCGCGGGGATCGGCTGCCCAGATGAAGCAGCTGGCGGGCATGCGCGGCCTGATGGCGAAACCATCCGGCGAAATCATCGAAACGCCGATTATTTCAAACTTCAAGGAAGGCCTGACGGTGCTCGAATATTTCAATTCGACGCACGGCGCCCGCAAGGGCCTGGCGGATACGGCGCTTAAGACCGCCAACTCGGGCTATCTGACGCGGCGTCTGGTTGATGTGGCGCAGGACTGCATTATCAAGGAGCAGGATTGCGGCACAAAGCGCGGCCTGAATGTGTCGGCAGTTGTCGAAGGCGGTGAAGTGTTGCAGCGTCTGGGAGACCGTATCCTGGGCCGCACATTATGCGATGATGTGATCCATCCGGTCAGCGACGCCGTGCTGGTCCGGGCGGGCCGCGAAATCAGTGAAGCCGATGTCGAAGTCGTCGAGGCTGCGGACATTCAAACCGTGCGCATCCGTTCTGTTCTGACCTGCGATTCCAAGGTCGGCGTTTGCGCCAGGTGTTACGGCCGCGATCTGGCGCGCGGGACGCCGGTAAATATCGGTGAAGCCGTGGGCGTCATAGCGGCGCAATCCATCGGCGAGCCTGGAACGCAGCTGACCATGCGCACCTTCCATATTGGCGGCACCGCGCAGGTAGCGGAACAGTCCTTTATCGAGGCAACCCACGAGGGCGAGCTGCAGATCGAGAACAAGAACCTTGTCGCCGACCGCAATGGCCGGCAGGTCGTGTTGAGCCGTAACTGTATTCTGGCGGTTGTCGATGACAACGGGCGTCAGCGGGCAACGCACAAGGTGCCCTATGGCACCCGTCTGCTGATCAAGGAAGGCGGCAGGGTAACCAAGGGATTGCGCCTGTGTGAATGGGATCCCTATACCTTGCCAATTATTACTGAAAAATCCGGCACTGTTAAATTCGTCGATCTGGTTGACGGCGTTTCGGTGCGCGATCTGGTCGATGATCAGACGGGCATCACCAACAAGATCGTGGTTGATTGGCGTTCCGCGCCCAAGGGCGGCGACCTGAAGCCTGGCATTGCCCTTGTCGATGCAAAGGGCGCCCCGGTTAAGCTGGGCACAGGCGATCTTGACGTGCGTTATCTCCTGTCGGTGGATGCGATTCTGTCGGTTGAGGATGGTGATCAGGTGGCTGCCGGCGACGTGCTGGCGCGTATTCCGCGCGAAAGCGCCAAGACGCGGGACATCACCGGCGGTCTGCCGCGAGTGGCGGAACTGTTCGAAGCCCGGCGGCCCAAGGATCACGCAGTGCTGGCTGAAATGGACGGCATCGTCAAATTTGGCCGTGATTACAAGAACAAGCGGCGCATCATCATTGAGGCGGCCGATGACCCTGCGGTGTTCAGCGAATATCTGATTCCGAAAGGCAAGCATGTCGCCGTGCAGGAAGGCGATTTCATCCGCAAGGGTGAATTCCTGCTGGACGGCAATCCGGCCCCGCACGATATACTGGCTATCCTGGGGGTTGAGGAACTGGCCAACTATCTGGTGCAGGAAATCCAGGAGGTTTACCGGCTGCAGGGCGTGACCATCAACGACAAGCATATCGAAGTCATCGTGCGCCAGATGCTGCAAAAAGCCGAAATCACCAATCCGGGCGAGACCACCCTGTTGAAAGGCGAACAGATCGACCGGCTGGAGTTGGATGAAATCAACGAAAAGGTTATTGCCGAGGGGCGCAAGCCCGCTGAAGGGGTGCCTGTTCTGCTTGGCATCACCAAGGCGTCGCTGCAAACCCGTTCGTTTATCTCGGCCGCTTCCTTCCAGGAAACGACCCGCGTGCTGACCGAGGCCGCCGTGGCCGGAAAAGTCGATTATCTGGCTGGACTTAAGGAAAACGTCATTGTCGGCCGGCTAATCCCGGCGGGCACCGGCGCCCTGATTAATGAGATGAAGGCCATTGCCATCAAGCGCGATCAGGAAATTCTCAGCGAGCAGAAAGTGGTCAAAAGCGCCATCACCAGCGCCGGGGATCAGGTTCGCGCAGATGCCGAGGCAGTGTTTGCCAAAGCCCCGGCGGCAGGTGAATAGGCGCGCCAGTGGCGGATCAGATATTATCAGGCGAAATGTAAGAAAATCGCCTGTTTTAGGTTGACGAAACATAAAGGCGCGGATATTGTCCGCGCTCTTTCAGGACATGGTCGTAGTTTTCGAATCTTCGAAGCCTAAACACTGTCCGGAAGCGAAATTGACTAGTATTGGCGCATGACCGGGTTTTATGACCTGATCCTCTGCATGTATCCCGGGATAGGGACGGCAGCCTGCCGTTTTCTGTCCTGTTTATGATTTATTGCAGCCGTAATGACGGCGAGTTCTGGGACTGACTTAATGCCGACAATAAACCAATTGGTTCGCCACCCCCGCAAGGCCCCGGTTAAACGCAACAAGGTTCCGGCGCTGGAGGCGTGCCCGCAAAAACGCGGCGTTTGCACGCGCGTTTATACGACAACGCCGAAGAAGCCGAACTCGGCGCTTCGCAAGGTTGCCCGCGTGCGTCTGACCAATAGTTTTGAAGTCACCAGCTACATTCCGGGCGAAGGCCATAACTTGCAGGAGCATTCGGTGGTTATGCTCCGTGGCGGCCGCGTAAAGGATCTGCCGGGCGTGCGCTACCATATCATTCGGGGTGTCCTCGACACCCAGGGCGTCAAGAACCGGCGTCAGCGCCGTTCCAAATACGGCGCCAAGCGGCCGAAATAGTATCAGAGAGATCGATAACAGATATGTCACGTCGCCATCGCGCAGAAAAACGAGAAGTCCTTCCCGACGCCAAATTTGGCGATATCGTGCTCACGAAGTTTATGAACTCGTTGATGTATCAGGGAAAGAAGTCGACGGCGGAAAGCATTACCTACGGCGCGTTTGAAATCGTCGAACGCAAGATCGGCCGCAGTCCGGTTGACGTGTTTCGTGACGCGCTTGAAAACATCAAGCCAAATGTTGAAGTTCGTTCGCGCCGTGTTGGCGGTGCGACCTATCAGGTGCCAGTCGAAGTGCGCAATGAGCGGCGTCAGGCGCGGGCCATCCGCTGGCTGATTAATGCGGCC
>JBEBFX010000202.1:0-5344 GCA_040081735.1 Alphaproteobacteria bacterium | reverse complement strand
AACGGTTTGCCGCGCGGGCTGGCCGGCGCCTTCGGCGCGGCCATGACACGTGCAGGCGCCGTCAATAGTTGCTGCGCCTCTCCCAGCCGGGGGGCGGGACGGTCAATAAAAGTTTTCGAGCGGGTCAGGCGAATGGGGGATCTGGGGTGCGTCCGGCCGTTAATTTCCACCCAGAAATCGCGGGACGCCAGTTGCGGATCCTCAAGCAGGTCAGCCGTGGTATTAACCGGCGCGTTCAGCATGCTGTGTTTCAGGGCGCGATCGAAAATTTCCTGTTTTGTGCGTTCCCTGAGGAAGTTGAGCGCAATCTGCGCACCCTCATTCACCTGCTCCATGGTGATGCGGCCATCCTTGCGTTCCTGCGGCCAGTCGTTCCAGTTAATATCCGGCAGCGGCGCGGGCAGTGGCCCCTCAACCTCGATGCGCCAGTTTACGGCTTCGCCCAGTGTGCGAATGGTGGGGCCAAAGGTGGCCATCAGATTGGTCACGTAGCCGTCCGCCACCTTCAGCAGCGTGGGGACGTCAAGACCCGGCGTCAGTTGCGGCCGCGGCAGGTTACGCTCCATGCCATACCCGGGAATGTCCCGGCCTTCCGCCGGCGGAAAGAAGGAAGCATTCATAAGCGTCAGCATCATGGCGGTCTGCATCGATACGTCCAGGTGCTGCCCCAGACCGGAATGCAGCCGTTCATTGAGCGCTATCACGGTGTCTGCGGCGGCGACCATTCCGGTATGAAACGGCGCCTGGGCAAAACCAACCGGCAGAGGCGGCCTGTCGGTATCACCCTGCATATTGATCAAACCGCATGCCGCCTCAACGGTCAGGGATGTGGCCGGGTCCATGGCAAAGGGTCCGGTCTGGCCAAACGGCGTGATGGAGACATAGATCAGGGCAGGATTTAGCGCCTTCATGGCGGCGTAATCCAGCCCGGGGGATTTCAGATAACCAGGCTCAAATGATTCGATCAGCACGTCTGCCCCGGCGATCAGCGTTTTCAACTGATCGCATTCTGCTGGTCTGGTCAGATCAACGATGATGCTGCGCTTGCCGCGCCCCAGCGCGGCCCAATACAGCGAGCCTTCCGGATCACCCTCGCTGCCCTTGATGAACGGCGGCTCAAATCGCGCAGGCGCGCCTTCTGGCGGTTCGATTTTGAGCACTTCAGCGCCCATATCGGCCAGCGCCCTGCCGGTCATCTCGCCGCGGACGGTGGTTATATCGATAACCCGGATGCCCGCCAGTGCGCCTGTTTGTTCGCTGCTCATTCTGAATATCCCTGATTATTATTATTATTGATCACCGCTGCTGCTAAACAGATTACGTCCTCAGCAGCAGCGTTGGCAATGCGCTCAGCGGCCCTCCGCCAGGATGCGGTCCTCTGCGGTCTGGTATTGCGGGGTCCCGTCACGGGGCCTGCGTTCATCCTTGCCTCCCGCGCCGCCCTTGCGCCACTCCTCGGCCTTCCAGACGCCAGTTTCATCCCAGGAGCGGGAAAGCATTTCCACCTGTTCCGCATGGGTCATTGAAACCAGCCCGGCAAGACCGCGCCGCACAATATCCAGCTGTCCCGCCTGGTCGAAGGGTTTACCCACCGTATGCCCCAGCGGATAATCCACAAAGGTGATGCGCGGGGGCCGCCCGGCCTTAATGATATCCAGCGCGCTGGCCATGCACATGGTGGGGATGCCCCGGTCTTCCAGATGACGTGCGATCAGACTCACGGTCTGATGACACACAGGTCACATGGGAACCAGAAGCACCGCATCGACATTCTGACCGGCGAAAGCGTCCGCCAGCATGGGGATGAGTTCTTCTTTCACCCGGCGCTGGGAATATATCCCGCCCATGCAGGAAAACAAATCCCCGGCCACCTCACCAACAACACCTTCTGCTTCCAGTGTACGCAGCGCATCAACCGGAAATACGCAATTAGGGTCGCGGCGCGGATCGGGCAGATAATTTTCGGTGATGTGCGAGAAGTGAATCCTGTCCGTTGGCGTGCCTTTGGGGATTACCCGGATCGAGGTGTCGTCCCTGTAATGATACGCCTGTTGCCCTACCACATAGGCGCCGGAGGTTGACACCATGCCGATGCGGCATTGTGACAGGGGTTTGTTCAGCCGGGTAAACGGCGGCGGCGTCTCTGCATGCAGCCAGCCATAGGGTTGATGACCAAGACTTTCATAAAGCTCCCGGGTCATGCGCATATATTCGATAGGTTCCATTCAGGCTCCTCCTTGTCTGTGCGCAGTATAAATGCCTCGCATGGGGGTATGCACTGCCTAATTTAACGGCTTCCACAACCAGTCAAGACAGAAAATCCGGCCCTTTTTTTGGCACGCATGTTGCACTGCACCCTGTTATCCGGCTGATTTAGCAGTCTAGACAGGAGTGATTATATGCGTAAGTTAAAAATTATCGCCGCAGGTATGGTGCTGACATTGTTTGCCATCAGCCCCGGATTGGCTGAAAAGCTGGCGTTGGAAAAGCCCGAACTCAAACTTGGCTTCATCAAGTTGACCGACATGGCCCCCCTCGCGATCGCCTATGAAAAAGGCTATTTCGAGGATGAAGGGCTTTATATCACGCTGGAACCGCAGGCCAACTGGAAGGTTCTGCTGGACCGGGTGATAACCGGTGAACTGGACGGCGCGCACATGCTGGCGGGACAGCCGCTGGGCGCGGCCAT
Source organism: Alphaproteobacteria bacterium (assembly GCA_040081735.1). Classification (GTDB taxonomy): domain Bacteria; phylum Pseudomonadota; class Alphaproteobacteria; order UBA11222; family UBA11222; genus UBA11222. Next base: position 2,655 of record JBEBFX010000202.1, on the reverse strand, counting down.
CGGTTTTGGCACCAAAGCCGATATTGTAACGGCTTTCAGCATGGATTTGAATGGCAACGGCACAACGGTGTCGAACGAAGTGTGGGCGATGATGAAGCCAAACCTGCCAATGCAGGACGGCAAGCCCGCGCATCCGATCAGGGCGGAATATCTGAAGCCGGTGATCGAGAAATTCAGGGCCGAGGGCAAGCCCTTCAGGATGGCCATGGTGTTTCCGGTTTCGACGCATAATTACGAACTGCGTTACTGGCTGGCTGCGGGCGGTATTCATCCGGGATATTATTCCACGTCCGATATAACGGGGCAGATACAGGCCGATGTTTTGCTGTCGGTAACGCCGCCGCCGCAGATGCCTGCAACCCTTGAGGCGGGCACTATAAATGGTTACAGCGTGGGTGAACCGTGGAACCAGCAAGCCGTGGCCAAGGGCATCGGCATCCCGGTCATTACCGACGATGAAATCTGGAAAAACAATCCGGAAAAAGTATTTGGCGTTACGGCGCAATGGGCCGAAGACAATCCCAACACCCATCAGGCAGTGCTGCGCGCGCTGATCCGCGCCGGTATGTGGCTTGATGAAAATAATGGCGCGAACCGGGCCGAGGCGGTGAAGATTTTATCCCGCAGCGATTATGTCGGCGCCGATGAGGGCGTGCTGGCCAACAGCATGACCGGCACATTTGAATATGAGAAAGGCGACAAGCGGGAAGCAAAGGATTTCAATATCTTCTTCCGGCTCTACGCCACCTATCCCTATTACAGCGACGCGGTCTGGTATTTGAGCCAGATGCGCCGCTGGGGGCAGATCAACGAGGCGAAAGACGATTCCTGGTTTGCCGAAACAGCCAAAAAGGTCTACCGGCCCGATATTTATCTGAAGGCGGCGCGTTCGCTGGTTGATGACGGGCTGGCGAAGGAAGCGGATTTTCCATGGGATAGCGATGGCTACCGCGCGCCGCAAAGTGAATTCATCGATGGCGTCACCTATGACGGCCGCAAGCCGAATGATTATCTGAAGAAATTTCCCGTTGGTCTCAAGGGCGCGCAAACCGTTCAGGGCGCAGATGTAACCGGGTAGGGGATGCGTCTGTTTTTGTCATCCTGAAGGCGTGAAACGGCTGAAGGATCTCCCGCGCCTAACATTGCCGGGGGATCCCCCGCTCCGCTCAGGATGACAGTAATTCTGGGGTGGTTATTAAAAGGAAAATTTATGTCGGTGGAAACTATGGCCGGGAAAATCAAATTGCGGGACAGGGCGTTCGTGAACCATTCATGGATTATGAAAGCAGTATCTGAAAAAAATCCGGCGCAATGGGCTGCGCAGGTATGGCGAAACTTCGGCATTCCATTCTTGTCCATCTCCGTATTTCTGCTGCTCTGGGCGCAGCTCTCCTCCAACATCATCACCAGCCTCGGCACGTTGCCGGGACCGGTGCAGGTGTACGAGGAGGCGCAGGGTCTGTGGGCGGATCATCTGGTGCAGGGTGAACAGAAAGACGCATTCACCGTGCGCCAGCAGGAACGCAACGCCAAACTGCTTGCCGCCGATCCGGACGCCACACTTGTCTGGCGCGAATATACCGGCAAGCCGACCTATGTCGATCAGATATTCACCAGTCTGAAAACCGTTTTCATGGGCTTTTTTCTGGCGACGATTGTCGCTGTTCCGCTGGGCATTATTTGCGGTCTTAGCGCCACTGCGAATGCGGCGCTAAATCCGATGATCCAGATTTTCCGTCCCGTATCGCCGCTTGCGTGGCTGCCGATTGTCACCATGCTGGTCAGCGCGCTGTATGTAAGTGAAGACCCGATGTTTCAGAAATCGTTCGTGACCTCGGCCATCACTGTCACGCTGTGTTCGTTATGGCCGACACTGATCAATACCAGCGTGGGTGTGGCGTCCATTGATAAGGACCTGCTCAATGTCGGCAGGGTTCTGCGCCTGAAATGGCATACGCAGCTTGTGCGGCTGGTGCTGCCGTCGGCGCTGCCGTTTATATTCACGGGGATGCGGCTGTCGCTGGGCGTCGGCTGGATGGTGTTGATCGCCGCAGAAATGCTGGCGCAAAATCCAGGCCTCGGGAAATTCGTCTGGGATGAATTCCAGAACGGCAGTTCGCATTCGCTGGGGCGCATCATGGTCGCGGTGCTGACGATTGGCGTTATCGGATTTCTGCTCGACCGCATGATGGGCGCGTTTCAGGGCATGGTCACATTCAGCGACAAAAGGTAGGGACGCATCATGCCGGTTCTTGAAATAGCCCATCTGCGCAAATCATATGGCAAGGGCGCCGCGCGCAGCGGCGTGCTCGGCGGCGTCAATCTGAAAGTGGAGGAAGGGGAATTCGTCGCCATCGTCGGGTTTTCCGGGAGCGGCAAGACAACGCTTATTTCCGCCATTGCCGGATTGATCACGCCTGACAGCGGAGAAATTCTCTGGAAGGGGGAGAAGGTAACCCGGCCCGGCCCCGAACGCGGCGTGGTGTTTCAAAATTACTCGCTGATGCCGTGGTTGACCGTTTACGGAAATATCGCGCTGGCGGTCGATACGGTGTTCAGCAGCTGGCCGAAACAACGGCGCATCGAACATATCAACAAATATATTAAAATGGTTGGTTTGGCCCACGCCGCCGAGCGCTGGCCGTCGGAACTGTC
>JBEBFX010000201.1:0-5382 GCA_040081735.1 Alphaproteobacteria bacterium | reverse complement strand
ACCAAAAACGGCGGCCCGCCAAAATCCTGGGGGCCGCCGTTTTGCATTGCTTTGTCATCCTGAGCAACCCGCTGCGCCAGCGCTTGCGCGGCGAGAGCGAAGGATCTCGCGCCTTGAGATTCTTCACCCCCAAAATTATTGGCGTGCCGGAATGACGCCTGCTGTTTATGCCCGGCGACGGCGCAGTGCGCCGATGCCAAACAGCCCTGCGCCAAGCAGGCTCAGAGTGATGGGTTCGGGGACATCTGTGCCCGGATTATCGCAATCAACGCCAATGGTGCAGCCGGTATTATCCGCCCGCAGCCCCATGATGCCGTTGATCTCATTATCCCCGTCCTGGATCAGGGAGCCAGGACCGCCATGGGTGATCGAGGCGTAGCGGAAAGTAGCGCTGGTGCCTGTTCCGACAATATAGGAAAAGCCATCCCATAAGATGCCATCAGTCGTATCCGCGAGGACGCCGATATTGGGATGAAAACCCTCAAGAAAAACGCGCTCCACCACGGCCAGGATATAGTCAGTTCCCAAGATTCCGGCAAATCCGGCGACGGAATCTGAAAGATAGACCGTCGATTCAATAGCCTCCTCTGGCAACGGGCCGTGATCGATGGTGTTGAAAATGGCAGCCTTGTTGGCGTTAAAGCCCAGATCGAAAACCGTTTGGCCTACTATGCCATCTGTCTGGAACCAGAGATTATCGACGGCGTTGGCATAGATGGAAACGGCCCCGCCACCGCAGAAATAACCGTAGTCGCTGGTTCCTGTGAGGTCTGTGGACGTCCCAAGACAGCCGCCGCCGCCAGCATTAGCAACCAGAGTTCCGGAAATCCATCCGGTGGTGTCGATAATATTATCGTCCAGAAGCTCATTATCGACCACCTGCTGATTGGTCAAACCATAAAGTCCTGCGAATGTGCTGACAGTGGCGCCTTGCCAGTTGCGGGCGTCGTTTGGATCCGTGACCAGCGCAGCACTCGCGGGCATAGCCCCTGTTATTGCGGCCAGTGAGGCTACCCCCATGACCCATTTGGTGAATTTATGCATGGATTAACTCCCGAATATAAGATTATTTATAACAACCCCATATGCCCTATTTTTATGCCCTATTTTTGGGCATTATCTTTACATTAACATTTTTTACAGGGGGCGGCAATACTACGGCAACAATAACGCCATAGATTGTGTGGATAATTTGATGCTAACTGGTTAGGGGGTCCGACGCCTCTAACCGCGCCACACCATGACAAGAAGCGTAATATCGTCAGATGCTTCGGCGCCATTCGCATGGTCTTTTACGTCAGCGTGAATGGTCTCGATAATGGCGTTGGCGGCCATGCCCTCGGGCAGGCCATCCAGCAGGGCGGTCAGGCGCTCATGACCGTACAGACGCCCATCAGGGTCCATCGCCTCGGTGACGCCGTCCGTGAACAGGATTACGGCAGTGCCGGGCGACAGTTGCAGGGCGTCGCCGGGAAACTCAAAATCGTCCAGCACGCACATTGGCGGCCCGCCCGCCCCGTGCCAGGATGTGGTCAATTCGCCGGGCGCCTTGATCAGGGGCGCGTCATGACCGGCATTGCAGGCGTGCAGCACTCCGCTTTCCATATCCAGGATGCCGGCAAAGGCGGTGATGAACATCTGTTCGGAATTATCACGGGCAATCTCGGCGTTCGCCTGGGTCATCACGGCTGCGATATTATCGCTGCTGCGCAACAGGGCGCTTTTGTAGAGCGATTTGCCCAGCGCCATGAACAGGCTTGCGGGGATGCCCTTGCCGGCCACATCGCCGATCATTAAAAACAGACGTTGCCCTTCATCGATCAGGAACAGATCGTACAGATCACCCCCAACCTCACGCGCCGGCTCCAGAAAGGCTGCAATATCAATGCGGCCCCGGGGATCGCGGATCAGGCGCGCGTCGGGCAGAATGCCCATCTGGATGCGCCGCGCCGCTTCCAGTTCGCCCGCAAATTTTGCTTCTTTTTCCCGTTGCACTTCCAGATCGCGCTTGTAAATGCGGCGTTGCTGATCGGCCTCGGCCAGGGTGGCCGCCAGCAGCAGCAGGAACAGTACGGCGCCGGAAAGCCATGGCAAGGCAATATCGATCAGCCAGCCCTGTAACGCAAAGGCGCTGAAGCCTGCCGCCGCCAGCATGGCGCCGCCAGCGAGCCAGATAACAGGTGTCCAGCGCGGACGAACAACAGGAATGGTGAGGCTCAGAAATCCGCAAAACAAAAATGTTAGTCCAGCTTCCGCCCAGCCCGTCCAGGCGGGCCTGCGCAACAGATCATTATCGAAAATGGCTTCGAGTATCTGGGCGCGAATTTCCACCCCGGCCATGCGCGAAACCAGCGGCGTTGCCGGCTGATCAATCAGCCCGAGCCCGGTCACACCCACCAGCACCAGCTTGCTTTTTAGCATTTCCGGATCGGCGCTTCCATCCAGCACGGCCGATGCAGAAACAAATCGCGACGGATCATGATGTCCATAATGCACCCACAACATCCCGTTTGGCTGTACGGGTATGGTCAGATCGCCGACTGTGGCGCTTTGGGCGCCCTCTGCCCCGCCATTCAGCGTGATCCAGTTTGCGCCAACCGCAAGGCGCAGCATTTCAAGTTCCAGCGACGGGATGATGACGCCGCCGGTACGGGCGGCAAGGGGTGTGCGGCGCACGATTCCGTCCGGATCCGGATCGGCGCTCAACAGGCCGTGGCCCATGGCGGACGCATCGATTTCCGGCAGGCTGCGCATCAACCCGGCATAGGGCCGAAGGTGTGATAATGGTGACGGGCCTTCCTGAATGACGGCGGTAAGCGGCCCCGCACCGGTGGCTGATTCCAGACCCGCAATGCCCAGCGCCACGGGCATGCCGGTCAGCGCCGCAGCCAGCAGCGTGTCATTGGACGGGCGCCGGGCCAGCCAGTCACGCACGGCGGGCGGGGCGTCATTTGCCCCGCTGGCAATCATGTTGGGTGAAAGCCGGTCCGGTTCCACGAACAGAATATCAACGCCGATCGCCGCAGGCCCATGGCGGTTTATGGCGCGCAGCAGCTCCGCGATTTTGTCCCTCGGCCACGGCCATTGGCCAATGGCGGCAAGGCTTGCTTCGTCGATGGCGACAATGGTGACCGGCGCGGATATACGGGCGCGCGGCAAAATCTGCTGATAGCTGTCGAAGAGAATATGCCGGAGGGTGGAACTTGGCCCCGCATCACCCGTCGAAGCGGCGTAACTGAGCGCGGCCAGCAACGCCGTCATGGCAAATCCAAAAGCCCGCCCCTGGCGGCGCAGCCGAAGCAGAAGCTGTAAAACGGGGGACAGGCTCAGAGATGTATCTCCAGTCCATCATAGGCGGAACTGACATCCAGCGGCGCCGCGCCGCCGTCACGCATCAGCACTTCGTAGCGGATGGTTTCCTGCCAGATACGGTGCAGCATATTATCGTCATAGGCGGGCTCGTGATGGTACAGCAGCAGATGCCTTGCATGGCCCTGATGGCATAATTCAACGGCGGAAATATTCGACGAATGACCCCAGTCTTCTTTCAGGGACACCGTATCGGCCAGGGAATATTGCGCGTCGAAAATAACCAGTTCGGCGTTCCGGAAGAATTCGACAAAGCGGGCGCTGCCCTCAAAGTCTTCCGGCTTGTGTTCGGAATCGGTGCTGTAAACAACGGATTTGCCGTCTTTCTCAAAACGGTAGCCGTAGCTGTCGCCCTCATGATTTTGCAGTAATGCATGAACCTGCGCCCCGGCCACGGTAACGGGTTTTCCCGGCTGGAGGGGGATGAATTCAATCTCCGCGCTCAGCATGTCCAGATGCACGGGAAAACACGGCGCCGATTGCTGCCGCAAAAACGCGGCGCGCGGGTCCGGGTGGCAGGAATGAATGCGAATCCGGTTGCCGGGAATATAGGCCGGCGGAAAGAACGGGAAGCCCATAATATGGTCCCAGTGCAGATGCGACATGAAAATATTATAGATTTGCGGCTTGGCGGGGCCATGGGCGGCCATCATTGAAGCGCCAAACTCACGCATGCCGCTGCCCAGATCGCAAATGATATATTCCGGGCCGCCGGTGTCAATCTGCACACAGGACGTGTTGCCGCCGAAAGTATGGCTTGCGGCCCAGGGCAGCTCGCCAGAAATAAACTTCTCAACTTCCGCGTCTGTGGAAAATTTGCGGCCGGCGGCGGCTTTCAGGGCCACCTGCAATTTGTCCCGCACCCGCGACGTCGACATTGCAACGGGCAATGATCCGCGGCAGCCCCATATCTTGACGCGCACGTATGTCTCCTATGCAGAAAGGTAAGCGAGTGCGGGGTCTCTCGCATCGAAACAGCGCAGAACAGAATCGAACCGGCTGATGGAAAACACCTCGCGCACAATCGGGGTCAGGGCGAACAGCACCAGCCTGGCGCCGTTTGCCTGACAGCGCTTGTGCGCAATCATCAGGGCGCGCAAACCAATACTGGAGAGAAAATCCACGCCGGACATATCCAGCGCCACGGCGGCGCCTGTCCCGCCATCCAACGCCGCCAGCAGACTAACCTGAAATGCCGGCGCAGTGTTTTGATCGATCCGCCCAAGCGGTTTAAGAATAACGGCGGCGCCCAAGGCTTCGGTTTCAATATTCATTCGGGATACCTGATCAAATTAATACGCCATCATAGCGCGTTTAATAATCACGCGCCAGCGGGCAGCATCAGACCTGAAAATGGCGCAAGGGTCCGGTTTTCATGCAGCCCGCCTGACAGTTAATCGGTCTGTTTACCCCTTCAGGCGGCCCGCAGAATCGCGGATTTCCGGTCCGTGCACCCGGGCGCGGCCATCGCCAAATTTGCCGTCGCGGGCGCGCAGGGTTTCCTTCAGGCCATTTTCCTTCACAGAGCGGCGGTAATTATCCGCAGCGGGCGCCAGATGGCCGCGCGCGTCGTTTTCACAGGCAAGGCGCTGCAGGGTGCGCGCCCCCATCAGCTCCAGCCCCAGATTGACGATCCGCTTGTTGGCGGCCAGCAGGCCGGTATCGATGAGCGCCATGCGGTCCAGCAGGCCCTCAACCTCGGCCTCCAGAAATTCACGCGGCACCGCTTTCAGCACCAGACCGATCGAGGCGGCCTCGGTTCCGGTCACGCTGTCGCCGGTCAGCAGCAGCCGCTTGGCCCATTGCGGCCCGGTATTGTACAGCCACATCTGATTGGGCAGCGAACCCAGATCGCGCGCGGGCGGAAAGGCGAAGGTCGCATCGTCCGCTGCAATCACCATATCGCACAGCAGCGCGATATCCGTGCCGCCCGCCAGGCAATAGCCATGCACCTGCGCAATCACCGGCTTGTGCATATCAAACCGCGTCATGCGGAAACGCTGGGCGCGCTCC
>JBEBFX010000200.1:0-5402 GCA_040081735.1 Alphaproteobacteria bacterium | reverse complement strand
GCGAGTTTGCGTTTTGTCCGGGCCCCTTTGGCGTCCTCTTCCTCCTCATCATCTTCGGGTGCGGCGGCGGGTTTGAGTTCGTCTTTTTTGCGGGTGGTATCGGGTTTGACAGCATCTTCCGCTGGCGGGGTGATTTTTACCGGCGCTTCGATAACCGGAATTTCCACCTGGGCTTCGGCAATCTGCGGCGGGGGGGCAAGAGCGGCCTCTGCTGCGGCCCGTATTGCCTCTGCCTGCTGGCGTTCAGCTTCGGCGGCAGCATCCAGGGCATCCTGTATCCGGGATTCCGCGAGGGCGCGTTCGCGTGCTATACGCTCGTCTTCGGTCAGGGTGCGAAGCACCTGACGGCCCTTGCCCATCGGCATCGGGCGGCGTTCAATCTTCCCCGGGGCAGATTTGACCGCCACTGGCTGGGGCCGCTCAGACGCAACCGGCGCAATGACGCCTGGGGCGGGGGCGGAAGTTACGGCCGGCGCTGGCATGGGCGCAGCCTGCGCCGGTGCGGCGGCAGTTTCGCCGGCAGCGGGCGTTACGGTCTCTTGTCTTGTTTCTTCGGCGGGCTCGTCATCACCTTTGAGATTAAGTGTCCGCTTGCGCTTATGCTCAACCACTACCGCTTTGGTCCGGCCATGGGAAAAGCTCTGGCGCACCTGTCCGGCGCCCACTGTTTTCTTCAGGCTCAGTGTCCGCTTGGCGCCTGCGCCAAAATCGCTGTCGCCAGAATCTTTCGACTCGCTCATTACAACCCTTTACTTTGTTCCCGCGCCCTATTCAGTTCAGGCGCAGCGCCTGCAATCGTCAAACTCCGGGACCATCAGACACGGTTTGAAGCCTCAGGCTCCATCCAGCGGCGAATTGCCCAAATAATAAGCGCGGACAGAATGCCCGCCGTCTTCACATATGCCCGTCAAGAAAATATGGCCAACGGCATGATTCAGCCCAATTATCCACGAAACCCCCGTAAACGCACTGCTTCGGCCCTGAACCGGTCCGACAAACGCCCCTGGGTGATGGCTGCATGTATCACATTATCGCGGCCAAATGCCAAACTCAATTCAGCGGCGCTGAGCCAGCCGACACAAATGATATCGGGTGATACGGCCTGCGCCAGCCGTTGCAGCCTGGACTTGCCGTCTTCCGCCCCGTCGCTGGCCGCAATCAGCACCCCAATTTTACCGGACCGGGCCTGGGCTTCAACCTTTTCGCGCCCGCAAATCGCGTCTCCGGCTTTACGGGCAAAGCCCAGCATTTGCATCGTCCGGCGCAGCAACAGGGCAGCCACCATATCGGTCAAATCCGGCGGAACCGCAATTTGCCTTCTGGCCGCCCGTGTAAATCCTTTGCCCGCAATGACTTTGGCCAGCGCGTCCGCATGGGCCGTCACCCATATTCCCCGGCCCGGCAATTCCGCCGCTACATCTGGAACCAGAACCCCATCCGGAGACACGGCGAACCGGATCAGCCGTTCCGGGGGCAGGCTTTCCCCGGTCGCAATACAGCGCCGCAAAGGGCCGGTTTCATCGGCCGCGTGATTAATCCCCTGCTTTGACAGCGTCTTCATCGGCAAACCAGTGCGCGCGGGCGGACATGATAATCGCGTTTGCATCATCCTCGGACAGATCAAAGCCTTCCAGCAGCCCGGGCGTACGCTTTTTGACACCCTCAATGGTTTCTACATATCCAATCAGTTCATCACAGGACAGGTCCGCCAGATCGTCCCGGCTTTTGATCCCGGCTTTGCCCAGGGTCACAAGCATGGCCGCCGTCACGCCTTCCAGTCCGGCAATTTCGTCGGATACGCCAAGATCGCGCCGTTCGGCCTCGGCCCTGGTCTGCTCCACATCCAGGAATTCGCGGGCGCGATTTTGCAGCTCTTCCGCCATGTCCTCGTCAAAGCCTTCAATATCCACCAGTTCTTCAACGGGCACATAGGCCACTTCTTCCATGCTGGTAAAGCCTTCTGTGGCCAGCAGCTGACCAACCACTTCATCCACGTCCAGACCGTTCATGAACAGTTCCGTGCGTTCGGTAAATTCCTTCTGGCGGCGTTCGGATTCTTCCGAGTTGGTAAGAATATCGATTTCCCACCCGGTCAATTGTGACGCCAGCCGCACATTCTGCCCGCGGCGGCCAATTGCCAGACTCAGCTGATCGTCCGGCACAACCACTTCGATGCGTTTCACATCTTCATCCAGTACGACCTTCATCACCTCGGCCGGGGCCAGGGCGTTCACGATGAATGAGGCATTGTCCGGGTTCCACTGAATGATGTCGATTTTTTCACCCTGCAATTCATTCACGACAGCCTGCACCCGGGAGCCGCGCATACCCACGCAGGCGCCGACCGGATCAATCGAGGAATCATTCGACAGCACGGCGATTTTGGCGCGGCTGCCGGGGTCGCGCGCGACGGCCTTGATCTCGATAATGCCGTCATAAATTTCCGGAACTTCCTGTCCGAACAGCAGGGCCATGAAACGGGGATGCGTGCGTGACAGGAAAATCTGCGGCCCTTTGGCCTCGCTGCGCACATCGAAGATGAACGCACGGATGCGGTCGCCGTTGCGGAAATTTTCGCGCGGCAACAGCTCGTCGCGGCGGCAGATCGCTTCGGCGCGGCCCAGATCGACAATCACATTGCCATATTCAACCCGCTTGACGATGCCGTTGATGATTTCGCCAATGCGGTCTTTATATTCCTCAAACTGGCGCAGGCGTTCGGCGTCGCGTACTTTCTGTACAATCACCTGTTTGGCGGTTTGTGCGGCAATACGGCCAAATTCCAGCGGCGGCAGTTCTTCTGAAATAAAGTCGCCGACTTCTGCGGCCGGATTGCGCCGCCTGGCGTCTGCGATGGCAATTTCACGCGCCAGCACTTCGGGCTGCTCGACAACTTCAAGCAAACGGTGCAGGCGGATGTCGCCGGTCTTGCGGTCAATTTCGACGCGGATTTCATTCTCTGCGCCGTAGCGGGATTTGGCGGCCTTCTGGATCGCCTCTTCCATGGCGCCCAGCACCACGTCCTGGTCGATGCTCTTTTCCCGCGCTACCGCATCGGCGATCTGCAACAATTCAAGCCTGTTCGCACTTACTGCCGTACCAGCCATTTTACGCTCCTTGAGAATCCCCGGCCAAACCCGTTTGCGGTTTGCGTTTCAAACTTTCTGCAATCAGCGCGTCTGTCAGCACCAATTGCGCCCTGGTAATCTGCGCCAGTGGAATTTCCACTGCTTCGCCAGCTTCCGGCGTCAGACACAATATATCTTGCCCGGCGCCGGTCAGCCCGGCCAGCGTCCCGCGAAAGCGGCGCTGCCCCTTTACCGGAGGCGCCACCTCCAGCCTGGCGATGTGTCCTGTATAGCGGGCGAAATCCTTGGGCCGCGTCAGGGGGCGGTCAATCCCCGGTGAAGACACTTCCAGCACATATTCATCTGAAATCGGGTCTTCCACATCCAGCAGGGCGGAAACCGTCCGGCTGAGCTGAGCGCAGTCCTCAACGCTCATTTCGCCATTTTCACGCTCGGCCATGATCTGCAAGACGGGCCGCGCGCCTCCGCCATAGCGGATACGCACCAGCTCGAACCCCATGGCCTCTGCCGTGGGCGCGATCACCGCTTCAATACGGCTGATCAGATCCATTTGCCCGGTAAGGGTCATGCTAGAGATAGGCCCTGAACGAAAAAGTGGGCGCGCGGCCCACTCAAAAAACATCAAATTGTCGCGCCATCATAGCGGAATCGCCGCGCGTTTCAAGTTATTTCCTCAGAATATCACTGACCACGCTCTATTTTTCCGCGAACCTCAACCCAGGTCTTTCCCGCATCTGGATCAGTGTCAATTTCAGACAAACGCCGGTCTAATTCAGCCCGGTGATCATCGGACAGCGGCAGGGAATTAATCTCCGCCGCCATGGAGTCCCATATCGCAGCGACGAGATCAATGCGCTCGGCCACGCTCAATTTAGTTGCTTCTGACAGAAGGGTTGCGTTCATGATCCTATTCTAAAGCATGGCCCGTTCAAATCGAAACGCTTTATTTCCTCAGAATATCGCTGATTTCGCGTAACTGGGTGCGGGCGCGCAGCAGGTAAAAACCCTGGGCCGCCAGGTGGCTGTTGGGAAATAGCCCATCAGGCCGGCCATTGGTGACTATCCAGGGTCCGAGCGCCGCAGCCTCCTGCAGGCTGTTCAGCATCTGGTCATAAACGCCCGCCAGTTCGCGTTCGCGCAGCACATTCCCGAAATCCCCGCCCAGGGCGCGCAGCACAATGAAATAGGCATAGGTCTGGCCCTTGATGTTGTAAAACAGATCATCGGCCTGGAAATCCAGAAAGTCTGCGGAATGATCGGCGACCTGGCGTTCCAGCACAGCGGAGCTTGACCCCAGATCAAGGGCGATGCGCTCCATGGTCGCCAGCAGATTATCGCCCCGCCGCTCGAACACCGCCTCGCCATTTGCCAGGCGGCGATTGTAGTTTTCCAGCGCCTTGCGGGCTTTTTCATATTGTTCTTCGGATGTGGCCGTCGGCGCCAGACTGACCGAGGGATCCCATACCCACACAGTGCCGGAATATTGCAGCAGGCCGGACGCATTCTTCAGGTCGGCGTCAATCTCGCTCGATCCCCGGGTGCGGCCGATCTGATCCGCGAGTTCGAAGGAAAACCGCGCCAGCGCGGAAACAATGCCCTGCTGATAGGCGGGCATGTTGTCAAGCAGGGCGCTGGGGGTAAAAAAAGGATTGTTCGCAACCCAGCCGGTTTTATTGACCTCACGATCGATCAGCCCGGCCGCCACCGCCACCGCCCGGCTTTGCCCGGGCGCCAGGCTTTCCGCCGTTACATCAAAGCCAAGATCATCATTGATGGCGTGCCACCAGAGCATGCCGATCGGGTAATACAGGATCAACAGGATCAGCGCTGCGATCGCGATATTGCGCGCAATACGCCCCGGCAATCGCGCCCGTACGGAGGCCAGCCATTCCATTAGTCTTTCGATCAAACGCATCTGGGCCTCATCGTTAACGGGGGCGAATAAAACCTACCACATCATAGACGTCCGCCAAAACCGGCGCGGCGATGGCGCGGGCGCGGGCGGCGCCATCGGCCAGTATGCCCTCGACATAGGCCGGGTCTGCGGTCAGGCGTTTCATTTCGGCGCCGATGGGACCCAGTTTTTCCACACATAAATCGGTTAACCGGCCCTTGAAACGGGAAAATTCCGCCCCGGCATGGTCGCGCAGGACATCTTCTGCGCGGCAATCCGACAGCGCCGCATAAATGCCGACCAGATTGCGGGCCTCGGGACGCTCCGCCAAACCGTCAACGCCGTGCGGTAATGGTTCGGGATCGGTGCGCGCCTTGCGGATTTTTTTGGCGATGGTGTCGGCGTCGTCCATCAAATGG
>JBEBFX010000199.1:0-5412 GCA_040081735.1 Alphaproteobacteria bacterium | reverse complement strand
GTGTCCGGCGGGTGCATCGAGGGCGCCGTGGTGGTGGAGGCTCAGGATATTATTCTGTCGGGCAAACCGAAGCTGCTGGCGTTCGGAGTCAGCAACAGCCAGGCCTGGGAAGCGGGCCTGGCCTGCGGCGGCAAAATCAACGTGTTCGTCGAGCGTCTGGATTAATGCAAAAGCCCATACTTGACCAGTTGCTGCGGGATCGCGCCGCCAAACGCGCTGTGGCGCTGGCCACCAATCTTGTGACGGGCGGGGAGCAGTTGCTTTACCCCACGGATAATTCGCCAGCAGAGCTTGCGCAACAGGCCCGCACTGCCTTGCGCGAAGACAAGGCCCGGACGGTGGAAACAGCGCAAGGGGAGGTTTTCATCAATGTGTTCAACCCGCCCCTGCGCCTGTTGATTGCAGGCGCCGTGCATATTGCCCAGCCTTTGGCGCAGATGGCGGCGGTTGCCGGATATGATGTGACGATCATCGATCCGCGCCGCGCATTCGCCACTGCCGAACGCTTTCCCGGCGTGGCGCTGCTGACCGAATGGCCGGACGCGGGCGTCGCGGAATTACATCCGGATGCGCGAACGGCCATTGTGACGCTGACCCATGATCCGAAACTGGATGACGCCGCGCTCAAAACGGCCTTGAACAGCGAAAGTTTTTATATCGGATGTCTGGGCAGCCGGAAAACCCATGCGGCGCGGCTGGAACGTTTGCGCATGGCGGGGTTTGACGAGGCGGCGCTGGGGCGTATTCATGGGCCGGTCGGGCTGGCCATCGGCGCAAAAAGCCCGGCTGAAATCGCCATATCCATACTGGCGCAAATGACCTCGATCCTGCGCGGCGGCGCTGTCACATGATTTTTGGCGATCTTCCTCTGGCGCAGGCCGAGGGCGCGATTTTGGCGCATTCGGTGCGCACCGGCGGGCGGGTATTCAACAAAGGCCGGGTGTTGTCGGCACAGGACCTAACTGATTTGCAGGCGGCCGGGATCAACAGCGTTGTCGCCGCGAAACTGGAAACGGGTGACGTGGGCGAGGATATTGCCGCCAATGCACTGGCGCAGGCCTGCGCGGGCGGGAATATAACAACAGGCGCCGCCTTTACCGGACGCGCCAATCTGTTCGCCTCATCTGATGGTCTAGCCGTCATTGACGGGGCGCGTGTTGATCAGATCAATCTGATTGATGAAAGCATCACCATCGCCACGGTGCAGCCGTATGAACCGGTAGTGACAGGGCAAATGGCCGCAACCGTCAAAATCATTCCATTTGCCGCGCCTCGGGAAAAACTTGATCAGGCTTTGGCGCTTCTGAAAAAGCCCCTCGTGCAAATTGCGCCGTGGCGGCCGCGGACGGTTGGCCTGGTTTCCACGGTGCTTCCGGGCGGAAAGAAAAGCCTGCTCGACAAAAACCTTCAGGCGCTAACGGGCCGCCTCGCGCATATGGGGGACAATCCTGTTATTGAGCGGCGCTGCCCGCATGACGCCGGTGAAGTTGCAAACATGATCCGGGAACTGACGGGTTTGGGATGTTCGCCGGTGTTTGTCTTTGGGGCCTCCGCCATTGTTGACCGGCGCGACGTGATCCCGGCGGCGATCGAGGCGGCGGGCGGCGAAGTGCTGCATGTGGGCATGCCGGTTGATCCGGGTAACCTGCTGCTGCTGGGCCGGGTGGGCGATGTGCCGGTGGTGGGGCTGCCGAGTTGCGCGCGATCGCCAAAACTGAACGGATTCGACTGGGTTCTGCAACGGCTGATGGCTGATGTGCCCGTTACGCGCGAGGATATCATGCGCATGGGTGCAGGCGGGCTGCTGAAGGAAATTCCGACCCGTCCGCAGCCACGCGCCGGGCGCGCGCCGCAGGTTCGCATGGCCCCGAGAATTGCCGCTCTGATTCTTGCGGCGGGCCGGTCATTGCGTATGGGGCGGGAAAACAAGCTGCTGATCAGGATCAACGGCCAATCCATGATCGCCCGTGTGGCCGCCCAGATCGCTGCTGCGGGTCTTGATCCCTGTATTGTGGTTACAGGTCATGAGGCGGACGAAATTCGCCCGGCGTTGCAGGACAGCAATGTCGCGTTTACCCATAACCCGGATTACGCGCAGGGTCTGAGCAGTTCCCTGCGCACGGGTTTAAGGGCGCTGCCGGGGGATGTGGAGGGCGTGCTGGTTTGCCTTGGCGATATGCCGGACATACGCGCGGCCCATTTGCGGAAACTTGTTTCCGCATTTGATCCCGTCGAGGGCCGCGCGATCTGTGTTCCCACCTATCAGGGCAAACGTGGTAATCCGGTTCTGTTCGGGGCGCAGTTCTTTGCGGAAATGATGTCAGTTGCCGGCGACGCGGGCGCAAAACACCTGATCGGTGAACATGGCGATCTGGTCTGCGAAGTTCCGATGGAAGATGCCGCTGTGCTGCTGGATCTGGATACGCCGCAGGCCATGTCGGAGTATCAAAGCCTAATTCAGTCCCGCGGCCGCGGATAATGCCGGCCCCAGTTCCGTGTTCAGCACCAGATCGGCGAGATCATCCATATCCGTTGGATCGCGATTGACGATCACCAGTTTGGCGCCGTTCTGTTTGGCCATGGCGGGAAAGCCCGCCGCCGGAAACACCACAAGCGACGATCCCGCAACCAGCATCAGGTCGCAGGCAAGCACGGCATCCTGTGCGCGGCGCATTTCGCGTTCCGGCATGGATTGCCCAAAAGAGATAACAGCAGTTTTAATAATGCCGCCGCACTGATCACAGATCGGCAAAGTTTCGTCACGCTGAAACGCCTCCCGGATGGGGTCGATTTCATAGCGTTCATGGCAGCCCAGACAGCGCGCGTAACTGGTGTTGCCGTGCAGTTCGATCACCTGTTCATCGGGCACGCCGGAATTCTGATGCAGATTATCGATATTCTGGGTGATGATGTGGGACACCACGCCGCGCCTTACCAGCTGCGCCAAGGCCAGATGCCCGCGATTGGGTTTGGCGTTGTCCAGAACATTTTCCATGGCGAATTTGCGCCGCCAGCTTTCGCGGCGCATTTCTTCGGACCCCATGAAATCGTCAAAATAAATCGGCTTGTATTTGGTCCACAGGCCCCCGGGACTGCGAAAATCCGGGATGCCGGATTCCGTGCTGATGCCGGCTCCTGTGAAAACGACAGCGCGTCTGGCCGCCGCCAGCAGGTCCCGCAGTCTGTCAATGCTCATGGGGCGCCTCCTCAAGTTTTTGCCATAGCACAGGGCAACGATTTACTGATACTACCACGTTATGACACGCTCCGGAATTCATCATGAAACCGCATTCCGGTGACGGATAAGGTTAAATTAGCCCAGAGTGGGATGGCCCCGATGTCCGGACGTTTTTTTGTTTGCCCTATACAGGCGTATCTCGACGAATTGCATCGCAAATATGCAGCGCTGGATGAAGGCGCGGTTGCCACCTATATCCCGGAACTGGCGAAAGCGAACCCGGACTGGTTTTCCATCTGCATGACGACGGCGGACGGCAAAACCTATCAGGCCGGTGATGCGGGCCAGCGCTTTACCATTCAGTCTATCTCCAAGGCGCTGATCTTTGGACTTGCGCTGGAAGATAATGGCTGGAAGGACGTGATGAAGAAAGTAGGCGTTGAGCCTTCGGGGGATTCCTTTAACGCCATTATTTTCGATGAGAATCATAACCGGCCCTTCAACCCGATGGTCAACGCAGGGGCCATCGCGACGACGGCGCTCGTCAGGGCGGCCTCGCCTGAAGAAAGGAATAACAGGGTTCTTGATTACATCGGACGCTTCGCCGGGCGCAGCCTGACGGTTGACGAGGATGTCTACAGATCAGAGCAGGAGACGGGGCACCGCAACCGGGCGATTGCGCATCTGATGCGCAATTTCAACATGCTGGAGAATAACGTTGACGCCGCGCTGGACGCCTATTTCCGGCAATGTTCAATTCTGGTTGATTGCCGCGATTTATCGGTGATTGCCGCGACGCTGGCCAATGGCGGCGTCAATCCCCTGACAGGTGAGCGGGTTCTCAGCGCCTTTCATGTCCGCTGTGTGCTCAGCGTAACCGGCGCCTGCGGCATGTACAATTTTGCCGGCGAATGGGCCTACAGGGTTGGCATGCCAGCAAAAAGCGGTGTTTCGGGGGGTATTCTCTCTGTACTGCCGGGTCAACTCGGCCTCGGTGTTTTCTCGCCGCTGATCGACGCCAGGGGCAATACGGTCCGGGGCATCGAGGTTTGTCAGGACATCGTGGAAAAGTTTGGCCTGCACCAATATGACGCGGCCCCGAACGCGCGCGCGATCATCCGCAATGAGCAGCGTGGCGATAGCGTTTCGTCCCGGCGGGTGCGTCCGCTCTATGAGCGCGATTATCTGGAGCGCGAAGGCTGCCGCATTCTTGTTCTGGAATTGCAGGGGCATATCTTCTTCGGTGCGACGGAAAGTCTGCTGCGGGGTCTTGAGGCCCGGCTGGAGGGCGTCAGCCATTTGATACTGGATTTCAATCGCGTTAATGGCATTACCCCGAGCGCGGCGTCGCTTATGGCCAATCTCAAACATGATCTCCAGCAAAATGGGGTCAGCCTGTTAATCGCATGCGCAGACGAGGCGATAGCGGCGGTCATCAATGAAGTGCTGCTTGATGCTGAAACCGCCGATTCGGGGCTGCCGGTGGACAGTTTTGATGATGTTGACGCGGCGCTGGAATTTGCCGAACAGCAACTGCTCAGCAGCGGCTTTTCCGGTCTGCGCCCCGGCAATCATTACGCGCTCAGGGAGATGAATATTTTCAGGGGGCTGACCGGCGAGGAGATAAGCTGTCTTGAGCGCCATATTACGACAATCAGTTATGAAGCCGGAGAGACGATATTCCGCGAGGGTGATCCCGCGCAGGTGTTTTTTACGCTCGCCAGTGGCAGCGTAAGTGTCGTGCGCCGGCTCTCTGACGGCGGCCGCAGCGTCCGCTTGGCGTCCATTGGCCCGGGCGTCGCGTTTGGCGAGATGGCGCTGCTTGATCCGGGCAGCAGATCAGCCGATGTGCGCGCCGATACGCGCTCGCTCTGTTATATGCTGTCGATGCAGAAGCTGGAGGAAATCAGCAAGGAATATCCTCAGATACAGCTGAAAATCCTGCGCAACATGGCCCAGGAAATGTCCGTCCGCCTGCGCCGCGCGAATCAGGAATTTGTCGGGTTGCTGACCTGAACCGGCAATTTCTCCGCCCGGGCTTCATCCAGATAGCGCCAGGATTTTACCGACAGGTCCGGGTTCAGTTCAAACGCCAGCGGATTGCCGGTGGGGATTTCCAGATTGACGATTTCCGCATCACTGATGTTCAGCAGATGCTTGCACAGCGCGCGAAGGCTGTTGCCGTGGGCGGTGATGATCAGGTTCTCGCCCGCCGCCAGATGCGGTGCGATCTC
>JBEBFX010000042.1:0-19366 GCA_040081735.1 Alphaproteobacteria bacterium | reverse complement strand
ACCCTGCGCGACGGCGCGCAAACCCAGGGCGTGGATTTCAGCGTTGAGGACAAACGTCTGATCGCCACCCTGCTGGATGAACTGGGCCTGGATTATGTCGAGGGCGGCTGGCCCGGCGCCAATCCCACAGACACGGCTTTTTTCGCGGCGGCCCCAGAACTGGGCCATGCGAAATTCACCGCCTTCGGCATGACCAAGCGCGCCGGGCGCAGTGCGGAAAATGATCCCGATCTGGCGGTGGTGCTGGGCAGCCCGGCGGGGGCCGTGTGCCTGGTTGGCAAGACCTGGGATTTTCATGTGGATGTGGCGTTGCAGATCGGGCGCGAGGAAAATGTCGCGGCGATTTCCGATTCCATCGCACTGGTGATCAAGCGCGGGCGCGAGGCGTTGTTCGACGCGGAACATTTCTTTGACGGTTACAAGGCCAACCCGGAATACGCCCTGCAATGCGCGCGCGCCGCTTACGCCGCCGGTGCGCGCTGGGTGGTGCTGTGCGACACCAATGGCGGCAGCCTGCCTCATGAAGTGGAACGCATTGTTGGCGAAGTGGCCCGGCATATTCCGGGATCGCATCTTGGCATTCATGTGCACAATGATACGGAAAATGCGGTCGCCAACAGCCTTGCCGCAGTGCTTGCCGGGGTGCGCCACGTTCAGGGGACGATCAATGGCCTGGGCGAGCGGTGCGGCAACGCCAATCTGGTGTCAATCATTCCAACCCTGATGCTGAAGCCCGATTTTGCCGATAAGTTTGAAACCGGCGTTTCCATGGCTGGGCTGAAAAAGCTCAGCAGCATTTCGCACACCATCGATGAAATACTCAACCGGCCGCCCAATCGCCATGCGGCCTATGTGGGCGCGTCGGCCTTTGCCCACAAAGGCGGGCTGCACGTTTCCGCCATGGCAAAAAACACCAGAACCTATGAACATGTCGAACCTGAGAGCGTGGGCAACCGGCGCCGGATTCTGGTGTCGGATCAGGCCGGAAAATCCAATCTGATTGCCGAACTGGAAACCATCGGCATCATTGCCGATCCCAAGGATAAACGCCTCAACCGGCTGCTGGAGATCGTCAAGCAGCGGGAATTTCTGGGTTATTCCTATGACGGCGCTTCGGCGTCGTTCGAGCTGCTGGTGCGGCGGCTGATGGGTGAAATTCCGGAATATTTCAAGGTGGACAGTTACCGCGTCGGGGTCGAGCGCCGCAATAACGGCAGCGGCGAAATGATCACCGTATCCGAGGCCACCGCCAAGATCATTATCGATGGCGAAATCTACCGTTCCTATGAAGAGGGCAACGGCCCGATCAACGCCCTTGACCGGGCATTGCGAAAAGACCTGGGGCGTTACTCCAGCTACATCGATGATCTGGAGCTGGCGGATTATAAAGTCCGTATCCTGACGGGCGGCACCGGCGCGATCACCCGGGTGATGATCGAAAGCCGCGATGGCAGGGGTGAACGCTGGTTCACCGTCGGCGTGTCGGAAAATATTGTCGATGCGTCGTTTGAGGCGCTGCTCGACAGCATCACCTACAAGCTGTACCGCGACGGCGCAAAACTGTGACAGCCGTAATGATTGCGCCGGCCATTATTCTGGTGAACCCGCAACTGGGCCAGAATGTCGGCACGGCGGCGCGGGCCATGGCGAATTTCGGCCTGACCGATCTGCGCATTGTGGCGCCCCGCGATGGCTGGCCGAATGAATGGGCCATCAAGGCGGCGTCGGGCGCGGACTGGGTGCTGGAGGACGCGCGGCTGTTTGACACGGTTGCGGAGGCCGCCGCCGATATTCATTATCTGGTGGCCACCACGGCGCGCCTGCGCGAAATGCTCAAACCGGTTGTGACGCCGGAAGCGGCCGGCCGCGAGATGCGCGCAAAAACCGCGCAGGGTTTGCGCTGCGGCGTGCTGTTCGGGCCGGAACGCTCGGGTCTTGAAAATGACGATGTGACACTGGCGCAGGCGGTGCTGCGCATTCCGGTTGATGCGCGTTTCACCTCGATCAATCTGGCCCAGGCGGTGCTGCTAATGGGTTATGAATGGCACAGGGCGGCCGACGCGACCCCGCCCGCGATGCTTGATCCGGGCAATACCTGGCCCGCCAGCAATGCCGAACTGGTGGCGCTGTTTGAACATCTGGAACGGGAACTGGACACCGCCGGATTTCTGTTCCCGCCGGAAAAACGCCCCGCCATGGTGCGCAACCTGCGCAATATTTTCATGCGCGCCAATCTGATGGAACAGGACGTCCGCGCCCTGCGCGGCGTCGTGACCTCGCTTGCGACAGCGAGGGTGAAGAAGGAACAGGGCTGATGATTTCGTAGAATTTTGTCATTCTGAGCGAAGCGAAGAATCTCCCAACCCAACATGAGATCCTTCGCTTCGCTCAGGATGACAGAGGTGATTTTGGCGCATCATGACCAGGAGTAAGTACAAAACACTATAGGCGTTATATGATCACAAATAGCCGCAATCAGAAGGAGCTTATCGTGTACAAAACGTACCAGATGTTTTTGAGCCTGTTCGGGGTGACGGTGATTTTCATATCGCTGATGCACATCCTTTATGGACCTTCGTTCATCCCCGGTTCAATTCCGGTTAACGCCACGATGGACAGCGAGGACCGCTTTTACGCCACAATATTTCTGGGCTATGGATTGACCTTGCTCTGGTGCGTCCACGATATCGAACGCAAAAGCCGTGTCGTCTATCTTCTCGCCGGGATATTTTTTGCTGGTGGCCTGTCACGGCTGGTGTCTATGGCCGATGTTGGCATGCCCATCGGATTCTTCATCATTATGACAATCCTTGAACTGATCATCCCGTTCTTCATGGTGCTCATGCAATGGCGCATAGCCAAACAGTGGGGGTGAATTTTTGCTTTTGCTATTCAAGGATCATTCAATCTCCCGCTAATCCTGCGGTGCTTCCAGCAGGTGGCGGCCAACACCTGGCTCCTGGACGGAGAACATTATTATATTTATAATCATGTTCTTGCAAATTGTGCCCCAAAACATTATTATAAACATTATAATTATCAGGAGCAGCACATGGCCACGTTGAAACTGACGGCAATCGGCACCTCGACTGGGGCAGTCATCCCGAAAGAAATGCTTACCCGGCTGAAGGTGGAGAAGGGCGACACGCTGTATGCCATCGAGACGCCGGAGGGGTATCTCCTGACGCCATTTGATCCGGCAATTGATGAACAGCTTGAAGCCGGGAGGCAATTCATGAAACAGTACCGCGATACCTTCAAAGCCTTGGCCAAGTGAAGTCCGAACCACGCTGGATCAGCCAAAAGGCGCTGTTGTTATTGCATGAAGAGAGTCTGGCCATGTTCGGCGGCGCGCGCGGAATCCGGGATCGCGGCCTGTTTGACTCCGCATTGGCAAGAGCGCAAAATTCCCATGCCTATAATTCTGATTTCACGCTTGCCGAATTGGCCGCCGCATATTCATTTGGCCTGGCGGGAAACCATCCATTTGTGGACGGTAACAAGCGCGCGGCGTTTCTTTCAATTGGTCTGTTCCTGGCAATTAACGGCTACCGGTTGTCAGTTGATCCGGTGGACGCCATCCGGCATATGCTTGGGTTGGCCAGCGGTGAACTGACTGAACAGGAACTGGCCGCCTGGATCAACGCAAACATGGAAAAATTATGATCAATTGTGCTGGCCCCGGTGTATGGTCATAACAATTCGCAATAAGAACATGTCCAGGTGCCCTCAGAAACCACGATAACCAGGACCGCAGAAGTCCCCGAGGTCCCGCAAACATTCCGTGTGCCCGCGTGGGCGCCATGGCTGCTGTTTGGCGGGTTGCTGTCGGTTGGCATCGGACGGTCCGTCACTCTGGCGGTGCTGGCCCCCATTGGACGTGAACTGGGGCTGATGGAAATTCAGGTCGGGCTGATTTCCGCCCTGACGGCGGCCATGTTCTTTTTTGGCGGGCCATTCTGGGGGCGTCGCTGTGAAAGCATGGGGCGGCGCAAGGTGATGATCATCGGCCTGATTGGCTACGCCATCACCACAATTGCATTTGCGCTGACGGTTGAAGCCGGGCTGCACGCGCTGTTGCCGATTTTGATCGTCTATCCCCTGATGCTGATCACCCGAATGGCGTTTGCCTCGGTGGCGAGCGGGGTTTTCCCGGCCTCGCAGTCGTTTGTGGCGGTGACGACCACGCCCGAAGAACGCACCTCGGGCATCGCCCTGCAGAACGCCGCCTTTGGCCTTGGATCAATCCTTGGACCGGCGGTGGGCGGCGCGATGGTGCTGATCAGCCTGGTTGCGCCACTATATCTGGCGGCTTTGGTGGCGCTGATCAGCGCCGCGCTGATCTGGATGTTCCTGCCGGAGCCGCCCCAGCGCGTTGCCCCGCCGGGCGTAAAAAAACTGCGCTTTTTTGACAGGCGTATCCGGCCCTATCTGATCATCAACTTTTTCACGGCTTACGTGATGGCCACGGTGCATCAGGTGGGCGGCTTTTATTTTCAGGATGTATTGCACCTGACGGCGGCGCAGACTGCAAGAGATGTCGGCATTGCCCTGGCGCTGATGGCGATTGTTTCCATGGCGTCGCAATTTTTGATTATCCGCCCGTTTAATTTAACCCCCAAAGTACTGATGCGTTTTGGATCGCCTTCGGTTTTGGCGGGCGTTACCGTGCTGATCATGTCGTCTACCCTGATCCCGCTGCTGATCGGCATGGTGCTGGTGGGCCTTGGGCTGGGATTCGCGCAGCCCGGCAACGCGGCGGCGGCCAGCCTGAAAGTCGCCGCCTATGAACAGGGCGGCCTTGCGGGCATCAGCATGTCGGCGGCGTCTTTGGGGTTTGGCCTTGGCCCGCTGCTGGGCGCGGCGCTGTATCATTTTGCCCCGGAAGTGCCCTTCTATGTCGCCATGGTGATGATGATTGGCGTCACGGCCTATGTTTTCTGGCTTTCCATCCCGGATCCCAATGAATATCACCAGGGATAAGGTTTGACAGAGCGGACTTTGTGCGTATATTACGCCGAAATGCGGGCCCGCTTGACCAAGTGCGGCCCTTTTCTGTCATTCATGAATTTGCCGCGCAGTTGCGTAGGCCGGCAAATATAAGGTTCGGGAAATCGTTAATGTCGAAGCGGCAACAATCCAAGCACAAGATCGACCGTCGTCTGGGTGAAAATCTGTGGGGCCGGCCGAAAAGCCCGCTGAACAAGCGCGAATATGGCCCGGGCCAGCATGGCCAGCGGCGCAAGCAGAAGCTGTCGGACTTTGGTGTGCAGCTGCGCGCCAAGCAGAAGCTGAAGGGCTATTACGGCAATATCAGCGAGAGGCAGTTTCGCGGTATCTACGAGGAGGCCGTGCGCGGCCGCGGCGACGCCGGTGAAAATCTTGTCGGGCTGCTGGAGCGCCGTCTTGACGCCATCGTTTACCGTTCCAAATTCGTGCCCACGGTTTTTGCCGCGCGCCAGTTTGTCAATCATGGGCATGTGATGGTGAACGGGTCCAGGGTGACCATTCCCAGCTATCGCGTTCGTGAGGGCGATGTGGTGGAGATCCGCGAAAAATCCCGGCAGTTGGGTATGGTGCTGGAAGCGCTTGAATCCGCTGAACGCCAGGTGCCGGATTATCTCAATGTCGACAATCGCGCCCTGAAGGCGGTGTTTGTGCGCACGCCGGCGCTTACAGACGTGCCCTATCCCGTGGTGATGGAACCGAATCTGATCGTCGAATTTTATTCGCGCTAGACCATGTTCGGCTCAGACGGAATCGCCTCAGGCGATCCCGTCTGAGCCGTAAAACATGGTCTATCTAATAATTTAGAGCAATTTTTCCTTTTTTAATTGAACCTGTTGGTTCAATTAAAAAAGGAATTGCTCTAAGCGCAGAGGCCCTGATCAGCCCAGGACGCACACTTTTGACGCTTTGGCGTTGAAAGCGGCCAGCGCTTCCTGCTGCATTCCCAGATAGATATGGGTGGGCGGCGCGCCCGCCTTATCGGGCGCCAGCACGATGTTCATTTTCTGATTATAAACATGGTGCATGAACCCATGCTTGTCCTCGATCTCAAATCGCAGAATGTTGAAGAAGCCCGGACCAACCTGTTCGCCCGTGAGATAACAGGCGCAGTGGCGGATATCGCCGCCGGAAAGCGCGATGCCCTTGAACCGTTCAAGCAGATGCGCCGCCATTAATACGAAATTAACCGTCGTCAGCACTTTCCCGCTGCTGGCTGTCGGGCGCTCAAACTCGCCAATCAGGATTTGTCCCGGCATGCATCCGTCAATCATGCGCGCCAGCGATATCGTGACTTCGCCAACAATATAGTCGTAGCCGCGCGGATTTAGCCCTTCGACCTGATAATAGGAATAATGCGACCCCAGCGCAAAGCAGACCCGTAATTCCGGCGCCATGTCCGGACCGTAACGGTCCCGCGCCGTGGCATTGTCTGCAAGCGCCAGCATAACCAGCAGATAACTCGCCAGATCAGCCTCGACACCAATGTCGCGGTTCCACACATAGAAGCCGTCGCCGGTTGTCGAGCGGGCCAGATTTATATCCAGCCCGATATCGCGCAGCCGTTTATGGGCAATATTAATGGAATATTCGAGCGAACTAAGCTGCGCCACCTGTTCGAGCGGATCGTTCTTGGAAAAACCCACAATATCAAACAGGCCAACCGCCCGATGCGCGGTCTTGGTAACGGAATAGCGGGTAACGACCGAATTTACCAGGCTGGGGGGCACCAGGCCCGGTCCGGACCCGATGGAGTCCGGCAGCGTAATCTGTGACGACTGCACCCCTATTATGTCGCAGGCCTCCGCATAGCGGGCCGCAGACATGTAACGCGCGCCGCCGGTATATTCATCCGATGATCTGCTGAGTTTCAGCAATTGCGTGGTTGCGATGGTGGCGACTTCAATTCCGCCCTCAATCACCCGCCAGCCTAAAACCGAATACCGGCCCAGATTCCACAGGGGATTGATCGCGTCGTTAATCAGCTGCGCTGCAATGCGCAACCGGTCGCGGCGGTCTTCGGGCGATTCATTTATGATGGCCGGGCGGTTCATGCCCGCCCACTATCAAATATAATGATTAAAATAGAATAAGCGCCGGGCTGGCGTAGTTGCGGGGTAAGGCGGCGTTACCTGTTTTGCATACAGGTAACGCGGTTTCAGGGCCGATTACCCGGCTATATATTGCGCGCCGTTAATGGTCAGCGTCGCCCCGGTGATAAATCCGGCCTGCTCCGCCGCCAGGTACAGCACGCCGCCGGCAATTTCCTCCGGCGCGCCAAGACGCCCCGCCGGGATCGTATCGACAATGCCCTGGAGGACATCGGGACGCAGCGCCTTCATCATGTCCGTATTGATATAGCCCGGGCACACCACATTGACGGTAATGCCCTTTGACGCATTTTCCTGCGCCAGCGCCTTGGTGAAACCGATCACGCCCGCCTTGGCGGCGGAGTAATTGGTCTGGCCGACCTGACCCTTTTGCCCGTTTATGGATGCAATACTGATGATGCGGCCATATTCACGGGTGCGCATGCCTTCGATCACATGGCGGCACATATTGAAAACGCTATCGAGATCGGTGGAAATCACCTCACGCCATTTTTCCTTACTCATGCGGTGAAGGGTGGCGTCGCGGGTGATGCCCGCATTGTTGACCAGCACATCAATGGGGCCGAGATCAGCCTCGACCCTCGCGATACCATCGCCGCAGGAGTCGAAATTGCAGACATCCCATTTGTAAACCGCAATACCTGTCTCGTCCCTGAACGCGCCGGCGGCGGCGTCATTGCCGCCATAATTGGCCGCGACCTCAAATCCCGCATTTTTCAGGGCGATAGAAATAGCGGCGCCAATTCCGCGCGTCCCGCCGGTGACCAATGCCACGCGTGCCATGTGTGTGCCTCATACTCTGGATGGTTGAAAGTGAACCCGCACTGCCGGAAAATCATAATGTCCCCGGGCAATATCCGGGGACGGAGCATTATCAATACCTGGAACCTGCTGGTTCAATCATAAAAGGAATTGCTCTATTGCTCTGGTGTATCTAGTCACGGGCAAGGCACATGGCAATACCCATGCCGCCGCCGATGCATAAAGTGGCAAGCCCCTTTTTAGCGTCGCGGCGCTGCATTTCATACAACAGCGTGACCAGAACCCGCGCGCCGGACGCGCCGATCGGATGACCGATTGCAATCGCGCCGCCATTGACATTGACCTTGTCCAGATCCCACCCCAGCTCCTTGTTCACAGCGCAGGCCTGGGCGGCAAAGGCTTCATTGGCTTCCACCAGATCAAGATCATTTACCGACCAGCCGGCCTTGGCCAGGGCTGATTTGGCGGCAGGTATCGGGCCTGTGCCCATGACCGAAGGATCAACGCCGGACTGGGCCCAGGATACAATGCGGGCCAGCGGCTTGATGCCCCGCGCTTCGGCTTCGTCGCGGCGCATCAGGGTCACTGCGGCGGCGCCGTCATTGATGCCGCTGGCGTTGCCCGCCGTCACGGTTCCGCCGGTTTTTACAAATGCCGGGCGCAAGTCTTTCAGATCATCGATGCTCACCCCATGGCGGATGAATTCGTCGTCGCAAACCGTGGTTTCGCCCTTGCGGGACTTGATTATTACAGGAACGATTTCATCCCTGAAGCGGCCGGATTTCTGGGCGGCGGCGGCCTTGTTTTGCGAGGCGACGGCAAAGGCGTCCTGCTGCTCGCGGGTGATCTGCCATTGCTCGGCCACATTTTCGGCGGTGTTGCCCATGTGATAGCCGTTAAACGCGTCCCACAGACCATCCTTCAGCATGCTGTCGATCATTTCGACGGAACCCATTTTGGCGCCATTGCGCATATGCACAACATGTGGAGCCTGGCTCATGCTTTCCTGGCCGCCTGCGACAACGATTGTGCTGTCGCCGTTCATGATCGCCTGAAACCCCAGCGCCACGGAACGCAAACCGGACCCGCACAGCTGATTCACGCCCCAGGCCGGGGCCTGCACCGGAATGCCGGCGGCAATAGAGGCCTGGCGGGCCGGGTTCTGACCTTCTCCCGCCCCCAGAATCTGGCCCATAATGACCTCGGATACTTCCTCGCGCCCGATGCCGGCCCGATCCAGGGCGGCGCCAATGGCTATTCTGCCCAGCTCATGGGCCGGAAGGGCGCTCAGGGCGCCATTAAACGAGCCAACCGGGGTGCGCGCTGCGCCTACGATGACAACTTCGGTCATGGGGAGATCCTTTTGTTGGTAATAACTTAAGGGGTGCGCCTGAATACTGCTCTTGCGCAATGCAGCATAACAGAGCGACAATAAGCCTTAATATAGTCCAGAGCCAATCCATCCGCCACCATCATAGCGGTTTCAGCGAAAGGAATTATGACGTGCCGGAAACAGAGACACCAGAAACAGGCGGCGAAATCATTGTCATCAAGAAATACGCCAACCGGCGGCTGTACAATACCGCCACCAGCCGCTATGTGACGCTGGAGCAGTTAAGCGAAATGGTGAAGGCCGGACAGAACTTTGCGGTCTTTGACGCCAAGACCGGCGAAGACATCACCCGCTCCGTACTTACCCAGATCATTTTCGAAGAAGAAAGCAAGGGAGGGCAAACCCTGTTGCCGGTCAATTTTTTACGTCAGCTGATCGGCATGTACGGCAATGTCATGCAGCCGTTTGTGCCGAATTATCTGGAAACCGTCATGGAAACCTTCCAGAAGAATCAGGAGACCATCCGCGAACAGTTTACCGGCGTTCTGAGCAAGGTGCCCGGGCTGAAGCCGTTTGAAGACATTGCCAAGCAGAATATGGCGATGATGGAAAAGGCGATCCAGCGTTTCGTTCCTTTTCCGGTTGCCAAAAAACCCGGCAACAGGGAACGCGGCCCCGCCGCAACTTCCAGCAGTGACGACGTCGCCGAACTGCGCGCCCGCATCGACGCCATGCAGGAACAGCTGGAGCGGCTGGCAAAGACAGGCCGCAGCGACAAGGGTTAGATCACTGTCTCAAAGCCAAAAAACTTCACATCCTCCAGACCGGCGCGATCGGAGCGCAGGGTGTTGACTGCGGCGCCGGTGTCTTCGTAGCCCAGGGCGATGCCGCAAAACACCATTTCATGATCGGGGATCGACAGCATCTGTGTCAGGGTTTTGTGCCAGCTGGCCCAGGCTTCCTGCATGCATGTCACCAGCCCGTGATCCATCGCCACAAGTGCAACGGTCTGAATATACATGCCCAGATCGGCCCATTGCGGCGGCCCCATGCTGCGATCGATGGTGAAGATCATGCAGGCAGGCGCGTCAAACAGTTCGAAATTGCGAAACATCTGTTTCATGCGGGCCACCTTGTCGTCACGCCCGACACCGGCCAGTTCGTACAGTTTGAAGCCTACGGCGCGGCGGCGTGACATATACGGTTCGCCCAGATCTTTCGGGTAGATGTCATAGGGTGTGCCCTCGCCGCGCTTGCCCGCCGCCCATTGATCCCTGATCCGCCTGACCAGTTCATCGCGGGCTGTTCCTGTCAGCACATAGGTTTTCCAGGGTTGCACATTGCCGCCCGATGGGGCGCGCGCCGAATCGATCAGTATTTGGCGGATCACGTCCTGGGGCACTGGTTTGGTAAGAAAGGCGCGCACAGATTTGCGGGCGCGGACGGCCTCGGTTACATTCACTGTCTGTTTCCCGTATAGTGGATGATGAATGACGCGGATTTTAACCCATATTTCAAAGTCCTGAAAAAAATCTTTGCCATGACTTTGTGTAACATTCTTTCCCGCAAGCCACCCGCAATGCAAGATAGGCTTAATAACGGCATCTCGCCGGTACGGAAATTGCGTTGGCCCGGATCACGGAATAATGGTTGATCAATCCGGCGGCTGGTTTGTCGTGATGCGCATTTGCGCACTGTCTTTTTAGCGCTATGCTGGCGTCAACTAAGCTGAAAACGCTGCAATAACGAGGGAACGATGATCATGAACGGTGCAGAAAGCCTGATGCAGACCTTTGTCGATAGTGGCGTCGATACCTGCTTCACCAATCCCGGCACATCGGAAATGCATTGTGTCGCAGCGCTGGACCGGATCGAAGGCGTGCGCGGCGTCCTGGCCCTGTTTGAAGGCGGCGCGACCGGCATGGCCGACGGGTATGCGCGCATGGCCGGCAAGCCCGCCTTTACCCTGCTGCATCTGGGGCCCGGCCTGTCCAACGCCTCGGCCAATATTCACAACGCCAGACGCGCCGGTTCGCCGATGATCAATGTGATCGGCGATCACGCCACCTATCATCTGGAATATGACGCGCCCCTGGCGTCCGATATAGCCGGACTGGCGAAGCCCGTTTCCCACTGGCTGCATGCGACGGCCGAGGCAAAAAATCTGGCCGCAGACGGCGCGCGCGCGGTTGCAGCCGCCATGACCTATCCCGGCCAGATCGCCACCATGATCGTGCCCGCCAATTGCGCCTGGGATGAGGCGGCTGGGCCTGTCAAACCGGTTGCGCCGCCCGTTACGCCGCGCACGGATCAAAGCGTCATCACCGCTGCGGCAAAGATGCTGAAAAACGGCAAGAAGACCATGCTGCTGATGCGCGGGCCGGTGCTGCTGAAGCGTGGCGCAAACGCCGCCGGACGCATCGCAGCGGTCAGTGACGCGCGGCTGGCGTGCGATACATTCATATCACGTATAGAACGCGGCGCGGGCTGCGTGATTATCGAAAAGATGCCCTATTTCGCAGAAGACATGGTTGAATTTCTGAAAGGCACCGAGCAGCTGATACTGGTTGGAACCAAGCCGCCGGTATCGTTCTTCGCCTATCCCGGCAAACCCGGCTGGCTGACGCCTGAAGGCTGCGAGACACTGGTGCTGGCCACGGCGCAACAGGATGGCGTTTATGCACTGGAAGCGCTGGCGTCAGAACTTAACGCCCCCGTGCATCCCATCCATGTGCAGCAGCTGGCGCGGCCAGCCCTGCCAACCGGCCCGCTTTTCAATGCACACACCATCGGCGCGGCGCTGGGCGCCCTGATGCCGGAAAACGCCATCGTCTCCGATGAGGCCGCAACCTCGGGTTTTGCCTGCTATGCGCCGACAGCAGGCATTGCGCCGGTAGACTGGCTTGGGCTTACCGGGGGTTCCATTGGTCAGGGGATTCCAGTGGCGGCAGGGGCCGCCGTGGCCTGCCCGGACCGCAAGGTCGTCTGCCTCAGCGGCGATGGCGGCGCCATGTACACACTTCAGGCGCTGTGGACGATGGCGCGCGAAAAACTCGATATTGTCACGGTGATTTTTTCCAACCGCAAATATCTGATTCTGCAAATTGAACTGGGCCGCGTAGGGGCGGGCAATCCGGGCCGCAAGGCGCTGGATCTGCTGGATCTGTCAAACCCGGATCTGAACTGGGTGCAGTTGGCGAACGGCATGGGGGTTGCGGCCACCCGCGCCACAAATCAGGAGGAATTCAACCGGCAATTCAGGGACGCCTGCGCCAGCCGTGGTCCGCACCTGATCGAAGCGGTGATTTAGGGCGCGGGCCTTTAACGCGCCGCCGCGGCCGTGGCGGGCGTCTCGGCCAGAAACCGGACGAAGCGGTTGTGCCCGTCGACGAGAATGACCTTCGGCGAGACGGGCTGATCGGCTAAGTCCAAGCCCATGATAATGATCTGTTCGCCCTGCCCGATCAGATGCGCCGCCGCGCCATTCATGCAGATGGCGGCCGATCCGCGTTCGCCCGCGATGATATAGGTTTCGAGACGCGCGCCGCTGGTGTTGCTGACCACCAGAACCCGTTCGCCCACCCACAAGCCCGCAAGCTCCACCAGGTCTTCGTCTATCGTGATACTGCCAATATAGGCCAGATTGGCCTCGGTCACCGTGGCGTTGTGGATTTTGGAGCGCATCAGCCAGCGCATGATCAGATACCTTTGTTACAAAAAACCTTACCAGAGATGGCGCGCCAGGGCCGTCACGCCAGCGCCTTTATACTGTGAAAATGACACTGAAAGCCAGCCCTGCCTGCGCCCTTATTCCGGAACCTGCATCGCGTTCAGGCGCACCTGCATCTCAGCCGGGCTGACTTCCTCAATCACGCTGGAGAGTTTCCAGGAATAGCCAAAGGGGTCCGCGACGGTCGCCGCCCGATGGCCGTAGAATTCGTTGCTCAGTTCCCGCACCAGCATCGCGCCTGCGCTTACGGCGCGCGCCACGGCGGCGTCTGCGTCCTCGACCAGGAGATGCAGTGTAATTGGGCAGCCGCCGATGCTGGCCGGACTCAGGGCCCCAAAATCTGGAAACTCATCGGCAAGGAAGACCTGCGCGCCCGCTATTCGAATTTCCGCATGGCCGATTTTACCCGGCGGCATCATCAGACGGAAATCTTCCGTCGCGCCAAATGCCGCCGTGTAAAACGCAATCGCTTTTGAGCAATCCCTTGTGATGAGATAGGGGGCCAGGACGCTGCACCCTTCGGTGTTCGGCTTTACCATTGACATCATGATTCTCCTTATGCGATAATTACGTTACGGATCGTAAATTAAATAAAACAGTGAGTCAACACGCAATCGGCATGAACGCAGAAAAGCAACGGGGACGGCCGAGAAGTCTGGACGCCAGAACCCGCGTTCTGGCGGCGGCGCGTGCGCTGCTGGACGAGGGGGGCGTAGCGGCCGTGACGATGGAGGAACTGGCGGCGCGTACGGGCGTGGGAAAGCCGACCATCTACCGCACCTGGCCCAATGCCCAGGCTGTCGCCATGGCGGCCATTATTGAAACCCCTGTTATCGCGAGGGCGGCGCCTCATGGCGGCACGGCGGTGCAGGAGATGAAGCAATGTCTGCGAAATCTGGTGAAGGCGTTTGCAACCCGCACAGGCCGTAGCGCGGCGGCATTGATTGCCGCAGCCGATCCCGGCACCGAACTATCGAAAGCCTTTCGCCATCATGTCATATTGCGCAGCCGCGGGCAAATTCAGGATTTGGTCCTGCGCGCCATCAATGATGGCGCGATCAGCGGCGGCGCCGACCCGGCGATCACCGCCGATCTTGTTGTGGCGCCTGTTTTCTTCAGGCTTCTGCTGGGCCATGAAGCGCTTGACGAGGCGTTCGCCGATGCAATAGTCGACCAGGTGCTGCATGGGGTTCACCCGCAATAGCGCTATCCCGCCACCCCCAGCGCCGATACCGCCGCCGGTCTGGCCCATTTATAGCAGGCCTTGCCATTGAGCGCGCTTGGCCGCCGCCGCCGCCATGATCATTGGCATATTTTTGGTCAGGCTTATTATGCCTGAAACGGCGTTCCGGTGATTGGGCGCAGTAATTCCGCCCGCGCCAAATCATCTTCCCGGTTGATATTGAAGAACGGGTCGAAGGGCAGCACCGGATATTCAGCCAGCGCAACGCCATGGCGCGCGGTCCATGCGTCCACCTTGCGGATATTTCCGGCTGTCATGGCGTGGCGGAGATCACCGGCCAGAGCTACCGGCCACAGACCAAACACCGGATGTACACGGCCGCCCGATGCGGCGCTGGCCAGCGCCCTGTTCCGATCCTGCGCAGCGCGAAACAGGCGTTGCACTAAATCCACCGGGAAAAACGGCGTGTCCGTGGCAAAGCTGACCACATGGGTGCAGGCGGGCCGATGCGCGCGCGCCCATTCCAGCACACTGAGTATTCCCGCCAGCGGACCGGCATAATCTTCAATTACATCCGGAATAATTGTCAAACCGGTTTGCGCAAACCGGGACGGATCGCCATTGGTGTTCAGGACAAGTTCATCCACCTGGGGGCGTGCACGGGCAATGGCGCGTTCCAGCAATGTCTGGCCGCCGAGGCGGCGCAAACATTTGTCTCCGCCGCCCATCCGTGCGGATTTCCCCCCCGCCAGCAATGCGCCCGCTATCCTGATCACTGGTGTCATTCCCATTATCGCAATGAAATCCTAGGCCTAGCCTAAACCGATAATAGCCCGTTGCGCGGCTCGAAATCTATGATTAGCATTTAACCAGCTATAATTCAGAGTAGGGGCGTCAGGTGCGTTATGCACCGGGTTTGATCCCTGCCAAAAACCCCGTGAGGAGGGAATCATCCCATGGCGAAAGTAGATATTCATATAAAAGGCGGCACGGTAGTTGATGGCACGCGCACCCCGCGATTCAAGTCAGATGTCTGGATCAGCGACGGCAAGATTTTACAGATCGGCGGCGCGTCGCCGGGCGATGCAAAACAGACCATCGAGGCCGATGGCCTGATCGTTGCGCCGGGCTTTGTTGATCTGCACACGCACTATGACGCGCAAATCCGCTGGGACCCGTATTGCTCGATCTCCGGCTGGCACGGCGTGACTTCGGTGGTGCTGGGCAATTGCGGGTTCGGCTTTGCGCCGGTGCGGCCCGCCGAACGGGATCGCTCCATGCTGATGATGACCCGCACCGAAGCGATCCCTTTTGAGTCGATGAAACAGGGCATGCACTGGGACTGGGAAACCATTCCCGAATATCTTGATTCGCTGGATCGCGCGCCCAAGGGCGTTAACTGCATTCAGTATCTGCCCACGACATCCCTGATGGTCTATGTCATGGGCCTCGAAGCGGCCAAGACCCGCCCTGCGACGGATGCCGAGAAGGCCGAAATGAAGCGCCTGCTGCACGAAGGCATGGATGCGGGTCTGTGCGGCTTTTCGCTGCAACGGCTGGGCCGCAATTCCGCCCAGGCGGATTATGATGGTTCTCCGATGGTCACGGACACGATGTGCGATGACGACATTCTGAATCTGGCCGAAGTGCTGCGCGAACGCGGTCAAGGCTTTATTCAGATCACGCAATCCACTGGCAAGATCAAGGCCGACCTCGCCTTCCTGGAAAAGCTGGCGGAAACAGCCATGCGTCCTGTTCTGCACAATGTCATTGCGCCGTCGCGCAAGGATCCCAAGGTGCACCAGCGCAGCCTCGACTGGCTGGAAAAGGTGCGCGCAAAGGGCCTGCCGATTTATGGCCAGACCGGCACCGTGCGCACCGGGTTTGCGTTCACGCTGGAAAACTGGAACTTGTATGACAGCAGCCGGGCCTGGCGCAAGCTCACTACCGGCACGTTCGAGGAAAAGCTCGAAAAGATGAAAGACCTGTCGCTGCGCGACGCGCTGAAGGCGGAATTTGACAGCGCCAACCGCAAGCTTGAAATCATTCAGGCCGGCATTGGCGGCCCGATCCGCAATCTGATCGTGGCCGGCGTCAATGGCGTCGCAGAACTGGAAAAATATGTCGGCATGTCGCTTAGCCAGATCGGCGCCGAAGAAGGCAAGCATCCCATCGACATCATGCTGGATTTTTCGATCATGGGCGATCTGAAAGTCGAGTTCCTGGGGCCTAATCGCGGCTTCAATGCGGACTTCATGGCCGAGATGACCAATAATTCCGAATATACTTTCCCCGGCGTATCGGACGGCGGCGCGCACACCAAGTTCTTTACCGGCGGCGCATTCACGACAGACTTCATCAGCTGGCTGGTGCGCGATGAAAGCAAGATCACGCTGGAAGAAGCGCATTACCGCCTGTCCGCGCTGCCGGCCAAGGCGGCGGGCTTTGTCGATCGCGGCGAACTGAAGCCCGGTCTTGCCGCCGACGTGGTGGTGTATGGACTGAACGAACTTGCCGCAGAACCTGAATGGGTGGGCGAGATTGTGCATGACTTCCCGGCTAACGAATGGCGGCGGGTGAAGCACGCCAAAGGCTATCACGCGATTATCGTCAATGGCGAAACCACCTTCGTCAACGGCGAATGCACCGGCGCGACTCCCGGCAAACTGCTGCGTCAGGGGCGCGGCTAGCCGTTTTGCGCCAGGCAGCTTCAGGTTGAAATTCAAACGGCGGCTTTCGGGCCGCCGTTTTTCTGTTTTTGGCGGAAATTATATTACACGCGAGAAGTGTTAAATCTACGCCTTTTGCGCCCCCCTGTAATATTGGGCTTGCGCTCTATAACCAAATACACCCCTGATTATGGGGTAACACCTTGATATTGAATTTGATTACTTTTGCGCCGCGAAATTTTCCCGCCGATTATAAGCGGCATCAGGGGCTCGCGAATTCTGTTCTTGTGGCAGACTAAGGAATTGCTATTTCTGGAATCTATGATTAGCATTTAGTCTGAAAAAAAGCGCAGGGATCACGGTCGGGTATCTTCCGGAATTTCCCTGTTGAACCCCGTAAGGAGGGAACCCCATGGCGAACGTTGATATTCACATCAAAGGCGGCACAGTCGTTGACGGCACGCGCACCCCGCGTTTCCAGGCCGATGTCTGGATCAAGGACGGCAAGATATTACAGATCGGCGGGACGTCGCCGGGCGAGGCGAAACAGACCATCGAAGCGGACGGCCTGATCGTCGCGCCGGGCTTTGTTGATCTGCACACGCACTATGACGCGCAAATCCGCTGGGACCCGTACTGCTCGATCTCCGGCTGGCACGGCGTGACCTCGGTGGTGCTGGGCAATTGCGGCTTTGGGTTCTTCCCGGTTCGCCCGGCGGAACGTGACCGTTCCATGCTGATGATGACCCGCACCGAAGCGATCCCTTATGAATCCATGAAGCAGGGCATGATCTGGGATTGGGAAACCGTACCGGAATATCTGGACTCGCTGGATCGCACGAAAAAAGGCGTGAACTGCCTGCAATATATGCCCACGACATCCCTGATGGTCTATGTCATGGGGCTGAAAGCGGCGCAAACCCGTCCTGCGACCACGGTCGAGAAGGCCGAGATGAAGCGCCTGCTGCATGAAGGCATGGATGCCGGTCTGGCCGGTTTTGCGTTGCAGCGGCTGGGCCCTGACTCTACCCAGGCGGATTATGACGGCAGCCCGATGGTCACCGACACGATGTGCGATGCGGATATTCTCAATCTTGCCGAAGTGCTGGCCGAACGCGGCGAAGGCTCCATCCAGATCACCCAGTCCACTGGCAATATCAAGGCCGATCTCGCCTTTCTGGAAAAGCTGGCGGAAACGGCTCAGCGTCCGGTGCTGCATAACGCCATCGCGCCCGCACGCAAGGACCCGAGGCCGCATCAGCGCAGTCTCAAATGGCTGGCCAAGGTGCGCGAGAAAGGCCTGCCGATTTATGGCCAGGCCGGCACATTGCGCAGCGGCTTTACGTTTACGATGGAACACTGGAATCTATATGACGCCAGCCCGGCATGGCGCGCCGTTACCACCGGCACATTCGACGAAAAACTCGCCAAGATGAAAGACCCGAGCCTGCGTGAGGCGTTAAAGGGTGAACACGACGCCGCCAACCGCAAACTTATGGTCATTCAGATAGGCGTCGGCGGCCAGGTTCGCACCCTGATCGTTGCGGGCGTGAACAATGTTCCGGAACTGGAACCCTATGTCGGCAAATCGCTCGGTCAAATTGCCGATGAAGAGAAAAAGCATCCCATTGACGTGATGCTTGATCTGTCGGTCAAGGGCGATCTGAAGGTCGAGTTCCTTGGGCCTAATCGCGGCTTCAATGTGGACTTCATGACCGAAATAATGGCCAGTTCCGAATACACCATCCCCGGCGTGTCGGACGGCGGCGCGCACACCAAGTTCTTCACCGGCGGCGCGTACACCACCGACTTCCTGAGCTGGCTGGTGCGCGACGAGAGCAGGATCACCCTGGAAGAAGCGCATTACAAGCTGGCGTCCCTGCCGGCCAAAGCGGCGGGTTTTGTTGACCGGGGTGAATTGCTGCCCGGCAAGGCCGCCGATATTGTGGTCTATGGGCTGAATGAACTGGCGATCGAACCGGAATGGGTGGGCGAAATCGTGCATGACTTCCCCGGCAATGAGTGGCGCCGGGTGCAGCACGCCAAAGGCTATCACGCGATTATCGTCAATGGCGAAACCACCTTCGTCAACGGCGAATGCACCGGCGCGACTCCGGGCAAGCTGTTGCGCCGGGGCCGGGGATAATCTGGTCCGGCACGCGGATTTATGAACGGCGGCGGGCCGCATTTTTAGCGGGCCGCCGTTATCATTTACACGAGCGTTTACGCACAAGAGATTAAAAAAACAGGGTTTTTGGCCGCTGCGTAAAGATTTTGGGCGGGCAGTCTGAATTTTGACGAAACAGTTGCTTGTTAAGAATTCTATGATTAGAGTTTACGCAATCATTAATTGCGCAAGGCGCTGGTTACGAGGCGGCCAGGAACGATCTTGCATAACCCCTAAGGAAGGAACCACCATGGCGAAGGTAGATATTCATATAAAGGGCGGCACGGTTGTTGATGGCACGCGCGCCCCGCGTTTCCAGGCCGATGTCTGGATCAAGGACGGCAAGATATTACAGATCGGCGGGACGTCGCCGGGCGAGGCGAAACAGACCATCGAAGCGGACG
>JBEBFX010000198.1:0-5450 GCA_040081735.1 Alphaproteobacteria bacterium | reverse complement strand
GGCCAGGCTGCTCGCACGCATGAAGCAGATGTTCACGCGTGTGCAACACGTCAAACCCAAATCCAGCCGGGCTGACTCAAAAGAAATCTATGTGCTGGCGACGGGGTTCAAGGGTGAGGTGAGGTCAACACAGCTAGAGTCGACGCTATGACGGATGGAAAACCCCGCTGGATATATCGCTTTGATAATTACAAGCGCGCCTTCGGTTTGTTGAGGGAAGCAATTGAAATCATGCAATTGCGCGAACTTACCCAGCTCGAAAAGGAAGGCGTCATTCAGCGCTTCGAATATACCTGGGAACTGGCCTGGAAAGTTCTTGGCGATTATCTTGATAGCACAGGCGTCATACTGGAAACGGTAACCCCGGCAGCAGTCATAAGAGCGGCGTTTGCCGCTAAAATTATTACCGATGCCGAAATATGGATGAAAGCGCTGGATGCGCGAAACAAAATGTCCCATACCTATAATCTTAAAATTTTCGAGAAAATTATTGCCGAAATCCGGGCCGAGTATTTTGCCGTACTGGATGCCCTGAACATGACCATGCTGGAGAAAGTCATGGAGGATTTGCCCGATGCCTGAGCATCGCCTGACGGCATTACAGCTGCAAACTGTCCGCGGCGTCCTTGCACCCTACGCTTCGGTGATTGAGCGCGCCTGCCTGTTCGGATCGCGGGCTACCGGGACAGCGCGGCCAAATTCCGATATCGATCTGGTGTTGTACGGACCATTGAGCGAGACGGTGGTAAGCCGTATATGGACCCTGTTTGACGAAAGCAGTCTTGCGGTCAAGGTTGATGTGATCGGCTATGACCTGATCGATAACCCCGCACTGAAGTCACATATTGATGCAGCGGGGCAGCCGCTGTTTACCCAGGCAGACCTGCTGTCTGTTTCAGGAAGGGTGTAAACCCCGCGCTTGACTTTGCGCTGTCTCCTCGGCATATTCCGCCACCATACGAGGTGGAGACGATTTTGGAGATTCAGGAAGCCCTAACCTTCGACGATGTACTTCTGAAGCCTGCCGCCTCGAACGTTCTTCCGGCGCAGGCAGACACCAGAACCCGGCTGACCAAAGAGATTTCCCTTAATATTCCGCTGATTTCCGCTGCCATGGACACAGTGACCGAGGCGCGTCTGGCCATTGCCATGGCCCAGGAAGGCGGTATCGGGGTGCTGCACCGCAACCTTACGCCGCAGCAGCAGGCCGAACATGTCCGTCAGGTCAAAAAATTCGAATCCGGTATGGTGGTCAATCCGCTGACCCTGCCGCCGACGGCGACGCTTGGCGATGCGCTGCATTTGATGCAGGCGCATCATTTTTCAGGTTTTCCGGTGGTGGAAC
The DNA here is from genome assembly GCA_040081735.1 of Alphaproteobacteria bacterium. GTDB lineage: Bacteria > Pseudomonadota > Alphaproteobacteria > UBA11222 > UBA11222 > UBA11222. The sequence goes on along the minus strand of JBEBFX010000198.1, from coordinate 4,105 downwards.
AGAAAACCGGCAAATTACTGGGCATATTGACCAATCGTGACGTGCGCTTTGCCGAAGACCCCGGCCAGCCGGTCAGTGAACTGATGACAAGCACCGGACTGGTGACCGTCAACGAGGATGTGGATAGCGACACCGCCAAACGCCTGCTGCACCAGAACCGGCTGGAAAAACTGCTGGTGGTTGACAGAGACTACCGCTGTATCGGCCTGATTACGGTCAAGGATATGGAAAAAGCGCGCCTGCATCCCAACGCCTGCAAGGATGACAAGGGCCGCCTGCGCGTAGCGGCGGCCACGACCACCGGTGATGACGGCTTTGCCCGCGCCGAAGCGCTGGTTGACGCCGAGGCTGATCTGATCGTGGTAGACACGGCGCATGGGCATAATGACCGTGTGCTGGAACAGGTGCGGCGCATCAAACGCCTGAGCAATCGCATTCAGGTGGTGGCCGGAAATATTGCCACCGGCGAAGCGGCCCAGGCGCTGATTGATGCGGGCGCCGATGCGCTAAAAGTTGGCATCGGCCCCGGCTCGATCTGTACTACGCGCATGGTGGCGGGCGTTGGCGTGCCGCAACTGACGGCCATCATGGATGTGGTTAAAGTGGCGCGCAAACATGGTATTCCGGTGATTGCCGATGGCGGCATCAAGCTGTCGGGCGATCTGGCCAAGGCGATTGCGGCGGGCGCCGATTGTGCGATGATCGGATCGCTGTTTGCGGGCACCGATGAAAGCCCGGGTGAGGTGTTCCTGTTTCAGGGCCGCAGTTACAAGGCCTATCGCGGCATGGGCTCGCTGGGCGCGATGGCGCGCGGATCGGCCGACCGGTATTTTCAGGAAGACATCAAGGATACCCTTAAGCTGGTGCCGGAGGGCGTTGAAGGGCAGGTGCCCTACAAAGGCCCGCTGCAAAACATTACCCATCAACTGGTGGGCGGTCTGCGCGCAGCCATGGGATATACCGGTTCGGCCACCATCGCCGATCTGCAAACCAAAGCGACTTTTATCCGCATCAGCGGCGCGGGTCTGGCCGAGGGGCATGTGCACGATGTATCCATCACGCGCGAGCCGCCCAACTATCCCATCGGCAATCGATGACGCCTGCGGCACGGGTAAAATCCGCCATTGATATTCTGGAAGCATTGATGACGTCGGCCAAACCGGCGGATCGTTTTCTGAATGAATGGGCGCGCGGCAATCGCTATGCGGGATCGAAGGACCGTCACGCCATATTCGAACTGGTTTATGCAGTGCTCCGGCGGCGGGCGGAATTCGCTTTTGCCTTTGGTCAGGAGGATGCCCGCAGTCTTGTGCTGGCCGCCCTGAAACTGGAAGACGCCCTTGGTCTTGAACAGGTGGATGCGCTGTTTGCGGGGGATAAATATTCCGCCGATGCCTTGAGCGGCGAGGAACGCGAGGCCTTTGTCCGCGATGCGGATGAGGCGGCGATTCCCGACTGGGTGCGGGGTAATTTTCCGCACTGGCTGGAAGACGAATTGCGCAACAGCCTGCCGGATTTGCTGAATGAGATGCGCGCGATCTCGGTGCGCGCGCCGCTTGATTTGCGCGTCAATCGCCTGAAGGGGACGCGGGAAAAAGCCCTTGCGGCATTGGCGGAAGAAAATATTGCGGCTGTGGCGTCGCCCCTGTCGCCGGATGGCGTTCGCATCACCGGGCGCGCCCGCATTACCGGGGCGGCGGCGTTTACGCGCGGTCTGGTCGAGGTGCAGGACGAAGGGTCGCAACTGGCGGCGCTGCTGGTATGCGCCCAGCCGGGCCAGCAGGTAGTGGATTTATGCGCGGGCGGCGGCGGCAAAAGTCTGGCGATTGCAGCCGTGATGCAGAACCGCGGACAAATTCATGCGTTCGACGCCATTGCCGGGCGCCTGAAGGCGATGCCGGACCGCATGCAGCGCGCGGGCGTGCATAATGTGCAGATCGCGGGTAACGCGGCGCCAGCCCTGACGGCGCTGAAAGGCCGTGCGCACCGGGTGGTGCTGGACGTGCCGTGCAGCGGCACTGGCGCGTGGCGGCGCAATCCGGACGCGAAATGGCGGCTGAGCGCCGAGGCGCTGGCCCGGCACATGGCGGCGCAGGATGCGGTGTTGCGTCAGGGCGCGGATCTGGCGGCGCCCGGCGGGCGGCTGGTTTACATCACCTGTTCGCTGCTGGCCTGCGAAAATATGGATCGCACAAATGCGTTTTTGGCATCTGATGACCGTTTTCAAACGATACCGGCGGCGGCGCTTTGGGCCGAAGGCGTGGGCACGCCATTGCCAGATTTTATTGCGCCAGAGGCGTCGCATATCATCCTGACACCAGCCCGTTCGGAGACCGACGGATTTTTTATCTGCGCGATGGAGCGGCGCGCGTAAGGGTGCGTAAACGGGAATTAGAGGGTTATTTTACAATAGCGGCAACCACGGTGTCACCCCGCACTTGTTGCGGGGTCCAGGGTAAAATATACATGCGGTAGTTCGTGCTTCCTGGCCCCCGCAACAAGTGCGGGGTGACAGGCTGAAGATTGGTTTTACGACAAACTTAACGAAAAAAAATTCTAGTATGACTGACCGTGTGCTGATTATTGATTTTGGGTCGCAGGTGACGCAACTGATTGCGCGCCGGGTGCGCGAAGGCGGTGTTTATTGCGAGATCGTTCCCTATAACAAGGCTGTTGCGGTCCTTGACAGTTTCGCGCCGAAGGCGATCATTTTATCCGGCGGCCCTGCCAGCGTGACCGGCGCAGGAACCCCCCGCGCACCGGAACGGGTGTTCCAGATGGGCGTGCCGGTGCTGGGTATCTGTTACGGCCAGATGACCATGTGCGCGCAATTGGGCGGTGAAGTGGAAGCAGGCGATCATCGTGAATTTGGCCGGGCCTTTGTCGAGATCAAAAAATCCAGCCGCCTTTTTGATGGCGTGTGGAATGCAGGCGGGCGCTATCAGGTGTGGATGTCGCATGGCGACCGCGTGATTAAACTTCCGGCGGGTTTTGAGGTCTTTGCTGCGTCAGAGAATGCACCCTTCGCCGCCGCCGCAGACGAGGCGCGCGGCTTCTACAGCCTGATGTTTCACCCGGAAGTCATGCATACGCCAGACGGTGCGAAACTGCTGCGCAACTTCACCCATAAAATCGCAGGCTGCACGGGCGGCTGGACCATGGCGGCGTTTCGCGAAACCGAAATCGCCAGGGTGCGCGCACAGGTAGGCAAGGGCAGGGTGATCTGCGGCCTGTCCGGCGGCGTCGACAGCTCGGTGGTGGCGGTGCTGCTGCATGAGGCGATTGGCGCGCAACTGACCTGCGTGTTTGTCGACACCGGCCTGATGCGCGCAGGCGAAGCGCAGGAAGTGGTGCGCCTGTTCCGCGATCATTACAATATTCATCTGGTGCACGTTGAGGCACAGGATTTATTTCTGTCGCGATTGGCGGGGATTAGCGACCCGGAACAGAAGCGCAAGATCATTGGCGCGGCCTTCATTGAGGTGTTCGAGGAGGAAGCGGGCAAGATCGGCGGCGCGGATTTTCTCGCTCAGGGGACGCTCTACCCGGACGTGATTGAAAGCGTGTCGTTTGACGGCGGGCCAAGCGTCACGATCAAATCCCATCACAATGTTGGCGGCCTGCCGGATCGCATGCGCATGAAGCTGGTGGAGCCGCTGCGCGAACTGTTCAAGGACGAAGTGCGCAAGCTGGGCCGTGAGCTTGGCCTGCCCGAGGCGTTTGTCGGCCGCCATCCATTTCCGGGGCCGGGCCTGGCGATCCGCATGCCGGGCGTAATCACCGCTGAAAAACTCGACATCCTGCGCAAGGCCGACACAATTTATATAGAGGAAATCCGGAAAGCGCACCTGTACGGCGAAATCTGGCAGGCGTTTGCGGTGCTGCTGCCAGTGAAAACCGTCGGCGTGATGGGCGATGAACGCACCTACGAATATGTCTGCGCACTGCGCGCCGTAAACAGCACCGACGGCATGACAGCGGACTTTTATCCGTTCACGCACGAATTTCTGGGCGCGGTTTCCACGCGGATCATTAACGAAGTGCGCGGCATAAACCGTGTGGTGTACGACATAACTTCTAAACCGCCGGGGACAATCGAGTGGGA
>JBEBFX010000197.1:0-5482 GCA_040081735.1 Alphaproteobacteria bacterium | reverse complement strand
GGCCCAAACCGGCGGAATTACCGCTTCTGTGCCGCAACTGCCGCCAGAGGGCGATCAGAATGGCCGAAAGCATAAAACTGCATACGAGCAGCGGGCCAAGCGGAAGATCGAACTGGATGGCAAAACCAAAGCCTGACAGCAACGCGATCAGGGTGACGCCATACGCAGTGGCAAGTTCCTGACGCGCACCTGAATGCCCGGCCGCGCCAAGCGCGGGCGCGATCAGGCTTGCGAACACCACGAATACTCCGGTCAGCTGCACCGATGAGGTGATTGCGGCTGAAAACAGGAGATAGAACCATACCCCCTGCCGGGTTTGCGGGCGTAAAAACCATAACGCCAGAATGATCCCATAAACAGGCGCATGCAGCGCCACCTGAGCCCACGTAACGAACAGAAGCTGCCCTGAAAACAGCTGTTCAATGGCCTCATCGCCATGCGGCTGCCCCGTCAGCAGCAGCACCGCCAGTGACGCCGCCACAACGAAACTGCATCCGATAAACGCTTCCTGACGCTCCGGCAAAAAACGCTCCACCAGATGGAAGAACAGCGCCGCAGCAACCGCGCTGGAAAGCGCCGACCCCTGCACCGCCCACCATGGCGGTTCGCCCCAGAACAGACCGGCGGCTACAACCCCGAGACCAGCGATCTGGGCGATCGCCAGGTCGATAAAAATTATCCCCCGCCGCAACACCACGATGCCAAGGGGCGCGTGCGTCAATCCGATCATGAGGCCCGCCGCCAAAGCGGGCCCCACGATCATGACCATTTCAGGGCTGATCATTGGCGGCGCTCTTTAACAGCCTTATGGTGCGCTCGAACAGCGCGAACAGGTCAGCGCTTTCGGCGTCGCCCCCGACGGTGAACGGCAACACCACAGCAGGCGTTCCCGTCTTCTCCGACAGCCACGCACTCGCGTCTTCCGGATCATAAGGCGTTCGGATGATGATGCGCGCCGGATGGCTTTTAAGCGTTTGCAGCAGCGCTTCCAGATTAGCGGCGGTAGGCGGAATACCGGGTTTTGCTTCCAGGGAACCCGCCTCCCGCATACCAAGCCAGTCCAGCAGATAGCTGAAGGATTTATGATGCGCCACCACAGGCATGCCTTTTAGTCCAGCCGCTTCGGTTTCCCAGCGCGCCGCCGCCGCCGCCCACTTCCCGGAAAAGGCGTCGTAATGCGCCTGATAGCTGCCAGCCTGTACCGGATCAACGGCCTTCAGCCTTGCCGTTAGCTCCTTTGCCACAAGCGAAATATTATGCGGGTTAAGCTGCACATGCGGATTGCCTTCCGGGTGAACGTCTCCGTCGGCGCGGTCGAGGCGGGCTGGTTTTTCCAGTAATGGCGCCACCTCCGCCGCCAGCAGATATCCCTGTGCGCCTGGCTGCGTATTGGCGCTGCCGGCCTTTTGCAGCAGGATCGGCAACCACCCCACTTCCAGACTTGCCCCGGTGCACAGGACCAGATCGGCCTTGCGCATGGCGGCGATCAGGCTTGGCTTGGCGCGCACATAATGCGGGTCCTGACGGGCGGTGGTGGCGGAGAATATTTCCACGTCATCACCGCCAATTTCGCGGGCCAGCGCCGCCCATTCCGGTTCGCAGGCGAACAGATTGATTTTAGCCTGCGCGCTGAGCGGGGCGGCGGTCATCAGCCCTAGAAAAACAAATAGGGGAAGCATACGTTTCATGGCGTATCCCCCCTTAATACTTATGCGCGCCATGGGCGCCGATGCTCATGATATATTGCAGAAGGATCTGATCGTCGTCCTGTGAGCGTGACAGTTCCTCGTGATTATATTGCAGGCGCAGGCGGCTGAACTCGCTGTTCGTCCAGTCCGCCATCACCGCATGGGCATCGGGATTATATCCGCCTGAATCCAGCGCGCCGCCCAGCAGACCTATCGGAACGTCAGGGGTTTTCAGCCTGCTATAGCGATACCCAAGGCGCCATTGCGGCAGAAACTTGTAAACGCCCTGCATATACCAGCCACTGGCATGGTCATCGAACGCCACTTCCCCGGTTCCCGCTGTAAAATCCTCATAGGCGCCATCCTCGTTGCGCCAGAAATACTCGCCTTGCAGCGTTACTTCCGCCGCACGGGAATTCCCGGTCGGCGCCCATATATAGCGCAGATCGGCGGCATACAGATTACTGTCCCCGGTAAAGTTAACAGTGTCCTCATTCCCGGCGCGCCCGCCCGTGTCGCCGGACAGGGTGTACGCGCCAATGCGCCAGCTTTGATTATCCCCGATATCGCCGCCAATCCGGGCAAACGCCGACCAGGCGTCGAAGCCATCGCTGCTGGCGCCGCCAAACGGGAAATCATCGCCGCGAAACATTCCGCCGCCGATCTCCGAATAGAAATCCGTGGGCAGCACGTAAGAGATTTCCGCCCCGTCGTCATTGAACCCATTGTTCAAAAACACGCGGTACGGCAGTGGCCTGTCCGCGAAATCATCGGTATGCCCATGTTGCTCGTTCAGATATCCCAGCGTCCAGAGCGCGCGGCCGGCCTTTAAATTCGCCCCCTTGGGCAACCCCATGCCGGGCAAAGTCTGGATAAAGGTTTCTTCCAGTTCGATCTTGTCCTCGCCCCCTTCGCGGACGATGGCGGCAGTAACGCCGCCATAGAATTTATCATCTACATTTGATGAAAAATTGAGTTCGGACTCATCGACCCCAAAGCCCTGCTTTCCCCTTTCGCCTTCTTCGCCGATGGCAAATCCGGCGAAGCCGGAATTGTCCTGGGAAAAACTGCTGTATCTGCCGTTCAGGATGACGCCGATAGAGGGGTTGAAGCTGTTGTCATAGACATTTCGGCCTGATTTATCCGTAGATACCGGCGCTGTTGTGGTGGCCTGTGCCCCGGCGGGTTTTTGATTTTCAATTTTCGCAAGCTTCGATTCCAGCTCAATAATGCGGCTTTCATAGGATTGCCGCATGGCCCGGATTTCAGCTTTCATGGCGTCGATTTCGCCATCGGACGCTGCATAAGCGGTGGTGCTGAACAGCATGGTAAGCGCAGCCGAAACTGCGAATGACGGGTTTCGCATCATAGTCTCCTTGAAGATCAGCAAACACACCCTTCGCATCATGCGAGGGGGCGTTAAGGTTCAGTTCAGTTTGCCAGTTCAGGAGAGCAGGGGCGGAGCGCGGGGAAAGCCTGAGGAATAGTCTCCACCCGGAAGCGCCACAATGAAGGGGGGAACAAAGGTGACGCCGCTATAGACGGGTATAAGCAGTGCCGGGTGCGGCGGCGGCGGAGCAGACTTCGCCTGATCCGTGGAAAGATAAATATCGCAGACGTGGCCGTGATGCGTATGCTTGCCCGGCCCATAGGCAGCCGCATGCGCAATCCCCAACGCCTGTGCGGCGAGGAATATGGCAAGCGAAAGAATAATCGTCAGGTTTCTGTTTTTCATACCGGGGCCATGGCGATACCATATCAGAATGTTATGGTTTGCAACTTCTTTGTGAAGCGCCGCCGGATCGTGGCGGACAATTTATCATTGTACCCATCAATAAAGCGGGACTAGACTTGCGCTGCGCGTGCAAACCGGCGCCAAGAAGACGATGAACCTGAGTTCAATCAACGAATGGGGGATGCTATGACGGGAATTTCGGCCTTACTGTTATTTGCCTTGTGGACGCTGGTAACGATGTTCATGTCCCAGGGCTACCGGCTATCGCAGATCATGACTTTCAAGACACCGGTCAACGCCTATCCGCGCAGCGCGCCAAATACTGATCCGGAATTATTTGTCCGCGCCCGTGACGCCCATGCGAATTGTCTCGAAAGCCTGCCCATATTTGCAGCCATTGTACTTGCGGCGGCGGCGATGGGGCAAAGCGCGGTGGCGGATGCCGTCGGGTCCTATGTGCTGCTGGCGCGCGTGGCGCAAAGCGTCGTTCATATGATTGGCACTTCGGTTATATTGGTGTGGGTCCGGGCCACCTTCTTCTTCGTACAGGTAATTCTGTTCTTTTCCATGGCGTTACAACTGGTATAGCGGCGGCTTCGGCCCGCTGGTCTCGCCTAGAGCCTTTTTCGTTTTGCTTTGACCACCATCAGGCTGCGCGGTAGAAAAAGCCATGCCCAAATCCGCTCAGTCCGTGCTGGCTGCGGTGCCGTCACTTGACCGTCTGCTGCACCATCAAAGCATCGCGCCCCTGCTGGCCGCGCATGGCCGCGCCATGGTCATTCAGGCGTCGAAACCCATACTTGACTCCCTGCGCGAGGCACTGTCGCAGGGTGGCAATCCGGTGTCCTTGCCAGAACTGGCAGATCGCATTCAGAAACGAATTTCTGCGCTGCTGCAACCATCGCTGCGCCGGGTGTTCAACCTGACAGGAACCGTCCTGCACACCAATCTTGGCCGCGCGCCCCTGCCGCAGGAAGCCCTTGACGCCATTGCGGCGGTGGCGGGGGGCGCCAGCAATCTTGAATTTGATCTGGAATCCGGCGCGCGTGGCGACCGCGACACCCATATTGAGGGATGGATTTGCCGGTTGACCGGGGCCGAAGCGGCCACGGTCGTTAATAATAATGCCGCTGCCGTGTTGTTGTTGCTGAACACGTTGGCGAAAGGCAAAGAGGTTCCGGTTTCGCGGGGAGAACTGATCGAAATAGGCGGGGCATTCCGCATTCCGGATATCATGACACGCGCGGGATGCAAATCGATTGAAGTGGGCACAACCAACCGCACCCATGCGCGGGACTTTGAAGCCGCCATCAGCGCGCGCACGGCGCTTTTGATGAAAGTGCATACCAGCAATTACGCCATTGAAGGCTTTACCGCCGAGGTTAGCGCCGCCGATCTGTCGCATATTGCCCGCGCGAACAATGTGCCGTTAGCCGTTGATCTGGGCAGCGGCACGCTGATTGATCTTACACGCTATGGGCTGCCTTATGAGCCGACGGTTACTGCGACCCTGTCAGCCGGGGCCGATCTGGTGTGCTTTTCCGGGGACAAGCTGCTGGGCGGTCCCCAGGCGGGCATCCTTGCTGGACGCAAGGATCTGATCGGCAGGATCAAACGCAATCCCATGAAGCGGGCATTGCGCTGCGACAAAATGACCATTGCCGCACTTGGCGCGGTGCTGGCGCTGTATGGCGATCCGGACCGCCTGGCGCAGAAGCTTCCGGCGCTGCGGTTGCTGACCCGTCCGTCTGCGGAGATTGCGGCGCAGGCGGCGCGGCTACTACCGCAGGTGCAAGGCGCACTGCTGGGACAGGCAGACGTGTCGTTGCTCGCCGTCAAAAGCCAGATCGGCAGCGGCGCCCTGCCCGCCGATGGCGTGCAGGCGGCGATTTCCGAAGCGCCGACGCCGTACCGCCTCAACGCCAGGGCCCTCATCGCCATGGCCGACGCCGGCGTTGGCGACCGCGTCATCGACCTCATGGTGGGCGTCACCTATCCGGCGAAGTTCGAAGTGCGTCGCGCCACCTCCGGCGGCTTCGGCGGGGGCGGCGGCGGCATC
>JBEBFX010000196.1:0-5520 GCA_040081735.1 Alphaproteobacteria bacterium | reverse complement strand
CTCCCTCCCCCTCGTTGGGAGGGCAGGGGTGGGGGGCTTCGATATGCATCAACGCAACCAATATTTACGCCCGCGTCTGACCGGACCCGCGCACCACATATTTGTAACTGGTCAGTTGCGCCGCGCCCACCGGCCCGCGCGCATGCAGCTTGCTGGTCGAAATGCCGATCTCGGCCCCCATGCCAAACTCGCCGCCATCGGCAAACTGGGTCGAGGCGTTATGCATCACAATGGCGCTGTCGATCCGGGACAGGAAACGTTCGGCGGTTGGGATGTCATCGGTGATGATGGATTCGGTATGCTGCGATCCATAGCGCTGAATATGCGCGATGGCTTCATCAACGCCCTCCACGATGCCAACCGAGATGATCGCGTCGAGATATTCTGTCGTCCAGTCGGCCTCGGTCACCGGCTTTACCCGCGCATCATACGCCTGCACGTCAAGCGCGCCGCGCACTTCACAGCCCGCTCCGATCAGGTCCGCCACCAGCACCGGCAGATGCGTTGCCGCACAACGGCGGTCAATCAACAGGGTTTCCGCCGCGCCGCAAATTCCGGTGCGCCGCATTTTGGCGTTGAGCACAATCCTGCGCGCCATTTCCAGATCGGCGCCTGCGTCCACATAGACATGCACCAGCCCATCCAGATGCCCCATCACAGGAACCCGCGCATCGCGGGTTACCCGTTCGGTCAGGCTGCGCCCGCCACGGGGCACGATCACATCGATATATTTCGTCATATTGCCCAGCATGTAGCCGACGGCGGCGCGATCGATGGTCGGCACCCGCTGCACGGCGCCTTCGGGAATGCGCGCGGCGTTCAGGCCCTCCAGAATGCAGTCATGAATGGCGCGGCTGGAATAATAACTTTCTGAACCGCCCCGCAATATCACGGCATTGCCGGCGCGCAGACATAACGCGGCGGCGTCCGCCGTCACATTGGGGCGGCTTTCATAGATAATCCCGATCACGCCCAGCGGCACGCTGACGCGTTCAATATGCAAACCGTTGGGGCGATCCCATCCTGTCAACACCTGACCTACCGGATTGGGCATGGCGGCAATTTCATCCAGGCTGCGCACCATACCGGCAATGCGCGCATCGTCGAGTTTCAGCCGGTCGAGCATGGATGCGGGCAGACCGGCGGCCTGAGCGGCGTCCATATCCCTGGCGTTGGCTTTCAGGATCAGATCAACATTGGCGCGCATCGACGCAGCAGCGCAGATCAGTGCGGATTCCATCGCCTTGCCGTCACGATTGGCAAGGTGCGTTGCGGCCTCGCGCGCGCGGCGGCCGATTTCATCCATGATGGCGGCGATGTCGGCCGCCGAAAGCTCCGGCACGGATTTACCGGTAACGCCCTGGGCCTGATGCGTGGCGTCAATATCGCTGAGTGTCATGCCTGTTTACCTCCGCCCGTAAGGACCAGATCATCCCGGTGGATCATTTCCGTGCGTCCACGATAACCCAGCAGGCGTTCGATTTCACCGCTTTTATGTCCGGCAATCTGGCGCGCGTCGCCGGCTGAATAGGCGCACAGCCCACGGCCAATTTCATTTCCGTCCGGGGCCAGCACAATGACCGCATCGCCACGGCTGAATTCACCCATGATCTCGCGCACACCGGCGGGCAACAGACTTTTGCCTGCATACAGGGCCTGCACGGCGCCGCCATCCAGAAGCAGGCGTCCGGCAGGTTCCAGCACCCCTGCAATCCATTGCTTGCGCGCGGCGGCGGGCGATCCATGGGCCAGAAACCAGGTGCAGCGGCCACCTTGCAGCAAAGCCTGGAGCGGATGCAGAATAGCGCCATTGGCTATGGCCATGGCGCAACCGGCGCCTGTCGCAATCTTTGCCGCCGCCAGTTTGGTAATCATGCCGCCAGTGCCGACGTTTGAACCGGAGCCGCCCGCCATCGCCTCGATCTCCGGCGTGATGCTGGTGACTTCTGAAAAATGGCGCGCCGCCGGATCAAGTCCCGGATCGGCGCTGTAGAGCCCGTCGATATCTGATAACAGCACCATGCAATCCGCGCTGATCATCTGTGCGACGCGCGCCGCCAGACGATCATTATCGCCATATCGGATTTCGCTGGTGGCCACGGTGTCATTTTCATTCACCACCGGCACCGCGCCAAGTTTCAGCAGGGTATTGAAGGTGTTGCGCGCATTGAGATAGCGTCTTCGCTGTTCGGTGTCTTCCAGCGTCAGTAATATCTGGGCGCAGGGAATTTGCCGGGCGGCAAGCGCCGCCTGATAGGCATGCGCCAGATGCACCTGCCCGGCGGCGGCGGCGGCCTGGCTTTCCTCCAGCCGCAACACTTTGGCGTGCAGGCCCAGAATACCACGGCCCAACGCAATCGCGCCCGATGACACCAGCACCACCTGCGCGCCGCCCTGGTGCAGCGCCGCCACATCATCAATCAGCGCGCGCAGCCATTCTGAACGCAATGCGCCGCTATCGGAATCAGTCAAAAGCGCGGAGCCGATCTTGATGACAATGCGTTTCGCCCTGCCCAGGCGCCGGGCATTGGCGCCCGCCGCAACGGAGGCCTTGCCGATCATGGATTCCACAGCGCCGCTGGTTCAGGGTTGCTGGCAATCCTCGCCGTTGCGCGCGCGCCTTTGATGGCTGTATGCAGAACCCGGAGAACCTCTTGCACGCCCTGCCCGGTAGCGCCCGATATCGTCATTACCGGACCGCCGCTGGCCTTTTCCAGCGCGGCTTTCTTTCTGCGTATTTGCTCTGTAGTCAGCGCATCGCATTTGTTCAGAACCAATAATTCGGGCTTGGCCGCCAGGTCGGGACTATATTCCTGCAATTCATGGCGGATGGTGCGATACGCCCGGGTTATTTTTTCCTGTGTGCCGTCAATCAGATGCAGATTGATGCGGCAGCGTTCCACATGGCCCAGAAAGCGGGTGCCCAGTCCCGCACCCTCATGCGCGCCCTCGATCAGGCCCGGAATGTCCGCCATGACAAATTCCTCGCCATCGCAGTAAACGACACCGAGCTGCGGATGCAATGTCGTGAAGGGATAATCGGCAATCTTGGGCCGCGCCCGGCTGACGGCGGCCAGAAACGTTGACTTGCCCGCATTGGGCAGGCCCAGCAGGCCCGCATCGGCGATCAGTTTCAGGCGCAGCCAGACCCATGTCTCGGCGGCCTCCTGCCCCGGATTGGCGTGGCGCGGCGCCTGATTGGCCGGGCCTTTGAAGCGGGCGTTGCCCCAGCCCCCATTGCCGCCGCGCAGCAGGCGCAACTTTTGTCCGGGCACGGTCATATCCGCCAGCAGCGTTTCTTCATCGGCATCCCAGATTTGCGTGCCAGCGGGCACTTTCAGGATAACATCCGCGCCATTGGCGCCAGTGCGGTTGCGGCCCATGCCATGAATGCCGATGCCCGCCTTGAAATGCTGCTGATACCGAAAATCAATCAGCGTATTCAGCCCATCGACGCAGGTGACGTAAACATGACCGCCATTGCCGCCGTCGCCGCCGTCGGGACCGCCGAACTCAATAAATTTTTCGCGCCGGAACGACACACAGCCTGCGCCGCCGTCACCGGCCTTGAGATAGATTTTCGCCTGATCGAGAAATTTCATTACGGGGCCCAAAAAAGAAAAGCGTATACCGGAAACGAAAAAAGGAGATGGCGATCCATCTCCCTTTCAGATCGCCACCCTGTGGATGGCGGAGCATCCAGCTTTATTCAGCCGCCATCTGCGCCGGCACAACAGACACCTGCGGCCGTCCGGTTTTTCCAATGCCAAACAGGACCTGACCTTCGATGACCGAAAAGATCGTGTGATCGCGGCCCATGCCGACATTGGCGCCCGGATGCCATTTGGTGCCGCGCTGACGCAAAATGATATTACCGGAAATGACATGTTCGCCGCCGAACTTCTTTACGCCCAGTCTGCGGCCCGCACTGTCACGCCCATTGCGTGAGGAACCGCCTGCTTTTTTATGCGCCATTCTTCAATTCCCCCGCTTACGCCGCGATAATGCCGGTTACGTGCAGCACCGTCTGCAATTGACGATGGCCATTTTTGCGGCGGTATTTGTGACGGCGTTTCTTTTTGAACACCAGAATTTTCGGATCGCGCGCCTGCGCCACGATCTCGGCGGTAACCGTTGCGCCCGCCACCAGAGGCGCGCCAATGGTGATATTGCCGGCGTCATCCAGCAGCAGCACCTGATCAAAGGTAATGCTTTCGCCTGCCAGACCTTCAAGTTTTTCGACGCGCAGCACATCGCCCGAAGCGACCTTGTACTGCTTTCCGCCGGTTTTAATTACTGCGTACATCCCTGGCTCACCCATATTCCTGCGCTATCAGCCCCCAAACTGCCCAGAAATATAAGGCAATTCAATGGCCTACGGGCCGTCCCGGCGTTGTTGCAGGGGCGTCCCGTGTAAAGTCGCGCGGACTATAGCCGCTACGGGTTTTAAGTCAAGCCCGCCTGTCAGTTTTCTCGCCGTGGACGAGCTTAGGCCCCTCGCATTGGCTGTATCTATGTATTAATCCACAAAACACCGGCAATATCCTGCATATTCCGATTTGGCGACTCATTATGGAAAAAGGCGTGTCTGACTCTTCTACCCCAATACCAAGCGCCACCGCTCTCCCCGCCGCCGATGACGCAGCGCCGCATATTGCGGCCTGGCTGGCGCATCTGTCCCATGCGCGCCGTCTTAGTCCGCATACCGTTGCGGCTTACGCGCGGGATGGGCGGGATTTTTTCGTGTTTCTGCAATCACATCTGGGGGGGCTTGCCGGGCTGGCGGACTTGCAGGGGCTGCAAATCTCGGATTTTCGCGCCTACCTTGCCCATCGGCGCGCAGACGGGCTGACCTCGGCGTCGCTGGCGCGGGCCATATCGGCATTGCGCAACTTTTTCCGTTTTTTGCATAAAACCGGGGTGCTGGAAAATGCCGCCATCAACAGTCTGCGCGGGCCGAAAATACCGCATGGGGTGCCAAAACCCCTGAATGCGCCAAAAGCATTACGGGTGGTGGCGGATGCCGGCGATCTGGCGGCTGAACCGTGGATTGGCCTGCGGGATGTGGCGATCCTGAGCCTGCTCTACGGTTGCGGCCTGCGCGTATCGGAAGCCTTGGGCCTGAACCGGAATGCGGCCCCATTCGGAGACAGCGTGCGTATAATGGGCAAGGGCGGCAAGGAGCGGCTGGCGCCAGTGCTGCCGGTTGTGGCGCAGGCCGTACAGAACTATCTGGCGCAGTGCCCCTACATACTGACAGCAGGGGATCCGCTGTTTGTCGGTGCGCGGGGCAAACGGCTTAGCCCGCGCATTGTGCAGCTTGGCATGGAGCGGCTTCGCAGCGTACTGGATTTGCCGGACAGCGCAACGCCCCATGCGCTTCGGCACAGCTTCGCCACGCACCTGTTGTCGGCGGGCGGCGATCTGCGCACCATTCAGGAATTGCTGGGCCATGCCAGCCTGAGCAGCACCCAGCGCTACACCGAGGTCGACGCCGCGCGGCTGCTGGATGTGTATGCA
>JBEBFX010000195.1:0-5545 GCA_040081735.1 Alphaproteobacteria bacterium | reverse complement strand
CGCCTGCCCCGGCCCGACCGTTCCAGCACACGCGCCGCCCGCAGGGGCTTGTCCGATGCGCGTCAAGCTTGCCGGAACCGCCGCCACGTCACTGGCCCGCACCGCGTAACCATCCATGGCGGAAACCGCGAACGGCGGCTGGGTGCGGTTTGACGTTACCGCTTGCGCCAGCACCCGGCCATGGGCCTGGGCGATATTCACCATTTCCGAACCAACCGGCGTCAGTGCGCCGATGATGCGCGCCAACGCCGCTTCAACCGGAATGAGGGGTTGGCCCGCCATCAGGTCAGGGCGCGCTATAGCCGCCCGACTTGCCGCCGGACTTGTGTTTCAGATAGGTCGGGCCGATGACCATGCCCTTATCCGCCGCCTTGCACATGTCATAGATGGTCAACGCCGCAATCGACACGGCGGTTAAGGCTTCCATTTCAACACCGGTGCGGCCGGTTAATTTAGCCATAGCCGTAATTTCGATCTGGTTCCTGTCCATAATGGGAACCAGATCAACCGTCACCTGTGACAACGCCAGCGGATGACAGAGCGGGATCAGGTCGGACGTGCGTTTTGCGCCCATGATCCCGGCCAGCCGCGCCACCCCCAGCACATCGCCCTTGCCAATGCCGCCTTCCAATACCAGCTTCAGGGTTTCCGGCAGCATGGTGACATGACTGACGGCAATCGCCACCCGCGCGGTTTCAGCCTTGCCAGACACATCGACCATCGCCGCCTGACCCTGTTCATCAAAATGCGTGAGGCGCTTGCCCGCCATGATTAGCCGGTCCTTTTTAACAATGCGCGGGTAGCGGCGGTAACATCGCTTTGGCGCATCAGACTCTCACCGACCAGAAAACAATTGACCCCAATGGCCGCACAGCGCGCCAGATCCGCCGGGGCGCCCAGCCCGCTTTCACTGACCACCAGATAGCCGCCGGGCAACAGCTTTTGAAGGTCAATCGTTGTATCAAGGCTGGTTTCAAACGTCTTGAGATTACGGTTATTTATGCCAATCAGCTTGCTTGAAAGCTTAAGCGCGCGGTCAAGTTCTGCTGCATCGTGCACTTCGGCCAGAACATCCATCCCCCATTCCCGCGCGGCGCTTTCCAGCTCAACTGCCTGCCCATCGGAGACTGCCGCCATAATGATCAGGATGCAATCCGCACCCCAGGCCCGCGCCTCGACAACCTGATAGGGATCGTACATGAAGTCCTTGCGCAGCACCGGCAGTGAAACAGCGCTGCGGGCCTGCGTCAGGAATTCCGGCGCGCCCTGAAACGATGGCGTGTCCGTCAGCACCGAAAGACAGGCGGCGCCACCCGCTGCATAACTGACTGCAAGGCTTGCAGGATCAAAGTCCGCCCGGATAAGACCTTTGGACGGACTGGCTTTCTTGATCTCGGCAATCAGGCCGTAATCCCCATTCATTACTTTGGCATTCAGCGCCTTGGCAAAGCCGCGCACCGGCGGGGCCTCATGCGCCGCTTTCTCCATTTGCGCCAATGGCCTGTCCCGTTTGGCCGCAGCAATTTCCTGGCGTTTATAGACGCCTATTCTGCTCAGAATATCGCTCATGACACGGCCCTGCCGTTGGAGACAGCGATCAGGCGTTCAAGCACTTTCGCCGCTTTGCCTCTATCGATGGCGTCCGCGCCCAATGCAACGCCCGCTTTGAGATCCGGGACTTTGCCCGCAACGATTAACGCCGCCGCCGCATTCAGCAACACGATATCCCGGTAGGGATTTCTTTGGCCAGCCAAAAGGTCGCGAATGGCGTTTGCGTTGGCTTCGCTGTCACCCCCCAGTAGATCAATCGGGTGCGCCAGTTCCAGCCCCGCATCCCCGGGATTGATTTCGAAAGCCTGCACCCGGCCATTTTCCAGCGCCGCCACGTAGCTTGGGCCGGTTGTCGTCAACTCGTCCAGCCCGTCTGACCCATGCACCACCCAGGCCATTTCGGTTCCAAGATTGGCCAGCACCTGCGCCAGAGGCTGTACCCATTCCCGCGAAAACACTCCGATCAATTGCCGTTTCGCGCCCGCAGGATTGGACAGCGGCCCAAGCAGATTAAAGATGGTGCGGACGCCAAGCTCAACCCGTGCCGGGCCGACATGTTTCATCGCGCCGTGGTGGCGTGGGGCCATCATGAAACCAAGGCCCGCGCTGTTGATACACGCCGTCACTACTTCAGGCGAAGTTTCAATGTTAACCCCAAGTTCAACCAGCACTTCTGCCGATCCGGTTTTCGATGAAAGTGCACGGTTGCCATGCTTGGCCACAGGCACGCCGCATCCTGCAACTACCAAGGCCGCAGCAGTAGAGATATTGAAAGTGCCTGACGCATCCCCGCCAGTGCCGCACGTATCTATGGCGTCCGATGGCGCCGCCACCCGCAAAACCTTTTCCCGCATAACACTGGCAGCGGCCGTTATTTCATCCACCGTCTCGCCGCGCACCCGCAACGCCATCAAAAACCCGCCGATCTGCGACGGGGTTGCCTGACCGGTCATTATAATCTCAAACGCCTGCCGCGCCTGCGACTGATTAAGTGACGCCCCCGACGCCACATGGGCCAGCAGCGTTTTGAAATCATTCATGCGGCATGCCATTCCGGAACAGTAACGCCCGTGAGCAACAGAAAATTGCGCAACACTTCATGACCAAACTGCGAGGCGATGCTTTCTGGATGGAACTGTACCCCATGAACGGGCTGGGTGCGATGGGCAACCCCCATGATCACGCCATCCGGAGTTTGCGCAGTCACCTCCAGACAAGCCGGAAGGCTGGCGCGTTCTATCACCAGGCTATGATAACGTGTTGCCTGAAAATTATTAGGCAAGCCTTTGAATAATCCACTATTTGTATGCATTATTGTGCTGAGCTTGCCGTGCATGACCGGATTTGTGCGAACGATTCTGCCGCCATAAGCCTGCCCGATACATTGATGGCCCAGGCATACGCCCAATATCGGAATGCTGCCATTTACCCGGGAAATCAGATCCAGACAGATGCCGGCCTGATCCGGATCGCATGGGCCTGGCGAAATTACAATACCCGCCGGACGGCGGGCAATAATCTCCGCCGGGGTGGCCTTGTCATTTCTTATGACTTCAACACCCGCCCCAAGTTCTCCCAAAAAGTGAACAAGGTTATAGGTAAAACTGTCATAATTATCGATCAGGACAAGCATTTGGCACCTAACAGGGTTGAGCAGGCATTACGCCGCCCGAACATATCACAGTGCTCAGACAGGCGGTCAAGAGGCACTTCAATCTGAACAAGTCTGTTATTAATTGTTTTGAATAAAGGGGGCGGGTGTGTAGACTTTCCGCTCCACATAAGCCAATAACAAAAAATCGGAGGAAGTGGGGCATGCCGGATTCACATCGCGCAGATATTGGCGGAACATTATACCAGTTGATGCGGGTGATGCGGCGTTACTGGCATGAAGGGGTCGTATCCTCGCTGGATATGACCGGGCCGCAATCGATTGTCATTGCCGGTCTGAAAGAGCTGGGGGATGGGGTCAACCAGACCGAGCTGTCAAATTTTCTGGCGATACACAAGGCGCCGCTGGCTTGCATCATCGACCAGCTGGAACAAAAAGGTCTGGTCCAGCGGCGGCTGGACCCGCAAGACCGCCGGGTGCGCCGTATTTTTGCGACCGATCTGGTGCGCGAAATTCACCCCCGCATGGAACTGGTCATGGACAGCCTGAACGCCAGTCTAACCGAGGGCATTTCCACCGCCAATTTACGAATCATTGATCGCGGTCTTGAGACCATGCGCGATAATTTGCTTCTGGGACTTGGCGAAAACCGGATTCCGGCGAATATGGATGCAGACCTGATTTAACGCGCCCCCTTGCCCCGCTGACCGGTGCTGGCTATAAGGCACTCGAAGTTTTATCAGTAAGTGCAAGGAAACGATGATGCCGATTGAGCGTACATTTTCTATTATCAAGCCTGATGCAACGGCGCGCAATCTTACCGGCAGGATCGCCGCCATGCTGGAGGCAGCCGGGTTGCGTATTGTGGCGCAAAAGCGCCTGCAAATGACCCGCGCCCAGGCCGAGGGTTTTTATGGGGTGCACAGGGAACGGCCATTTTTTGGCGAGCTTTGCTCGTATATGACATCAGGTCCTGTTGTTGTTCAGGTGCTTCAAGGGGAAAACGCCATCTCCCGTAACCGCGAAGTCATGGGCGCCACTGATCCCGCCAAAGCCGCAGATGGCACCATTCGCAAAACCTATGGCGAAGGCATAGAACGCAATTGCGTGCATGGTTCCGATGCGCCGGAAACTGCCGCGCAGGAAATTGCCTACTTCTTTGCAGAAACCGAGATCACCAGTTAATTATTTGTGATTATTGCTGTTTCTTCTGAAACAGTGACCCTGCCTGCGGCGATCAGCCGCAGGGCTTCAGGATAACAACGATGCTCGGCCAGCCGGATGCGGTCATGCAGGGACTGGCTGGTGTCTCCCGTCTCGATGGGAACCTCCACCTGTAGCAGGATTGGACCCGTGTCCATTTCCGGGCGTACAAAATGCACTGTGCAGCCGGTGCGCGCCACCCCCGCCGCCAAGGCCTGATCCACGGCGTCTATGCCCTTGAAATCTGGCAATAAAGACGGATGAATATTGATCAACCGGTCGCGCCACTGATCGGCAAAGCCGGGCGTGAGCAGCCGCATGAATCCCGCAAGGCAGACAAATTCCACCCCAGCAGAACGTAGCGCCGCATCAATGGCCGCATCAAAGGCTTCGCGCGATGGATAATGTTTATGCGGGATGACCTTCGTTGGAATTCCACACAGTTCGGCCCGCTTCAGTCCGGCGGCCAGGGCGTGATTTGAAATCACCAGCACAATGCGCGCTGGAAAACTCGCCGAAGCGCAAGCGTCAATAAGCGCCTGCAAATTCGTGCCCGACCCAGAAATAAGTACGGCTACTCTTAGCTTTGCCGTTTGCACTGGCTCTCACCCTCCCGTCAGATGCGCGCGATAAAGAACTTTTGGCGCGCCGCTTCCAGCGCTCAGTCTGCCTATGGGAAATACCGTTTCTCCTTCCTGGCTCAATATGGCCATCACCGCTTCCGCTTTATTCGGGGCGGCAACCACCACCATGCCGACACCACAATTAAAAGTTTTCAGCATTTCGGCTTCAGACACACTGCCGGTGCGTTGCAGCCAGGCAAAAAGCGGCGGCAACGGCCAGCTCGCCAGATCAATTTCCGCCATCAGCCCATCAGGCAGAATGCGCGGAATATTTTCAGTCAACCCGCCGCCGGTAATATGCGCCAGCGCCTTGACGCCCCCCTGCCGGATTGCCGCCAGACAACTTTTTACATAGAGCTTTGTCGGGGTTAGCAAGGTTAGCCCGAGATCGTGCTCCGCCGCAAAAGGCGCCGGCTCATCCAGTCCAATTCCTGATCTTTCCACCAACCGGTGCACCAGAGAAAATCCATTTGAATGCAACCCGCTAGAGGCGATACCCAATAATATGTCCCCGGCCGCAATATCATCGCGCGGCAAGGCCCGCCCCCGCTCGACC
>JBEBFX010000194.1:0-5577 GCA_040081735.1 Alphaproteobacteria bacterium | reverse complement strand
GGCTGAAGGATCTCCAGCGTTTATGGCGCCTCTGAGATCCTTCGCTCTCGCCGCGCAAGCGCTGGCGCAGCGGGTCGCTCAGGATGACAAAAAGAAGGGTTTTTCAGCAGCCTGCCAGCGCATGTTTTACGGATCAGGATGACAAATTGTGAGAAATGAATTTTGGCGGAAGCGGGTATATTATCGTTACAAAAATACGGTGCCGCCGTCGACGCAAATGGTTTGCCCGGTCACAAAACGGCTGGCGTCTGACGCCAGGTAAATCGCCGTACCCACCAGATCATCCGCATGCAGATTTTCAGGGATCGATTGATCGCCGGCAATCGCCTTGGCCGCCTGATCCTGCTTGCCGCCGAAGAATTTTTCCGTGCCCGCCGTCATGACCATGGACGGCGCAATGGAATTGACGCGGATATGTTCGCGGCCCAGCTCGCGCGCCAGGCTGCGGGTGATGCCGACGACGGCGGCCTTTGACACCGCATAATGTATCGCAAAGGCCGCGCCATAGGTGAACGCCAGCGATGAAATATTGATGATGCTGCCATAGCCCGACTCGCGCATCACCGGCACCACCGCCTTGCAGCAGTTCCAGATGCCCTTGACGTTGACCTCCATGCAGGCGTCCCACTGCGCCTCTTCGATCCTGTCGAAGCGGCCGCCGCGCAGCGCGCCATACAGCGCCGCGTTATTGACGATGGCGTGGATGCCGCCAAATTCGCCCTTGGCGCGGGCCGCCATGTCCGTCAATGCGGCCATATTGGTGACATCGGCGGCGAGGGACAGGCATTTGCCGCCGGCTTTTTTCACCAGGTCTGCCGTCTCGGCGCAATCATCGCGGTCGATGGCGACAATGTTTCCCCCTTCCTTGCCCATGCCGATGGCGTAGGCGCGGCCAATGCCCTGGGCGGCGCCCGTGACGACGATGGTTTTTCCCTGAAGCTGCATGATCTCTCTCCCCTGAAGCATTGTTACATATTTCGAACAGCGTAGCAGTTTGCTGAAAACCCAAAAATGTCATTCTGAGGGAGTGAAACGACTGAAGAATCTTCTGCGTTTTCAATGACCACGAGATTCTTCGCTGCGCTCAGAGTGACAAAAAAGAATTTTTCAGCAGACCACCAGCTTATTTTTTTGCCAGCCCCTCCAGAAATCTGGCGTTCTGCTCCTCGCGCTCCACCGACGCCAGATGCCCGGCGCGAATGGCGGCGTCCGCTTCGGTGTCTGCCCAGAGCTGATACATCGACCCGCCTGCATGCTCAAGCTGCGCCAGCAGCGCCTGCTGGTCCTCGCGCGGCAGCCCGCCAAACAGCCCGGCCAGGGTTTCCGTTGGTGTCTTCTCCGCCTCCAGCACGATTTGCGTCTGGGTGATCTGCGCCACCAGTCTGCCATCCTCGCGCCGCACCTGGGTTTGCCAGACATGGGTGCGCCTGCCCAGATGCAGCGGCGTGCAGGTGGCGATAATCTTTGTGCCCTCAAGCCCGGCCGCAAAAAAATTTGTCTTGGATTCAACGGTGGTGGTGCCTGCATTCGCGGGCAGGTTCAGCGACGTGCCATAGGCCCCCAGCGTGTCGGCAAACGCCATGATCGCGCCGCCATGCATAATGCCGGGCATCGTGCACAGCTCCCGCGTGATGGTCAGCTCCGCCCTGATGCACTGGGGCGTCGCCTCCAGAAATTTGACGCCGAGCGTGGCGGCAAACAGCCCCTCGGTAGTCGTCTGCAATGCAGCCAGGGATGGTATGGGAGTAGTCATGGATGGCCTCCTGAAAGGGTAACGGCGCCTTTATGCGGGTTTGCGGAAACGAAACACAAATCGATCGGTGTTATAGCGCACGGAGGGGTCCATGATGGGTTTGGCATGATCATCCGTGGTGTTGCGCAGCACCGTGCTTTCACTGTCAAAGGCAAACCCCGCCTTTGTGAAGTCGTTCTTCACCACTTCGGGATCGATGCGGTGCAGGGCGTCAACCGTCTCAATAGTATTGGCGCTCGCATTGGCCACATGATCGACCACAACAACGACGCCCCCCGGCTTCACGGCCTGAAACAGCGACGCCGTAATCTGCCCGGTATTGGCGGGCGGGGCCGCATCCCTGGGTGAGTGGTACAGATCGTGATACGCCATCACAAACAGCACGCCGTCCAGCGAACCCGCCGCAAGGTGCAGGTCGTTTACGCCCGCGACAAGCTGTTTTGCATTCGCCAGCCGGTTGCCAGCGAAACGCGTTGCCGTCTTCTCGGCGGAACGCGCCGCGCCGGCCGGGCTGTAATAGGCAATCACCGAACCGCCCGTTCCCACGATGCGTGAAAGCAGTTCCGTGTTGAAGCCGCCGCCCGCAAAATAATCGAGCACATGCATCCCCGGCGCAACGCCCATAAATTCAAGCACGTCGCGCGCCTTGCGGCGCTCGTCTTCGTCACTGTCGCCCGCCAGCCGGTCGGGGTTGTGGAATGCGGATGCGATGGCCGCTGCGGCGCCAGCCGCCGCATCCTGCGCCCGGCTTCCATTGGAGATGAGCAAGAGCATGAGCGCAGCGGCGAAAGCCGATGCGGCAAAACCCGGATAACGGCGCCGATCAGTATACATTGTTGCTTCCCCCTCGAATATTGCATGCGATGTGCAGTGCATCTTTATACATCGCGCCAGAGACTATACGCCAGGCATGGCATTCGTCCAGCGCGGCGCCCGCCGCGATTGCTTCGCCGCCCGGATAATGCCAAACTCCCGCCAAATAACCAGTAAAACAGCGGGAGGGCCCTGAGCCATGAGCGACGCAATTACCCCATTCACATTGGCCATTCCGCAATCGGAACTGGATGATCTGGCCCGGCGGCTGGACGCGGCCCGGTGGCCGGAGCGCGAGCTGGTGAACGACTGGTCCCAGGGCGCGCCCATCGAACGGGTGAAGGCGCTGGTTGATTACTGGCGGCACAAATATGACTGGCGGCGCTGCGAGGCGATGCTGAACGGATTTGGCCAGTTCAAGACCGAAATCGACGGGCTTGATGTCCATTTCCTGCATGTGAAATCCAAACACGCCAACGCGCTGCCGATGCTCATCACCCATGGCTGGCCCGGATCGGTGATTGAATTCTGGAAGGTGATCGGGCCGCTGACCGATCCCACCGCCCATGGCGGCAAGGCGGAGGATGCGTTTCATGTGATTGCGCCGTCCCTGCCGGGTTATGGTTTTTCCGGCAAGCCCGCGGTTATCGGCTGGAACCTGGCGCATATTGGCGACGCCTGGATCAGGCTGATGCGGCGTCTGGGCTATGACCGCTGGGTGGCGCAGGGCGGCGACTGGGGATCGGGCGTCACCACGGCGATTGGTTTGGCCAATCCGGCGGATTGCGCGGCCATCCATGTGAACCTGCCGTTCGTCTTTCCCGACGCCGAGGACATGAAGCACCTTACCCCCGCCGAGGCCAAATCGGTGGAATCGATGAACCATTACCGCGACTGGGAAAACGGCTATTCCAAGCAGCAGTCCACCCGCCCGCAGACGCTGGGCTACAACCTGGCGGATTCAGCCGTGGGTCAGGCCGCCTGGGTCTATGAAAAAATGTGGGCATGGACCGATCATAAGGGAACGCCCGAAACCATCCTGAGCTATGACGAGATGCTCGATAATATCATGCTGTACTGGCTGCCCAACAATGGCGCGTCATCCGGCAGGCTGTACTGGGAAAGCTTCCGCGGCGTGCTCATCTCCGTGGCGCTGGAAATGCCGGTAGGCGTGAGCATCTATCCCAAGGAAATCTTCCGCGCCTCGCGCCGCTGGGCCGACAAGAAAATGAAGAACATCATCCACTGGAACGAACTGGACATAGGCGGCCACTTCGCCGCCTGGGAACAGCCCGAACTGTTCGTAAAAGAAATCCGCGACTGTTTCCGGCAGTGCAGGTAGGGGGCATCAGTACGTCCCTATTATTCTGACCGGAGGGAATTATGAACTTTATCAAAGACAGGGAATTGGCGTTGCGGTTTAAGAATAATGCCGTTCCCTCTCAAGAGAGGTTATTGTACCTGCTCATTTTCAGTGTAATTGGTGTCACATTTATGTCCTCCGTGTATGCGGCATATACTCATTCTACAAAACCCGGCACATGGGACATCTATGCCGATATTGCCATGCTGGTAATGACGGTTCTAGGAATCCTTGTCTGTTATAGAACCAATAAAGCAGGTGACGATAAGGAATTTATAGAACGATATACTAGTATCGGATTCCCCGTAACCGTCCGGACATTGTTCATTCTCGTCCCCGCCTCGGTATTGTGTTTTGTAATATTGGCGCTTGTTATGGGGGGAGAAATTTCTGACCAGAATCCCGTTTTCAATTTTCTATTTGTTATGGCTTACTCGTTTTATTATTTTTGGCGCTTAAATTCTTCAATAAGGATAGCCGCTAATTAAATTGATATATAATCGGGACGCCTCAATTTGTCTATTAACCAACTGTCCGTGAAAACGGGGACGCCTCCCCTAGCCTGCCCCCGCTTTTACGGACAGTTGGTTAAGGAACGACTACTTGCTGTTCATTCTGTGCCGGACAGGAAGCTTGAATTACGCTGACCGTGCATTAAACCCGGTGTCGAAGCGGCATAATTACGTGGCGTGGCGAGGTGCTTGACTTGGCCTGATGGTACGATACTATCCGACCATGTCCACAGCCGAAAAAATCAGCATTACGCTTACGCCGGAGATGAACCGGCTTATCAAACAGCGCGTCGCGGCAGGAGATTTTGCATCCTCCGGTGAGCTGATCCGTGAGGCGTTGCGCGTCTGGCAGAAGCGCGAAGAGGAGCATCAGGAACGCCTGGCTTCCATACGGGCGCGGATACAAAGCTCCATCGGCGATCCTCGCCCATCGATCTCTCTCGATGACGCGCGAGACGATTTCAGGCGTCATGTTGCGGCGGGTGCGAAATCAATCACGTGAAAGGCCTGACCGTTCGTCTGCGGCCGGGGGCAATCGAAGATCTTAAAGACATATATGACTGGATTGTTTCGGAATCCGGTCATCCGCAAATTGCAGGGAATTTGATCGGCCGCATCCTTGACCGCTGTGAAAGTCTTGCTGCGTTTCCGATGAAGGGCCGCGCACGAGATGATTTGCAACCAGGCGTTCGAATATTGCCGTTCGAAGGCATTGCCGTCATCGCCTATCGCATTCTGGCCGGCGAAATAGAGGTGATCAACATCTTCTATGGTGGCCGCGATTATGAAGCATTCCTGCTGGATGATGAGGCGTAGTCATCCCCTCACTTCACCTCAACCGCAATGCGCACGTTCAGGGCGCGCAGCACGGCGGCGATGGTTTCATAGCGGGGTTTTGATCCCTGCCGGAGCGCCTTGTAGAGGCTTTCCCGGCCCAGCCCGGCGTCCTTCGCCACCTGCGCCATTCCGCGCGCCTTCGCCACGTCGGACAGGGCCTTGAGCAGCACATCGCCGTCCTTGTCCTGCGCGGCGGCGGAAAGATATTCGGCGATCACCTCTTCATTGTCGAGATAATCGGCAATCTCAAACGGCGCATAGGTCACCTTCGCGTTTGATTTTTTCTTCATCGCCTGCCT
>JBEBFX010000314.1:0-1364 GCA_040081735.1 Alphaproteobacteria bacterium | reverse complement strand
GGCCCATCCCGAATGCCCGCCCGATGTGCTGGACGAGGCGGACTATGCCGGTTCCACCGCCGGGATGATCGGCTATGTGCACCGTGTGCAGCCGCCCAAGGTGGTCATGATCACCGAATGCTCCATGAGCGATAATGTCGCGGCCGAGCTGCCAAATGTCGAATTCATCCGGCCCTGCAATCTGTGCCCCTATATGAAGAAAATCACGTTGCCGGGCATTCTTCGCGCCTTGCGCGAAATGCAGCATGTGGTCGAAATTGATCCCGCTATTGCGCCCCGTGCGCGCCTGGCGGTGGAGCGGATGCTGGCGCTTGGCCAGCCTGCGGCGGGATCGGCGCAATGGCAGGGCGGTCCCGGCAATCTGCGCAAGGCCGAAATCGTCGGCGGGCCGCGCGAAATGGCGACGGCGTAAACTGGAAAGACAATGCTGCACGATGAACTAGCCGCACTTTCCTGCGACGCCATTATCATAGGCGGCGGCGTTGCGGGTTTAACGGCGGCGCTCAAACTGGCGCCGCACCCGGTTCTCCTGCTGCTCAACGCGCCGCTGGGTTCGGGCGCCGCCACCGGCTGGGCCCAGGGCGGAATTTCCGCCGCCATTGCGCCGGGTGACAGTCCGCAGCAGCATGCGTCAGATACGCTCAGCGCCGCCGCAGGCATTGCCGACGCAGCAATTGTTGCGCTGGCCACCCGCGAAGCCCCGAAATGCATCGCGGAACTGATCGCCCTGGGCGCGCGCTTTGACCGCACGCCCGGCGGCGATCTGGCGTTGGGACGCGAGGCGGCCCATTCGGTCAATCGCATTCTGCATATTGACGGGGATGGGACAGGCGCCGGGCTGATGGATGCGCTGATAAAGGCCGTGCGCGCCTGCCCAAGTATTACAGTCGCTGAAAATTTCGCCGCCGAGGAATTATTGCAGAGCCAGGGCCGCATATGCGGTGTGGTGGCCCGCGCGGCGGATCAGGCGGATGCGCGGCCCATTGTTTTGCAGGCTGCGGCTGTGGTGTTGGCAACCGGCGGGATTGGCGGCCTGTATGCGGTAACCACCAATCCGTCCGGCTGCACCGGCGCGGGGCTGGCCATGGCGGCGCGGGCGGGGGCAAGATTATCTGATCTTGAATTTGTGCAATTCCACCCGACGGCAATGGATATCGGCCTGTCGCCCGCGCCCCTGGCGACCGAGGCATTGCGCGGTGAAGGCGCCGTGCTGGTCAATGAACTGGGCGAGCGGTTTATGCTGCGGGAACATGCGGCAGCGGAACTGGCCCCGCGCGATGTTGTGGCCCGCGCCATCTGCCGGCAAATCCGCGATGGCCGCAGACCCTATCTGGATTGCAGCAAGGCGATCGGAGAAAAATTCC
>JBEBFX010000193.1:0-5618 GCA_040081735.1 Alphaproteobacteria bacterium | reverse complement strand
TATCGATCATTCAGGGCGCGCGCATCAATGGCGCCAGCACCATAATAGCGATCGATCCAATGGCTGAAAAACGGGACATCGCCATGTCCGTCGGGGCGACCCACGCAATCGATCCGTTTGCGCCAGATGGCCCGATCAAGCAGGTCAGGGCGCTGACCGGCGGCCTGGGCGTGCATTATGCGTTCGAGGCGCTGGGGCGCGTGGACACGATCGAGCAGACGTGGAACATGATCCGCCCGGCGGGGCGCGCCATCATTGTCGGTGTTCCGGACATGAGATCGAAAATCAAGGTCGGTATGGCGGGCATTCTGAGTGAAAAGCGCATCAAGGGTTCAGGCTATGGTTCGGCCCACCCGAAGCGGGATATTCCGCGATTTGTCGACTGGTATCTCAGCGGCGAGTTGAAACTGGACCAGATGATCACCAAACGCATAAAGCTTGAAGACATCAACCAGGCGTTCGACGAAATGGGCCGCGCCGAAGGCGCGCGCTCGGTCATCATGTACTGAACATGATGCAGAAAAATGCGGCCCCTTCCCGTTTGGGATAGGGCCGCATGGTCCCCGGTGGAAAGTCTGTTTCACACCTCAGAAACGGACACTGACGCCAGCCGCGACAGACCAGTCCGCCGTCAACTGCACGCCGTTGACATTCTGGTACAACGGCGCCTGCACGAAACCGTAGATCTGGGCGCCGGGTGTAACGGCAAATGCTACGCCAGGGCTCAGGAATATATATTCGCCGCCAGTATCTTCGGGCTCGGCCTCGGATCCGCTGTCGCGTTCTATATACAGGGTGTTGATCTGCGCCAGCAGCCCGATCCTGTCTGTGGCTTCATACCGGTAACCCAGATCGGCTGTTATCCGGTGACCCGGTTCAAATTTTTCGCGCTCATTCAGCGGTTGCTGCCACTGGCCCTGAATAAACAGGGAAGAAGCCAGTTCACTTGACAACCGGCCATAATACGCGCCAACCAACAGATCCGTTGTGCCGCTGCCGGGTTGCAGGCTTCGCTCCGCACGATCTCCCAATGCATTATCCACATGGATTTGACCGGTCGGCAGCTTCACGCCCAGATTAACGCCAAAATTGCTCGGGGCAGGGTTTTCCTGATTTTCCAGTGTCCATTGATATCGTCCTTGCAGACGAATATCCCCTAACCGGGTAAAATCCCAGGTTTCGGGAATTTTCGCGCCGCGATGATTGTGGATATGCAAGTGGCTGCGATCCGTAACCGGTGCTGTCACCGAGAACCCCATGCTGTTATTCACCGCATAATCCAGCGTCGCGAGGACATTACGGTTGCGTGTTTCGGCCTCGTCATGGTGACGGCGGATCTGACCTGCATTAACCTCATGGCGGCCGGACCGGGGTTGATCCTGTTTGATGTATTCGGCGCGCAGGTCAAGGCGCCATCCAGGTTCAACAGCCAGACCCTGCATATTCCAGTTGGTGTTTATGGTGCAGAACGCTGCGCCGCAGGAGGCATGCGTCATTGGCGTGACAGCGAGGCTCGCCATCGCGCCCGGCAGCAGAAGCAGGGCGGTACGCCTGGCGATAGTATGGATAAGTTGCATGATGTTACTTCCTTAGCAAGGATGTGGGACCATCCCGCGCGCAGAATTGCGGCGGGCCGGATGCAGATAAGTCCGTTGCTGCTAAGCGAAGTGTGGAGGGGCGCGCGAATAGGCGAGGGTGAAACGGTTGCGTTGCGCCAGCCCGTCGCCGTCGCGGCGTAGGCCAGGAAAACCGGCCGGCGCCACAAGCGAAAATATGAGCGCAATGGCCCAGCACAGGCTGAAAACCAGTGTGCAAAGGCCGCAATGTTCCGCACCCGGAGCTGGCGGCGCATCCGGATTGACACGGTTCATATCCTGATCGACAAATATCGTTTCAACGCCATGCCCGCCGCAAATGGTCAGTTTGGATATTCCCATCGGGGTCATCATGGTCTGGGGAAGCGCCGCTCGAACAAGTAACAATAAGGCAATCAGCCCTACCTGAATTGTCCGGGAATCAGAACCGGTGAAAAATGGCTTTCGGACCGGTTGTGTTGATGTGTGGCGCAATTACTTTTTTTCCCGCCAGAGATCAGCGCCGAGCGGCGTCAGGTCGCCAATGGCCTTTCGATAGATCCATTTGAAGAACGGCTTCACGCCAAGCCGTTCCGTAAGCTTGCGCATCCCGTCCACCACTGTGTTTTCAAACCATGCGGATAGCGTCATGGACAGGTAGACGCCAGGATTTCTGCTTAGATAATGCCAGCGGAATTTGGCCATGTCCTGATTGGTGAATATTTTCGCATTGCCCCCGTATTTCGCAATTTTAGGGCTGAAGTTGGGATAAAGCGTCACATTGACAAGTTCGGTTTTCATGAAGTTCCCGATCAGCATATCATCAAAGTAACCCCAGGTGATTGTCTCCATAAATGATTTCCGGGGCGCCGTGAAGTGAACAATTCTAAGCTTTTCCTTTGGAACAGCGCGGACGGAAGGGTTTAACGTGAAGTCGCGGCGCTCCCCGCCGATGGTCACTGCGATGATATCGACATCATCACGCAGGGTTTCAAATTTCAGGAAAAAATCAGATATCCTGTTCCAGTCCGCTTCATCCGGCTTTTCATTCCAGTCATCATCGCCGGTACGATCGATACCCTCCGGTATCGTATCGGCCCCAGAATCATTATAGGTAACCTCGCCCGAGGACATATTGATGGTCACAAAGGGGCGGATCAGACGCACATCCGGCCTGTTCCAGTATTTTTCCAGTGTCCGCCAGTCCATTCCGTACTCATTCGCCCAAAGCGTATCTGCGCGGGCGTAAACATGTTGCGCGGAAGAGCAGCAAAAGGAGCCAACGCCGAGGCGTTCGGCCTCACGCGCAATTTTCATGGCCTTGCCAATTTCAAAATCCTGCGGCGGCGCAATGATCCGTTGACCCGAAGCGTCCACAATATTCATCATGTCGGCGCCGCCGGAGTAAAGCGCCGTCAAATAGGCCCGGTTCCTGGGATGCTTTTTAATCAGGTTGCGCAAAAAGCCCAATTCTCCGCAAAGCGGGGAATCATTCTTGTTGATAATGATCCCATCCGGCGTGTCTATAGCCAGAATGGCGTCCTGATTGATATTATCAAGACAGCAGATGCGGACCTTGTCCGTTGCCGGAAGCCACTCCCGGTATTTCAGGACGCGCACTGTAAAGCCCATCTCCCTCAGATGGGATGGAATATCGGAATTGTATAAATCCGGCACCAGCAGTTCTATTGTCCGCGGCAGCATGTCAACGGAATCAGTGTGCAGATGATCTGGATGGCCGTGGGAAAACCAGATGTATTTACATTTTTTTATATTATTGATCTGATCTTGCGTAAGCGGTCTTTCCAGCGCCCAGCTGCCGAAATAGGCAGTGCCAACCATCCAGGGGTCGGTTGCAAGCACCGGCTCGCCATCCTGAAAAACCATAATGGTTGCGTTGCCCAAAGTTTCAAATGAAATTGACATATCAATCCTCGTTACTGGCCCCCAAATGAGCATAAGCCGCTATGATTTTATAATGTTAAGTATAATATTATTTTAATGATTATTCTATTGCGATGGCTGACCTGTCCTGGTCGGGCGCATGAAAACGCATCAAGGGAAATTTAATGCGCAATCTGACAAACCGGCAAATAGTTCTGGCGGCCCGGCCTATCGGGGCGCCAAAGGAAAGTGATTTCAGGTTTGCCGAGACAGCCATAGCCGCGCCTGGCCCCGGTCAGATGCTGACAAAAGTAATATATCTGTCACTTGATCCCTATGTGAGGGGACGGATGAATGACGCGCCGTCTTACGCGTTTCCTGTGCAGATTGATGGCGTCATTACGGGGCGAACGGTTTCGCAGGTCATGGAATCCAGGCTTGATGGTTATGCGCCGGGTGACTTTGTGTTTTGCGATACGGTTGGCTGGCAGGAGTATGGCGTCATTTCCGGCGATGCGCTGGGCCTGCGCAAGGTTGATCCACAGCTGGCGCCGATCAGCGCAGCGCTGGGCGTGCTCGGCATGACGGGCTTTACCGCCTGGTACGGCCTGCTGGAAATTGGCGCGCCCAGGGCCGGCGAAACAGTGGTGGTGTCGGCCGCCGCCGGTTCTGTTGGATCGCTGGCCGGCCAGATTGCGCGGATCAAGGGCTGCCGCACAGTTGGCATCGCCGGCGCGCCGGAAAAATGCGCTTATGCCGTGGAAACGCTGGGCTACGATGTCTGCCTCAGCCATCACAGCGTAAATCTGGAGGCTGAACTGCGCGCAGCGTGCCCGAAGGGCATAGACGTCTACTTTGAAAATGTGGGCGGCAAGGTGTTCGAAGCCGTCTGCCCGCAGATGAATAATTTTTCGCGCATCGTGCTGTGCGGCGGCATATCGGGTTATAATGCAACGGAATTACCGCAAGGGCCGAACAAGCTTGCCTCCGTGATGATGAGCATGATCGGCCGCCGCATGAAGGCCGAAGGCTTTGTGATCGGCGACCATCGCGGCCGTTTTGGAGAATTTCACAGCCAGGTCAGCGGCTGGCTGCGTGAAGGCAGGGTCCGCCATCGAGAGGACATAACCCAGGGGCTTGAAAACACCGTGCGCGCGTTTCAGGGCCTGCTGGAGGGGCGAAATTTTGGCAAGCAATTGGTTCAGATCAGCGATGATCCAACACAGCAGGAGCGGGTATAAAATGGCGCAATCACCGGCGGGCGATAACACGGCCCAGGCGGAACTGTGGAACGGCGATCTGGGCCGCAAATGGGCCGAGGAACAGGATGATCTGGATAACATGCTGGCCCCGCTTGGTCTTGGCGGGATTGCAAAGGCCAATTTCGGGCCCGGCGAAACCGTCATTGACGTTGGTTGCGGATGCGGCGCCACCAGCCTGGCGATTGCAGAAAAAGTCCGGCCCGGCGGGCAGGTGTTGGGTGTCGATATCTCCGCGCCAATGCTGGAAAAGGCGCGCCAGCGGGCCGCAACAGCAGGTAACGTTATGTTCTCGCTGGCTGACGCCAGTGTGCATCAATTTGCACCCGCCGCCGCTGATGTTGTTTTTTCCCGCTTTGGCGTCATGTTTTTTGCAGACCCTACTGCCGCCTTCACCAATATCCGCACGGCGCTAAAACCCGGCGGCCGCCTCTGCATGGTTGTGTGGCGGCCGGTGAAGGAAAATCCCTGGGTGATGAAAAGCCTGATGATCGCAGCCAAACATGTAACCATGCCCGCGCCGCTTGGCCCCGAAGATCCCGGACCATTTTCCTTTGGCGATCCCGCGCGCGTCACCCGCATTCTGGAAAGCGCCGGTTTCAATAATGTGAAGCTGGAACCGCAGGATCTGCAAATTATCATCGGGGAGGGGCGTGACCTTGCCGGCGCTGTGGATTTCCTGCTGGGGGTTGGGCCGATCCGCATGATACTGGCCGAGCAGACGCCTGATGTGCGTGAAAAAGTACGCAGTGAAATCTGGGAGGCCATGGGTACGGATTTTGGCGCACAGGGATTATGTATGGGATCCGCCACATGGATTGTTACGGCACGCAACAGTTAATCAGGGAGAAGCCACGATGAATGACGCCGAACGTGAAGCGATTGAACGCGCCTGTGAAAA
>JBEBFX010000041.1:0-19994 GCA_040081735.1 Alphaproteobacteria bacterium | reverse complement strand
AACCCAAAAAATCCAATGACGGTGTTAATGCCGAAGCGGGCAAGGGTGGTTCCCGCCCGGCCGGGCTTGGCCTGGAGAATGTCATTCAGGAAAATTACGGGACTTTCCAGATTGTCGAGAAAGTTTGTCGCAGACTTGCGCGCGGGTGACGGCACGACGAAACGATAGGCCACGGCCACTGGGCGCAGGATGACCTTATCGAAGCCGAGATTAAACGAAAAAATCGCCCGGTTCATCGGCTCGAAAGGATCGTTCATGTCAGTATAAACGACATCGGCTCCGGCTTTTTCCGCGGCCGATACTGTCTGTGCGGCCATGACAGTCATGAAGCTGGCTGCGATACCTGTCAGTGCCGCAGTGGATATGCGCCGCGGAAAATAGATCAAATCATTCACTTAACAGGTTCCCCGTATTATTTGCCGGCGCCTCCGCACCAGCAAAGTCAGCATTGCTCTGTGACTGACGCCCCACGCATCGCTGGTATTTATGATAATCGAAAAGCCTTAGCGAGTCCTTATTGTGTTTGCTGGACTATGTTTGCCGGATTGCGTTCGCGCGTCACTGTAAATTCAATCTGTACTGGACAAAACCACCAAATCTTATGATCCGTAGAATCATTGTAACATTTATATCATTTTAGCCGGCCTACCACAAAGTCGTTATCCGCCTGCGAATAATATCGTTTTCTGCCTCTCAGGCAATCCGTACCGATGTGATGCAGTGGTGATAAATCGCTTGATTTATATATAAGCATATCTTTATATATGATCTACCGGAGTGAAGATGGAGTATTTGACGTTGGACGTGCTGTTAGCAGGGTTGCGGGCCTCGGGAGAGCCGACACGCTTGCGCATACTTGCGCTTCTGGCCCAGGGCGAACTTAGCGTCTCTGAACTGATACGCATATTGGCTCAGAGCCAGCCGCGCGTCAGCCGCCATCTGAAATTACTTTGTGACGCAGGCCTGGTGATGCGATTGCCGGAGGGTACCTTTGTATTTTATCGCCTTGTTGATGGCGGGGCATGCGGCGGTCTGGCTTGCGCCATTACTAAACTGATGCCCGGAGATGATGCTACGCTGCGGCTGGATAATGCGCGTCTGGGTGAGGCGCGCCAGGAGCGGGCCCGGCTGGCGGCGGAATATTTTTCTAAAAATGCGGCAGAGTGGGACAAAATTCGCTCGCTGCATGTTTCAGAATCTGCCGTGGAGGCGGCGGTGAAAGACGTGCTGGGTCGGCGCCCTGTGTCACATGCGCTTGATCTGGGCACTGGAACGGGACGCATTCTGCTTCTGTTGGCAGGGCTTGCCGAAAAGGCTACCGGAATTGATTTCAACCGCGAAATGCTGGCGATTGCGCGCGCCAATCTGGAAGGCGCGGCGCTGAATAATTTCCATGTCCGTCAGGCGGAAGTGCAAAATCTTCCCCTGCCGGACAGATCTGTTGATCTGGTGACGGTGCATCAGGTATTGCACTATCTGGATAATCCGGCCGCAGCGATACGGGAGGCGGCACGGGTTTTGCAACCAGATGGACGTCTGCTGATTGTTGATTTTGCGCCCCATGGGATTGAGCAGTTGCGCGAAACCCATGCCCATCGCCGCCTGGGCTTTTCAGAAAAAGAAGTCTCGGCCTGGTGCGCAGCTGCGGGGCTGACGATGGTCGAAGTGCGGCATCTGCCGCCGGCCCCAGGGCAGGGACTGACCGTCTCCATATGGCTCGCGCAAATTCATGGCCGCCCTTTACCAATGCGCGCGGATCGGGCCGTAACAGGAGAGAAAGTTCAATGACGCCGCAAAAAACAACACCAGCTGCTTCGCTGATTCTTGGCAGCGAACTGTCACTTTCGGCTGATCCGATACGGGTTTCGTTTGAATTTTTCCCGCCCAAAACGCCTGAAATGGAAGCAACATTATGGCGCTCGATCAGCCGTCTCGCGCCCTTTGGACCGCAATTCGTTTCGGTGACCTATGGCGCGGGGGGAAGCACGCGGCAACGCACCCATGACACCGTTAAACGCATTCTGGACGATACCGGACTGACACCGGCGGCGCATCTGACCTGTGTCGGCGCGACCCGCGAGGAAGTGGATGAGGTCGTGCACGACTACTGGAATGCGGGCATCCGCCATATTGTCGCGCTGCGCGGCGATCCAGCCGAGGGCCAAAGCAGATATACGCCACACCCCGGCGGGTATGCCTATGCATCGGATCTCGTGGCCGGTGTTCGTAAAATTGGCAATTTTGAAATCAGCGTCGCCGCTTATCCGGAAACCCATGTGGATTCATCCAGTCTGGAAGCGGATATGGATAATCTGAAGCGCAAGATCGATGCGGGCGCCACGCGCGCGATAACGCAGTTTTTCTTTGATACCGACTGTTTTTTACGGTTTCGCGATCGCGCCGTTGGCGCAGGCGTCACGCTTCCGCTTATCCCCGGGATCATGCCTGTAACCAATTTCAACGGCGCTCAGCGCATGGCGGAAATGAACGGCGCCAGCGTGCCGGACTGGTTCGCCAAACTGTTCGAGGGGCTTGAGAATGAAGTTGAAACCCGCAAGCTGGTGGCCATTGTGGCGGCTGCGGAACAATGCGTGCGGCTGCGCGCCAATGGCGTGCATGATTTTCACTTTTAGACGTGAAACCGCGCCGATCTGACCTACGCGCTGTGCCATATTCTTGGACTGCGCGCAGCCCCGGATGAGGCGCGGCTGAATTGGGATCATTTGCAATGATCGAAGAAGCCAACCCTCACAGGGATAAATGGAGTAAGCCGATATGAGCGCCACACGACAGAGCCGCATTGATAATCTGAAAAAATCCATCCGCGAACGGATACTGGTCATTGATGGCGGTATGGGTACGATGATCCAGACGCATTCGCTGACAGAGGCGGATTTTCGGGGGGTCCGCTTTGCCGGTCATAATCAGGATGTGCGCGGCAACGGGGATTTGCTGAGCCTTACCCAGCCGCAGATTATTGGCGATATTCATGGGCAATACCTTGATGCAGGCGCGGATATTCTGCTGACCAATACCTTCAGCGCGACTGTGGTGGCGCAAGCCGACTATGCGTTGACGGATATTGTCGCGGAACTGAATTACGAAAGTGCGCGGCTGGCGCGCAAGGCAGCGGATGAATTTACGGCGCGCACGCCGGACAAGATGCGCTGGGTTGCGGGCGCCCTTGGCCCCACCAACCGCACAGCCAGCATTTCGCCGGATGTCAACGATCCGGGCTTTCGCAACATCAAGTTTGATGAATTGCGCGCGGCCTATGGCCAGGCGACGGCTGCGCTGATCGACGGCGGGGCGGATTTCATACTTATCGAAACCGTGTTCGACACGCTGAACTGCAAGGCCGCGATTTTTGCGGTTGAGGAAACGTTCGACGCGAAAGGCGTTCGTTTGCCAATCATGATTTCCGGCACCATTACCGATTTGTCCGGGCGCACCCTGACCGGGCAGACGCCCGAAGCGTTCTGGTATTCCGTGCGCCATGCCGAGCCGTTTGCTGTAGGGCTGAATTGCGCGCTGGGCGCGGAGCAGATGCGCCCCCACATTGCGGAACTGTCACGGGTGGCGGATACGGCAGTCAGCGCCTATCCCAATGCGGGCTTGCCGAACGGCTTTGGCGGCTATGATGAAACGCCGGAAACAACGGCGGCCCATGTGGGTGAATGGGCGCGGTCGGGCCTGATCAATCTGGCCGGCGGGTGCTGCGGCACGACGCCTGCGCATATTCGCGCCATAGCCGGGGCCGTGGCCGGTGTGCCGCCGCGCAAAATTCCGGAGCGGACGAAGACCATGCGATTATCCGGCCTTGAGCCGTTTATTTTTCCGGTTTCAGCGCAGGCAGGCGCCGGGTCTGCTGCATGATTTCAACATTTGTAAATATTGGCGAGCGCACCAATGTCACCGGATCGGCCAAATTCAAAAAACTGATTCTGGATGGCGATTATGAAGCGGCCCTCGCGGTTGCCCGCCAACAAGTGGAAAGCGGCGCGCAGATCATCGACGTGAACATGGATGAGGGGCTGCTCGACAGTCAGGCCGCCATGGTGCGGTTTCTCAATCTGATCGCCTCGGAACCGGATATCAGCCGCGTTCCCCTGATGATCGATTCCTCCAAATGGGCGATTATCGAGGCCGGCCTGAAATGCGTGCAGGGCAAGGCCATCGTCAATTCCATCAGCATGAAAGAAGGCGAAGAGCCATTTCTGCAGCAGGCAAAGCTTGTGCGCCGGTATGGGGCCGCCGCCGTCGTTATGGCGTTTGATGAAAAAGGCCAGGCGGATACGGCGGATCGTAAATTTGAAATCTGCGCGCGTTCCTACAGACTGCTGACCGAAAAAATAAATTTCCCGCCGGAAGATATTATCTTCGACGTCAATATTTTCGCAGTGGCGACCGGGATTGAGGAACATAATAATTACGCGGTCGAATTTTTCAATGCGGTCAGGCGGATCAAGGCTGAACTGCCATATTGCCGCACGTCCGGCGGCGTTTCCAACGTGTCGTTTTCGTTTCGCGGCAACAATCCGGTGCGCGAGGCGATGCACGCGGCGTTTCTGTTTCATGCAATCCGCGCCGGACTGGATATGGGCATTGTCAATGCCGGGCAGTTGATGGTGTACGAGGAAATCCCGAAAGATTTACTGGAGCGCGTTGAGGACGTCATCCTGAACCGCCGGCCGGACGCAACCGAACGATTACTGGATATAGCGGAGAATTTCCGCGCAGGCGGCGGGGCGCGCCAGGATGGCCCCGATCTTTCCTGGCGCGAAGCGGATGTCGAAAAGCGGCTGGAACATGCGCTGGTAAAGGGCATTACAGAATTTATCGTCGAGGATACGGAAGCGGCGCGCCAGAACGCCGTCAAATCGCTGGATGTTATTGAAGGCCCGCTAATGCGCGGCATGAATGTGGTCGGGGATCTGTTCGGGGCCGGTAAAATGTTTCTGCCCCAGGTGGTGAAAAGCGCGCGCGTGATGAAACAGGCCGTGGCGCATCTGCTGCCCTATATGGAGCAGGAACGGCTGGAGTCCGGCACGGCCGTAAAAGCCAACGGCAAGATCGTCATGGCGACAGTCAAGGGCGATGTCCACGACATCGGCAAGAATATTGTAGGCGTCGTGCTGCAATGTAACAATTATGATGTAGTTGATCTTGGGGTGATGGTGCCGGTCGAGCGCATTCTGGACGCGGCGCGCAGGGAAAAGGCGGACATAATCGGACTGTCCGGGCTGATCACGCCAAGCCTTGATGAAATGTGTACGGTCGCCGCCGAAATGGAACGCCAGGGTTTCAAAATTCCATTGCTTATCGGGGGCGCGACGACAAGCAAGATCCATACGGCCGTGAAGATCGCGCCGAATTATCTTAAAGGTCAGGCGGTATATGTGCTGGACGCTTCACGCGCGGTGTCGGTCGTCAGCGATCTGCTTAGCGAAGATCAGCGTGACGCCAATATCGCCGCGGTGCGTTCGGAATATTCCGGGATTGCGAGCCGTCATGCGCGCGGCAGCGGGCGCGAGGGGCGGCGCGCGACGCTGAGCGAGGCGCGGGCGAACCGTCACGCGCTGACATGGCAAGGCTACACGCCGCCGCGCCCGTCATTTCTGGGGCTGAAAGTGTTCGGCGATTATGATCTGGGCGAACTCGCAGGGTGCATGGACTGGACGCCATTTTTTCAGTCATGGGAACTGGCCGGGAATTATCCGTCAATTTTGCAGGATGCAAAAGTAGGCGAGGCGGCGCGAAATCTTTTCGATGATGCGCAGGTCATGTTGAAACGCATTATTGCGGAGCGCTGGATTCAACCGCGCGCGGTTATCGGTTTTTGGCCGGCGAACGCCATTGGCGACGATATTGAATTATACACCGATGATACGCGCCACCAGCGGCTGGGCGTCGTGCATTGCCTGCGCCAGCAGATGCACCGCGGCGAAGGCAAGGAGAATTTTTCCCTGTCCGACTATATCGCCCCCAGAGAAACCGGTATTGCGGATTATTTTGGCGGCTTTGCGGTTACGGCAGGGCATGGGGTGGAGAAAATCGCCACGGAATTTCAGGCAGCCCATGACGATTACGCCTCGATCATGATCAAGGCGCTGGCGGATCGATTTGCCGAGGCCTTTGCCGAACATCTGCACGCCCAGGTTCGCAAGGTATTCTGGGGATACGCGCCCGATGAAGCGCTGGAGAACGCCGATCTTATCGCCGAGGCTTATCGTGGCATCCGGCCCGCGCCGGGCTATCCGGCCTGCCCTGATCACACGGAGAAGCGCGCTTTATTCGATCTGCTGAAGGCGGAGGACAATGCCGGCATCCAGTTGACCGAGAATTTCGCCATGTGGCCTGCGGCCTCGGTAAGCGGCTATTATTTCAGTCATCCCGGGTGCCGTTATTTTGGCGTTGGCCGCATCGATCAGGATCAGGTGGCGGACTATGCCGCGCGCAAGGCAATGACCGTGCGCGAGACGGAGCGCTGGCTGGCGTCAAATCTGAATTATGTACCCGGCGCGTAAATTTGCCCGGTTTCGCAGTGTGACCGCATTGGCGCCGCATTTTTGCCAACGTTGCGTGTTTAAATTATTCCGGATGAGGTTCTAGCAGGCTGCTGAAAAACCCGGAATTGTCATCCTGATGGCGCGCAGCGACTGAAGGATCTCCAGCGTTTATGGCGCCTCTGAGATCCTTCGCTCTCGCCGCGCAAGCGCTGGCGCAGCGGGCCGCTCAGGATGACAAAAAGAAGGGTTTTTCAGCAGCCTGCTAAGCGCCTGCTATGGAGCGCGGCGTTTCGCCTGCCTCGCGCCGTTTAACAAGCAGGATCGCAAAATCGGCCGTGAACAAACTATTGAGACGTTACAGCTAGACGATTCCAGGAATAAGCCTCGCCAGGGTTTTGCGAAAGCCGCGATCCTGTTTCAGACGCCATTCCCGGGCCTGCGCGGTGCTGCGGTCCTCGGCGCGTTCCGAATAAATTATCCGCCATTCCCGGCCCCGGGTGGATCGTGCGCCGGTTCCCGCATTATGTTCGGCCAGACGGCGTTCCAGAT
Source organism: Alphaproteobacteria bacterium (assembly GCA_040081735.1). GTDB lineage: Bacteria > Pseudomonadota > Alphaproteobacteria > UBA11222 > UBA11222 > UBA11222. Next base: position 12,936 of record JBEBFX010000041.1, on the reverse strand, counting down.
CTATTGTGCAGCCCACATAGGTACGCACGCTAACGGCGTCGCAGCTGCCCAGCACATAGACGAAATATGTCTGGCTTGCCTCCGGTTTTTTCTTATCCCCCATGGGACATTCCTATCGATCCATTGAAAATTTATTTTGGCCGGGCAGCGAACACCAAAATGACATAGTGTGACCATATAACTTTCAACTTTAACTGGTTTTCATCTAACATATACCATCAATTTCAGGTTTTCTGACGGGGGCGCTATGAATAAAGCATTCAGACGGCTGGTACTGCTTTGTATGGCAACGATCATAACCGCCGCCGCATCGGGTGTGAAGGCCGTAGAGCGGCCCAATTATGACGTCGTGGCCATCACTGTGCCCAGCCTTGATCTGTTCACGACCGATCAGGCCTCTGAACCCGCTTCCCAGCTTGACGCCGCAGGCGTAACCCTGCCGCTTCCGGTACAGGCTGTCAGTGAGAATGGCATGCTGCTGCTGAAAATTGACGGCAAGAAATACTGGGTCGACGCATTGCAGGTCGAAACCAACGAGAGCGGCCTGACCACCGGCACGTGCGGGGAGCAGGTTGCAAGCGGCACGCCTGTTCCGCTGGGCATTCGCGGTCTGGGGAATGGCTGCTGATGCGCCCCTGTATGAACTGGCTGCTGGTCACAGCCAGGATTGGGCTTTTCAGCATCGCCCTTGCCCAACCCGCATTGGCGGCTGACAAAAAAGAAAAGCCGAAACTGCCGGAACGCCCGCTGATTGAAAGTTTCAGAACCCAGGCCAACCCGGCTCAGCTGTGCGGGGGCACCGGCGCAGACAGCGCCCGGCGCCAAAGCATTGATGGGGTTGCCTATGGCGTGGTTGCTGATCCGCCGCTGGACATTTTCCTTAACAAAATTAAGGACAAGCTGCTCAAGGTATCGCCGCTGCCCAACTGTCCCATCCATGTATATGTGATACCGCAGGAGCACTTTGCCGCCTCCGCCGCCGCCGACGGGGGAATATTTCTGCCCATGGGATTGCTGCGCGATCTGAAAAGCGAAGATGAAATCGCGGCCGTTCTGGCCCATGAAATTACCCACGTGCTGAAAAATCACCATAAGTCAGACGATTTTTTGAAGGCCCAGCAGGGCATGCTGAAAGCCGGTGAAACGCTGATGGGGGCCTATTCCGCCGTGCAGCAGGTATCGGGCATTGCGCCCGCCATTGACGGACAGACCTCAATGAACATTGCCGAAGCCGTTTATGCCGTCAGCGAAAATGTGATTGCGCCAAACTGGACGTCGGGTCAGGAAGATGAGGCCGATCTGATGGGGGCCGATCTGTTTATCGCCGCCGGGTATAACAAGGCCGCCATCGCAACGATGATGGCCAAGCTGGAAGACTGGGAAAAGAAAATCGCCAAGCGTGACAAGGCGAAAGATCAGTTTGTTCAGGCGTCACTGCAGGCCAACGCCATGTCCATCGCGGGCGCCGCCGGTTCCGCAATGGCGGCGCCCTCGGCGGCCAATATTGGCGGCATGTTGGCGCGGCTGGCGCCGGGCGCGATTACAGCCATTGCAGGCAGCAACAAGGGCGAAGACCACCGTCCCGTGAGTGAACGCAAGGCCGATGTCATCCAGTATCTGGGGGCGTTCTACAAGACTTCGCCGCGCCCGCCGCTTGGCGCCGCGCAATGGGATCAGCAGCGCGCATTGCCGGTATTCTCGCATTATGCGTCCGCCTCCAAAGCGCGTGTGCTGATGGAAGCCGGGCAACTGGAACAGGCCTCGAAACTTGCCCAGGAAGCGGTCAGCGGCCCGACGGCCGCCCATGCGTATCCGCAGCTTACCCTGTATGAGGTCGCCAACCGGCAGGGCCGGCCGGATGCCGTGTCCCATCTTGACGCCATCCTGCGTAACCCGCTTCCCCCTATCGCGGGCTATCGCTATGCCGCCGCGCACGCCATCAAGACCGGCAACACGCCTCAGGCGGCAGGGTTTGTGGATGAGGCCAACCGGCGCTATGACACGCCCGTCAGCTTTATTCCCGAGGCCATCCGGTTATACCAGCAAACCGGCCACCAGGAGAAAGTCCCGCCATTACTGGCGCGTTGCCAGATGAAGGGGGACAAGGCGACCTATGCGGTTTGTCAATCTGCGGCAGGGGGATCATCCCCCCAGGCAGGACAGCAGCAACCGGCGGCCCAGAGGCCAAGCCTGATCCCTGGCCTGCCGGGTCTGGGCGGCGGCGGAAACCCGCTCGGCGGCCTGTTTGGAAAGCGCTGAAGCGTGAACTATTTGCTCAGCGCCACGTAAACGCCATCCCACGCCGCACCCGGCGGCGTAGCCATATAGGCCGCGATGCGTTCCATATAGAGCTGATAAAATTCAGTGAGGCCCAGGCGCCGCGCAATGTCACTTTTCCCGAGCGCCGCTGCTATCAGCCCCGCCCCCGGCCAGTCCTGCGCGCGATAGCACGACAGCATCCGGGCATGTTGCACGTCATGCCCGGCAAATTCGGGATCGGTTTGCAGTGCCGCATCGCCGAGCAGCCCCCAAACGGTGATGGGCACGGTCTTGCCCTTGACCATAATCTGGTCCAGTTCCAGCATGGCGAAATGCGGCGCCAAAGCATGAGCGTTCTCGCCGACAAGCGCTGTGAGGGAATAGGCCTTCGACTGCCCCTCCAGGCGCGAGGCAATATTGACATCGTTGCCCAGCACCGAATAATCAAAGCGGTATTCCGAGCCGAGATTACCGACACAGCACGGGCCGCTGTTGATGCCGATGCCGATCGCCAGCCGCATCCCCGGCATCGTGGCGTCCAGTTCCGAATTCAGGTCATCCAGCGCGCGCAGCATTTTGAGCGCGGCGCGGCAGGCGTTTTGCGCATGATCGGGATCATCCAGCGGGGCGTTCCAGAACGCCATGATGCAGTCGCCCATATATTTATCGATGGTGCCGCCGGTTTCCAGGATGGCATTGGTCATCGGGGTCAAAAACCGGTTGATAAACCGGGTCAGTTCTTCGGGGTCCAGTCTTTCTGAAATCGTGGTGAAGCCGCGAATATCGGAAAACATAAAGGTCATGGTGCGCATCTCGCCGCCAAGCTTTAACTGCCCCGGATCCAGCACCAGACGATCAATGGCCGCAGGCGCAAGATAGCGGTTAAATGCCGAGCGCACCCGCTGGCGTTCGGCCACGGCGCCGGCATATCCGATGGCCGCAACGATCCCCAATACGGCGGCAAGTCCCACGCCCGGCAGCACAGGATCGATCAGCAGGGAATAATACCTGAACGCCGCCACGCTGCCGCCAAACAATATCGCTTCCCCGGCAACCAGAAGCAGACTTGCACGGCCGATCCGCTTGCGCCCGCTGGCGATGCAGATCAGAACAGAAAACAGCACGAATACCGCAGATGCGTCCCTGTCTCCCCAAACCGGCTGCACAAGATAATGGCCCGTCAGAATTTGTTCCGCGATCTGCGCGTGCACCTCGACACCCGGCACGGCGCGTTCCAGCGGCGTGGCGCGAATATCACCCAGCCCCATGGCGCTGGTGCCGATAAAGACAATCGCGCCCGCCAGTTCATCGGGGTCGGTTTCGCCTGCCAGAACTTCCCACGCAGGCAGGTAACGCGAAACCGCGCTGGCGCTGTCATAAAGCCGAATACGCCCTTTTTCATCGGTGGGAACGGAATATTCCCCTATGCGGATGCTTTCGATCCCGCCCCCCATCAGAAAGCGCCATACCGGATGCGCATCACGCACCTGCACGGTGATGGCGCTGGCGCCGCTGTAGATACGCAGCGCTTCCGCCGCAAGCGAGGGATATAACGCGCCCTTCATGCTGTAGGCCAGCGGCAACAGGCGTATAACGCCATCGGCATCCGGTATGGCCGAAAACGCGCCATTGCCCTCTGCCGCGCCTTCAATCAAGGCCAGTGTTTTCAGCACGCCGGGGAAATGCATCAGATGCGCCGCCGCATCGCCCCCGTTCATCAGGATAATGCTTTTGCTTTCCGGAAGTTCGCCGGTCCGGGTTCCAAGAAAGGCAAACCCTGTAACGACTTTGCCCTTTGCCACGGTTTGCGCGAGGATCAGATCGTTATCCGGCGCGTCGATAATTTTTCCGGCGTCAAATTTTATATTGTTGGCGGCAAAATCCGCCGCAAGATCCGGTAGCAGACGTGACAGGGACGTTCTGTCCGGATCGGCAAACACCACATCAAAGGCGATTACCTTTGCCCCCGCCGTGCGCAGGGCGTCAATCAGGCGCGCCGTTCGCGTGCGGGGCCACGGCCACTGGCCAAGCTTTTCCAGTGATTCATCGTCGATATCAACAATCCGCACCGGCAGGTTGGGATCATAGGCGCGCGGGCGCTGCGCCACATAAAAATCAAACACTGCCGCGCGCGCAGCCAGCAGCAGGGGCGGCTGAAACAGATATAACAGGGCATACAGAAGCATCACGGCCAGCGGCGCCAGCCAGCGCAAATAAGCAATCATCCCGGGCGAGCCCCCAGATCCTTTAACCTTGCCCAGCTTAACGGTCATTCGGCTTTGGTCAATCGCTCACTCATAAAAGATGCCATCCATGATCAACGGCTTGACACTATTGTAGTTTTCCATGGAAACCGCGAATGAAGCCAGCATGTTGGATCGCGCATACCCCTCATTAAGCTGACCCAGCCAGTAATCCCCGCCTCCCTGATCTGGCGCGCGGTCGAGAACATTCTGGTAAATCAGTTCTATGAATTCCGTGTTGCTGGCGCCGGCGCCGTATTTGGCAACGAATTCCGGTGAAGCAATAAAGCTTGCCGCCACCACAGAACCGAAGTCCTGATTGCGATCCAGTTCGCGGATCCAGTAGCCAAGTCCGCCCGCATCCGGGGTCCTGTCAAACGCGGCGCGATACAGCAGATAGCCCTTACCCGCATTGTCCGCAGGCGTCGTATCGAACGCCATAAAACCATCGTTAAACTGCACGCGCTGGATGTTAACCAGGGTAACAACGCCATTTCGGCCAAGTGTGTGATCGGTGATAACGCTTGTGCCAGAGGCAGACGAAAATGAAAACTCGGCGCGCGGGCTTCTGATGACGTGCACGCTCTGATCATCGCTGCCGGTGATAAGTTCACGCGGCTCAGGGGCCACTGACAGGTTTGACGCCGCCAGAGAGGTGACACCTGCACTTGTGGTGGTGGTAGTGGTTTCCGGGCTGTTTGCAGCCCCGATGACGGGATCAGCGATAACGACCGGCACATTGACCTCTGCCTTGGAAAGATTCGGTATGCTGCCGAAATTACCGACAATAGAATAGGCAATCACCTGCTGAACCAATGACTGCGGTATTTTTGGATCAAGGCCAGTGCCCGGCGCGACCTCGGTGATACTCAGTGTATAGCTGCCAATGCCATTCCCGGAAATGGGAGCGGGGATATTTTCCCGGCCCGCTGTAACCAGAGAGGTGACATCTAGAACTGAACCAATCGTGGAAGCACTATCACGGCCGTTACTTGTCAGGACGCCAATACCACCCCCCGTAATGGGGCCATTATTAATAATTACAGGGTTTGAGCCGCCGCCACCGCCAGTGGATGGGACATAATCACTGCTCGTGACATCCAGGTAGAAAACGCCGCTTTCGGCTGGGGTATAGATGAACCGCGGATTATTGTTCTCTCCGCCGTAATCATTGGAAACACCGGTAAACTCACCATTGCTCTTGAATAGCTGGAGCACCGGATCAACCAGCGTGCCCTGGGAAGTGTCCGCCCCTTCCAGATCAAACTGGTAACTCTTCCCGCCTGTAAGATTTATGCGAAACCAGTCTCTGTCGCCAATTGTCTCAATGGCTCCGGTGACATTACCCGGCGCTGCCAGCACCCCGGCGGTTCCGCCGGAAGACCCAAAATCATCCGCCGGGGCCGTGACTGCCGCACTGAGACGATACGTGCCGGTCCCGGCGCTTGTGGCGTCTAGATAGTAAACCCCGCTTGAGCTTGGGGTGAAAACGAAAAGAGCGTTCTGGCCGGCGCCGCTATCGTTATCGTAGATGCCCGCATAGGAGCCACTGCTGTTGAACAGCCTCAGGAAGGGGTCCTTCAGCGTTCCCTGGGCAGTATCGGCGCCCTGCATATCAATCTGATAGCGTGTGCCTGCCGTTAAACTGATCCGGAACCAGTCACTATCGCCGGACATTTCAACGTTGCCGTTGACGGCCCCGCCTAAATTGATGATTCCAGCCGTAGCAGTGGAGACGGCGAAATCATCGCCGCTGGCCGAATTTCCCAGGACATAGGCCTGCAAGCGGTAGGTGCCGCTGCCCTCGGCATAGGCCCCCGCCGCAAGAAAATATTGCGCCGTCTCTGTCGCAGTAAAAGTGACGCTGGAATTCAGGTACAGACCCCCGTCATCATCAACGGCCCCGGTGGTGACGCCGCCGCTGTTGAATACCCGCAATAGCGGATCCGTAAGTGTTCCATCAGACGTATTAAATCCCCTCAGACTAAATCCATACGTCGTGCCCGCAATCAGCTGAACGCTGAACCAGTCAGTGTCGCCGGATTTTTCTATATTCCCGGATGCCGTGCCTCCGTCTTCAAGTGCGCCTGTCGTGTTGGCGTTAAGCGATCCCGTTGTATTCGCCGAGCTGGAAAAATCGTCGGCTGAAATGGGGGCAGTGCTGATTGCGGCGCTGAGACGGTAGGTGCCGGCGCCGCCGACAGGCGGGCCAAAGCGGGGGATCGAACTGGTCGCATCAAGATAGTAAACGCCGCTGACCGCAGGGGTGAACAAAAAGCGCGCGTTGGCGCCGGCGCCATTGTCATCATCCAGCACACCGGCATAATTGCCGCTGCTGTTGAACAGCACCAGAAGCGGATTGAGCAGCGTTCCCTGTCCCGTTTCCACACCTTCCAGGTCAAACTGGTAGCGCGTTCCAGCCGTCAGGCTGATGCGAAACCAGTCACCCGTATCGAAAGCCGTTTCGATATTTCCCGTAACCGATCCCCCAACGGCAAGTGTGCCTTTTGTAGCCGTCGATGCCTCAAAATCATCCGCCCCCTGGGCGGGACGCAGAACCGGCAATGTCGTGCGCAACGGTGTAAGAACAGTTCGGGTCAGCGTGGCGGCAGAGCTGATCTGATAGGTGCCCGTCCCGCTGCCCGAAGCCTCAAGATAGTAAATTCCTGTGGCGGACGGGGTGAAAGAGATTGCGGCATTCAGGCCCGTTCCGCCGTCGTCGTCAGATGCGAGAGCCCTGGTTTCAGTCCCGGAGAACAATTTCAGGAACGGGTCCGGTAAAGTCCCCTGAAACGAATACCTGCCCTCCAGATTAAACTGATAGGCCACACCCTGAGTCAGCGCGACACCAAACCAGTCCGTATCCCCGGGCGTTTCGATGTTGCCCTTGGCGGCGCCCGTCGCAGAAAGGCTTCCGCCCGTAGCCGCAGAGCCGGCATAATCATCGATTAGTTTGGTGACAGTTGGCCGGATCGTCGAAACAAGTGTTGGAACAAATTTTGTCACCGTTACCGGATTCAGCGTTGAAATGATGACCGGTGGAACAGTAACAGTCGTTACTTTGGTCGTGTCCAGGGTAAGAACCGGCGTAGTGGTTTTGGTGATAACAGGAGGGAGGGTCGTTATAACGGCTGGCGGAAGTGTCGTTGTTAGGACTTTCGTTGTGTCAAGTATGGCTGGTGGAAGCGTTGAAATAATTGGTGGCGGAAGCGTCGAAGTAATAACTTTGGTTGTGTCAAGAATCACCGCAGGAGGGAGAGTTGAAATAATTGGCGGCGGAGGAAGTAACGTTGTAATAACCGGCGGAAGTGTTGTTGTAATAATTTTGGTCGTATCAAGAATAACCGCTGGAAGAACGGTCGATATAATTGGCGGCGGCGGAAGTGTTGTTTTAATGACTGGCGGAAGCGTCGCAATTAATGGGGGCGGCGGAAGCACTGCAATAACAGGTGGCGGCGGAAGTGTTGATTTAATGACTGGCGGCACGGTTGCAAGGATAGCCGGCGGCTGGGAAACAAGAATCTGCGGGGTGAATATTGTTGCGGCAAGTGGTTGCAGGGCTGGAATGACAGGCGGAACCAGTTCCGTGCTGAGACGGTATGAACCCGTTCCTTCATCGGCGCTGGCCGCCTGAAGATAATAATCACCATTCATCGTTGGCATGAAAACGAATGCGGAATTCAGGCCCGCACCCGTATTATCATCCTGGACAGCAACCGTCGCGCCATCCGCAAAAAACAGGCTCAGCGACGGATCCGTTAGCGTTCCCTGACCCGTATCACGCCCTTCAAGGTCAAATACATAGCTCATTCCGCCCAGAAGGCTGACACGGAACCAGTCACTATCGTTGGGACTTTCGATGATTCCCGTAATCGCAGCGCCGGACGTGAGCGATCCTGATGTGGAAAAATCCCCGGAATAATCATCCGCCATGAAGTTCCCCGTAAAAATGTATCTGGTGAATTTATTCGCCCATGCATACCCCATAAACGGGCCGGCATGGAGAGAGATAATTGTCGTCAAAATGCTGCATTCCGGAGACGATCACTCGTAAAAAAAGCCGTCCCTGATCAGCGGGGCCACATTATTGTAGTTTTCCTGAGAAATGGCGAAGGACGCCAGCATGTTGGATCGGGCAAAGCCGCCATTTAGCTGGCTGAGCCAGTAGCCCCCGCCATCCGCATCCGGCGCGCGGTCCAGAACGTTCTGGTAAATCAGATTCACAAATGCGGAATTGCTGATATTCGTCCCATATTTTGCAGTGAATTCCTGGGAGGCAATAAAGCTGGCGGCGACGACCGAGCCATAATCCTGGCCCCGGTCCAGTTCGCGTATCCAGTAGCCCAGGCCGCCGGCGTCCGGGGTGCGGTCAAACGCGGCGCGGTACAGCAAATAGCCCTGGCCGCCCGTTTGCGACGGCGCGGTGTCAAACGCCATGACGCCATCATTGAACTGCACCCGCTCAACATTGACCAGGGTGACAACCCCGTTCCGTCCAGGCGTGTTATCGGTGATCGTGCTCGTGCCCGACGCAGAGGCAAACGAGAAGTCGCTGCGCGCGCTTCGGATCGTATGCATGTTCAGGGCATCGTCACCGGTAATAATTTCACGGGCCTCGGTGGACGCAGGGCGGCTTGAACGGCCGATAATGGGGTCCGCGATGATAACCGGCACGGATCCGTCCGCCACAGGATAGCGGGGTAAATTGCCAATGCCGCCAAGAATGGAGGCGATCTTGTTTATCGCGCCCGTGTCCGCCGCCGCGTCACCGATGCTGAGCCGGTAGGTGCCGGCCCCGCTGCTGGTCACGTCAAGATAAAATACGCCACTTGCGGTTGGCGTGAATATGAAGGCGGAGTTCAGGCCGGTGCCGCTATTGTCATCGCCTGCGCCGGTAAAGACACCATTGCTGTCAAACAGTTGCAGGACAGGGTCAGCCAATGTTCCACGGGTTGTGTCCACCCCTTCCAGTTCAAACCGGTAGCTTTTGCCCCCCAGCAAATTAACGCGGAACCAGTCCCTGTCGCCCATCGCATCGACGTTGCCCGAGACATTGCCGGGCGCGACAAGCGATCCGCCCGTACCCGCAGAAGCCGCAAAATCGTCAGTGGCCGTCTGGGCTACGAGCGCCAAAGCGCTGAGCCGGTAGCTGCCAAAGTCGCTGCTGGTGGCGTCCAGATAATAAACGCCGCTTTCGGTCGGCGTGAAGACGAACCGGGAATTCATCCCCGTACCGCCATTGTCCGTAAACACGCCGGCATAGGTTCCGCTGGCGTTGAACAGTCTGAGGAATGGGTCGGCAACGGTTCCGCGCGCGCTGGACATGCCCTCCATGTCAAACTGATAGCGCGTGCCCGCCGTCAGATTGATGCGGAACCAGTCACTGTCCAGCGGCCGCTCGACTGTGCCGCTGACAAAACTGCCCACCGTAAGCAAGCCGGTCGTGGACGTAGAACCCGCGAAATCGTCGCGATCCGCCGAAGTGCCAACGACGACCGTGTTGAGGCGGTAGGTGCCGGTATCCTCGCCAAATGCCCCCGCCGCCAGGAAATAGGTTCCTGTGGAGGTTGCCGTAAAGAACAGGCTGGAATTCAGACCCGCCCCGCTGTCATCATCCGACTGGCCGGTGTCCACGCCATTACTGTTGAACAGGCTCAGGAACGGATCCGAGAGTGTGCCCGATGAGGTGTCCACGCCTTCCAGATCAAACTGATACCGTGTCCCTTCCGTCAGTTGAATGCGGAACCAGTCAGTATCGCGTGAGACCTCGATGTTGCCGCTGACGGAATTACCCGCAATCAGCGATCCCGCCGTGGCGGCCGTGGCGGAAAAATCGTCAACGATCACGGGGGCTGTGCTGACAGCCGCGCTGATACGATATGTACCCATTCCGGAATTGGCGCTGGCCGCCTCGACGAAATACACGCCGCTGGTGCTGGGGGTGAACAGGAAGCGCGCGTTCAAACCGCTGCCGCTGTCATCATCATAGACGCCTGCATATTCGCCATTACTGTTGAACAGGGTCAGGAACGAATCCGTCAGTGTGCCACCCGAAGTATCCGAGCCCTCCATATCAAACTGATAGCGCGTGCCAGCCGTCAAATTAACCCTGAACCAGTCAAGATCCGGTGCGCTGTCGCCCAGGGGGGCGCCAATATTGCCAGTGGTGGCGGCGCCAATAGTCAGCAATCCGGCGGTGGAGGCGGAATCAGCAAAATCATCGGCTGCAACAGCGGACGCGCTGAGACGGTAAGTGCCAGTGCCGTCGCCATAGCTGGAGACGGCAAAATAGAAATCTCCTCCCGTGGTGACAGTAAGAAAGAAGCTGGAGTTCAGTCCGTCGCCGCTATCGTCATCGGAAAGTTCCGTATCGGCCCCGGCGCTGTTATAAATACTCAGAAACGGATCAACCAGCGTCCCCTGCGCCGTATCCGCCCCCTGCACATCAATCTGATAGGTTGTCCCCGCCGTCCCGCTGATGCGAAACCAGTCCGTATCGCTGGAGGTTTCGATGTTCCCGGTAACCGCGCCACCGATGGCAAGGGCGCCGGTCGTGGTTACACCGTCCGCGAAATCATCATTTGGCCGGGTGGCGGTTGTGGCAATCCTGGTGCTGATCGTGTAGGTCCCGGTGTTGTCGCCAAAGCCCGAGACCGCATAAAAGAAATTACCGCCTGTCGTTGTCGTAAGAAAAAAACTGGCGTTCAGGCCAGTGCCGCTGTCATCATCCGAAAGCCCGGTATCCGTCCCGTTGGCCAGGTGAATTCTCAAAAACGGGTCCGCCAGGGATCCCGCGCCTGAATCGGCCCCTTCCACGTCGATTTGATACGTCGCACCCGCCGTTCCAACGATGCGAAACCAGTCAACATCGCCAGATGTTTCGATATTTCCCGTGGCCGATCCGCCGACGCCGAGATTGCCCGCCGTTCCTATGCTGGCGGCAAAATCATCCGTAACCGTGTCGAGAGCAGCACTCAGACGGTAGGTGCCCGTACCGTCGCCTACGCCCGTCGCCTCCAGAAAATAATCGCCGCTGAATACCGGGGTAAAGGCGAAACTGGCGTTCAGTCCCGGGCCGCTATCATCGTCAAACGCCCCTGCATACGTTCCATTCCTGAAATACAGCTTCAGGAACGGATCGGTCAGGGTTCCACGCGATGTATCCGCGCCCTCCAGGTTAAACAGATAGCGCACGCCCTCCGTCAGGCTGATACGGAACCAGTCGCTGTCGAGCGGCGTTTCGATATTTCCATTGATCGACCCGGCGGGCGCGACCGACCCGGAAGTAGACAGATAATCGGAAAAATCATCGGGCATGAAATGCTCCAGGGCATCGACTGATATGCATCTATACTTCAGTTAACCATATACGCTAAATTTATCACGCAATAGTGACAGACATTACAGTTATGACAAGTTGATTCTCATCCCCTCCGCCAAACGTGACCAGCGCTCGTGAACGGGCCAGCCCTGCTCCCCGCAGATAAAATAACTCAAAAATCCCAGTTGCGGCTTAGCATGAACTGGGTGCGGAAATTGTCATAATCGTAGTTCGGCAAATTGGAATTGGAGTTCTGGTACGCGGCGCTCAGATTAAGCGACGTATCAGCAATCGCTGCCGGCAGCGCCCCGTCGCCGAGGGCAAACGCAAGCATCGTGGACAGCGGCACACCATAAGCCATCTCAAGCGAAAGGTCGATATCCTTGCGTGTCAGGTTCGATATAAAAAGGTCCGGCCCTTCGTAAATCTGTTTTTCGACTGTGGCCAGCACGGTAAAGTTTGCCCTTCGGGGAAGTAGTTTCTGTAAGCCGGCGGAGATTTCATAGCCCTTGTAGGATTCAAAATTAATCGCCGCCACGCGGTTAAACACCACGGACACGCTTGCCAGTGCCGTAGCGTCAAGCAGCCGCTGGCCGCCCGCTTCCAGCCTTTGATAATGACCGCTTTGCTGCCCCGCGAATGGAGTATTTGTGGTGTTGTTGAAGGCCCGCCAGCCGTGGCGCGCTTCTGTAAAGACCGTTATCTTCGAAGTGGAGACCGGTTTTTGCCAGCGCAGGGACAGGGCAAAGTCGCGCAAATATTTCTCCCGGTCGAGACTGAGCAGGCTCATATGCGCCCCCGGCAGCAGGTCGCCAAGTGCCGACCGGTAAAATACACCTGTATTCAGAACCAGCGCGCGCACGTCCAGCTCATCCACCTCGACCTGATCATCGTACAGTGCCGTGAAGTCCGCAAACACCTGCTGCAAGCGTTGTTTGCCGGTGTCCAGCGACATCTGCGCCGTACCAATGGCAAAGCGGCCCAGATCATCCTCTTCCCGGCCCGGAAGCGCGACCGGCGCGTTATTCACCAGCACCATTGCGCTGGCCGGGAAAGAATTACGGTTGCTGTCATTATGCATCCCGGCGGCGAACGAGACCCGCGCACTTAAAG
>JBEBFX010000040.1:0-20027 GCA_040081735.1 Alphaproteobacteria bacterium | reverse complement strand
GCAGGAAAAACTTGACGGCAAGCCAATGATTGAACGCGCCCTGTACCGTGACCGGCTGGTTGCCGCCCAGGCCAAGACCGAAGCGCTGAAATTTCACGCCCTGCGCCTGTTGAGCCAGACCCTGAAAAACGAAGAACCCGGCCTGTCACGGCTGATCATAAAATATTACGGCACAACCCTTGCCCGCGAATTGTCGGATATCGCGCTTGAGGCCCTGGGCGAACTCGGCACACTCTATGACGGCAGCCCGCACCTGCGCAGCCATGGTTCCTGGCAGGTGCGCAACATGTTTGATCTTGGTCTGATGATCGGCGGCGGCACGTCGCAAATCCAGAAAAATATTATCAGCGAACGCGGTCTGGGCATGCCCCGTGAGCCGAAGCCTGCGGAGAAAAAGTAATGGAGTTTGGATTATCCGACGACCAGAAACTGCTGGAAAATTCATTCCGCCGTTTAACCGAAGACAAACTGCCGCTGGAGCGCATCCGGGAATTCGCCAACGCCAGAACCGGCTTTAACGCCGATATCTGGAAAAGCCTGGTGGATCTGGCGGCGACCGGCGTCCTGATCCCGGAACAATATGGCGGCGCGGGGTTCACAATGCTCGACGCCATCGTCATACTGGAATCGCTGGGGCGCACGGTGACGCCTGCGCCATTTACCGGCAGCGCAATCATGGCGCCCGTGGCGCTGCTGACGGGCGGCACTGAGGCGCAGAAAGAACAATGGCTGCCGCAAATTGCGGCGGGTGAAGTAAAATTTGGCGTTGGCGTGACCGAGATCATCAGTACACGTGACAGTAACGGCGTCAGCCTGTCCGGCGATACGCTGAGCGGCAACGCCATGTTCGTTCTGGACGGCGGGCCGGCGGATATTTTCCTGCTGGCGGCCGGACCGGACAATATGGCGATTGTTCCGCGCAATGCGCCGGGCGTAACGGTGACGCAACTCACCACCATCGATTACACGCGCATGCATTGCGAAGTAAAGCTTGAGGGCGTAAAGGCTGACCTGCTGGGTGGCAGGGGCAAAGCCGCCGGGGCGATCGGGAAAACCATCCTGGCCGGACGTCTGGCGCTTGCCGCCGACACGCTTGGCGCTGCGGATGTCATGATCTACAAGGCCGTGGAATATGCGAAAGAACGCAAGCAATTTGACCGGGTTATCGCGTCCTATCAGGCGGTCAAGCATATGTGCGCCGAGATGATTGCCGAGCTTGAACCGTTCCGCTCTCTGGTCTGGTACGCCGCCCACGCCTATGACGAAGTGCCGGTTGATGCCCTGGTCTATGGCCTGCTCGCCAAATCCGGGATCGATGAAGCGGGTAAATTCATCATCCGCACCGCCACCGAAGTACATGGCGGCATGGGCTTTACGGATCTGATGGGGCTGCATTACTGGTACAAGAGAGTAAGCGTCAACCGCGCCCTTCTGGGAACGCCGGAAATTTTGCGCAACGAGGCCGCCATTGCACAAGGGTGGCTGGCCGCCTGACAATAAACCACAGGGAGAAACACCATGGACTTACCGCTCGACACTAAACTGACCTTTGGTTTCAGCGCCGTTATTACAAAACCGAAGGACGCCCGCGAGGTTTCTGCATTGGCCGACCGGCTGGGCTATGAATCGCTCTGGACTGGCGATCATATCGCATTCGCCGTTCCCATGCTGGATCCGCTGTTGCAACTGGCCCAGGTGGCGGCGGTGAATTCACGGCTACTGCTGGGCACCGGCGTTTATCTGATGCCGCTGCGCCATGCAACCACGGTGGCGAAGCTGGTCGCCACCTTCGATCATCTGTGCGAAGGACGGTTCATTTTCGGCGTCGGCGTCGGGGGTGAATTCCCAAATGAATATGCAGCCTGCGGCGTGCCCGTAAACGAACGCGGCGCGCGCCTGACCGATGGCATCCGCACCATCCGTAAATTATGGACCGGCGAAAAGGTCAGCAACGAAGACAGCAAATTCTATCCGTTCAAGGACGTTCAGATGCTGCCGAGACCGGTGACACCGGGCGGCCCGCCGATCTGGACCGGGGGGCGCAACAAGGCTGCGCTGAAACGCTGCGGGGAGTTGGCCGACGGCTGGATGTCCTATGTGGTGACCCCGGAAATGTACCGCGACGGCCTGCAGCAGATTGCCGTGGCGGCAAAAGAAGCCAAACGGGATATCAAAAAATTCGCCAGTTCGCATCTGATTTTCATGCGTATTGATGACACCTATGAGCGCGCCCTGGATGTCGCGGCAGAGGCCCTGACAAAGCGTTACGCCATGGACTTTCGCGCGCCGGCGAAAAGATATGCGGTGGTTGGAACCCCGTCTGATTGCGCGCAGCGCATCGCCGATTTCCATGCGGCGGGCGTGCGGCATTTTGTGCTGGATGCGACCGGCCCGCTGGAAGACCGCGACGCGCAGTTCGAGCGTTTCGCCAAAGAGGTGCGCCCGCTGCTGGGCCAGTTGGCGGCGGCGTAAACAGCGCCATGGGCGGGGATAACGCGCCGCAGATCGAAGCGATCAGCGCGATTACCCTCGCCACCCATGACATGGCGCGGGCGGTTAATTTCTATGCGGGACTGGGTTTCGCCCTGCGCTATGGCGGCCCAGCCAGCGGCTTCACCAGTTTTCACGCGGGCGGCGGCTATATCAACCTGATGGCGGTGTCCAATATGCAAAAGTGGGGCGAATGGGGACGCTTCATACTTTACGTATCCGATGTCGACGCCATGCACGCCCGCGCATTGACGAAAGGTTTCCTGCCGGAATTTCCGCCCCGCGACGCCCCGTGGGGCGAACGCTATTTCCACATCAAGGACCCTGATGGGCACGAGTTGAGCTTTGCCAGGGTGCTGGGCTGAAAAACATATCAGGCTTCAATGCTTGCGCATCATGAAGACGCCATCCACTTAAGAACCCTTAAAAACTTCATTGAGTAATAAGGTCTGATCGCCGATACTGCGCGCCATGACCAAAGCGCTAAAAATAACCTCGTCTGCTGATTTTGATCCCGCTCCGGTGCGCGAATTGGCGCAACAGATGAAGGGCCTTGATGGGCCGCTGCTGCCCATTCTGCATGCCGTCAATGATCAGTTCGGTTACGTTGATGAACGCGCTCTGCCGGTCATTGCCGATGTGCTGAACCTGACCCGCGCCGAGGTGCAGGGCGTTGTCAGTTTCTATCATGATTTCCGCCGCGCTCCCGCTGGCCGCCATGTCGTCAAAATCTGCCGGGCAGAAGCGTGTCAGGCCATGGGGGCGGAACGCCTGATCACCGAACTTGAAACGGCGTTTGGCGTAAAGCTCGGTGAAACCAGTCCTGATGGGCAGATAACGTTTGAGCCGGTTTATTGCCTGGGCAATTGCGCGCTGTCGCCTGCTGCATTGATTGACGCAAAACTTTATGGACGGCTAGACACCGCCGCAGTGCTGCGCCGGGTGGGCAAATGACCCGGCTGATTTATGTCCCTGACGACGCGGCGGCCCTGTCAGTCGGCGCCGGAGAGGTGGCGCAAGCCATCCGTATAGAGATCACCCGGCGCGGGCTGGACGCGAAACTGATCCGCACCGGATCGCGCGGCCTGTTCTGGCTGGAGCCGCTCGTGGAATTCGCCACACCAGAAGGGCGCATCGGTTATGGCCCCGTCACCGTGACCGGCGTCCCTGCCCTGTTCGATGACCCCGGCCATACGCGCAGCCTGGGGCCGGTCGAGGAAATTCCCTGGCTGAAAAGCCAGCAGCGTCTTACCTTTGCGCGCTGTGGCGTTACCGATCCCCTGTCGCTGGAAGACTATCAGGCCCATGGCGGCCTGAAGGGCCTGCGCCGCGCGCTTGAAATGATTCCGGCGGATATCGTCGAACAGGTCGTTGAGTCCGGACTTCGCGGGCGCGGCGGGGCGGGCTTTCCAACAGGTGTCAAGTGGCGCACCGTAGCCGCTGCAAAAGCGGATCAGAAATACATCGTCTGCAATGCCGATGAAGGCGACAGCGGCACCTTTGCGGACCGCATGCTGATGGAAGGCGATCCATTCCTGCTGATCGAAGGCATGATTATTGCCGGGATGGCGGTGGGCGCAACCAAAGGCTTTGTCTATATCCGTTCCGAATATCCGCATGCCTTTGTTAAAATGACCCGCGCCATCGAAATCGCCCGAGCCGGCGGCCTGCTTGGCAATGCGGTTCTCGGCAGCCGGCATCGTTTCGATCTGGAACTGCGCCTTGGCGCCGGGGCCTATATCTGCGGCGAGGAAACCTCGCTGCTGGAAAGCCTGGAAGGACGGCGCGGGCAAGTGCGCCCCAAACCGCCCCTGCCCGCCATTGCGGGCCTGTTCGGCAAGCCGACCGTTATCAATAATGTGCTGTCGCTGGCGGCGGCGCCGGTGATCCTTGCCGAAGGTGCGGCATTCTACCGCGATTTTGGCATGGGCCGGTCGCGCGGCACCATGCCGGTGCAGTTGGCCGGGAATGTCCGCCGGGGGGGCCTGATCGAGCGCGCTTTTGGTCTGACGCTGCGTGAAATCATTGAGGATTATGGCGGCGGCACTGCCAGCGGGCGGCCTGTGCGCGCAGTTCAGGTTGGCGGGCCTCTAGGGTCCTACTGGCCGCAACGGCTGTTTGACACCCCTTTCGATTACGAGACTTTTGCGGAAAAATCCGGTATGATTGGCCACGGCGGCGTGGTTGTGTTTGACGACACGGTGGACCTGGCGAAACAGGCGCGCTTTGCACTTGAATTCTGCGCCATCGAGAGCTGCGGCAAGTGCACGCCATGCCGCATCGGTTCAACACGGGGCGTCGAGACCTTGGACAAGATCATGCAGGGCGAGCGGCCGGAGGAAAATACCGCACTGGTGCGTGATCTGTGCGAAGTGCTGCGGGATGGTTCCTTGTGTGCGCTTGGCGGATTAACGCCCATGCCGGTGCTCAGTGCGCTGGATCATTTTCCGGAAGATTTCGCGCGCGCGCCCCTGGCCGCCGCAAAATGAATGGAATGAGGAGAAGCTGATGGCTGCGCCCTTTGATATGGATTTTGGAACACCGTCCCGGCCGGGCGCGGACACCGTGACACTGGAGGTGGACGGCATCAAAGTCTCCGTCCCCGCTGGCGCCTCGGTGATGCGCGCATCAGCCCTTGCCGGCGTAAAAATTCCAAAACTGTGCGCGACCGATACGCTGGAGCCATTTGGTTCGTGCCGCATGTGCCTGGTCGAAATCGAAGGCCGCAAGGGCACCCCCGCCTCCTGCACAACACCTGTTGAACCCGGCATGAAGGTCACTACCCAGACGGATCGTCTGGCGCGGCTGCGGCGCGGCGTCATGGAATTATATATCAGCGATCATCCGCTGGATTGCCTGACCTGCGCAGCCAATGGCGATTGCGAATTGCAGGACATGGCGGGCGCGGTTGGCCTGCGCGAAGTGCGGTATGGTTTCGATGGCGAAAATCATCTGCAGGCGGAAAAAGACGAATCCAATCCCTATTTCACCTTCGACCCATCCAAATGTATTGTCTGCTCGCGCTGCGTGCGAGCCTGCGAAGAACAACAGGGCACGTTTGCGCTGACCATCGACGGACGCGGCTTCGCCTCGCACGTATCGGCGGGCATGAACGAGGATTTTCTGCAATCGGAATGCGTTTCCTGCGGCGCCTGCGTCAAGGCCTGCCCCACGGCGACGCTGATGGAAAAATCCGTCATCCAGATGGGCCAGCCGGAACGCAAGGTGCTGACGACCTGCGCTTATTGCGGTGTCGGGTGTTCGTTCGTGGCCGAATTGCAGGGCGACCGTGTGGTGCGCATGACCCCGCACAAGGATGGCAAGGCCAATCATGGGCATTCCTGCGTCAAGGGCCGCTTCGCCTGGGGCTACGCCACCCATAAGGACCGCATCACCAAACCCATGATCCGCGCATCGATACAGGACCCGTGGCGCGAAGTGAGCTGGGACGAAGCGATAACGCACACCGCCTCGGAATTCCGCCGTATACAGAATAAATATGGCAAAAGTTCCATCGGCGGCATCACCAGTTCACGCTGCACCAATGAAGAAACCTTCCTGGTCCAGAAGATGATCCGTGCGGCGTTCGGCAACAATAATGTCGACACCTGCGCGCGGGTCTGCCACTCCCCAACCGGATATGGATTGAAAACCACGTTCGGCACCTCGGCGGGCACCCAGAATTTTGATTCCGTGCAGGATGCGGATTTAATTCTGGTGATCGGCGCCAACCCCACCGACGCGCATCCGGTGTTTGCCTCACAAATGAAACGCCGCCTGCGTGAAGGCGCAAAGCTGATTGTCATCGACCCGCGCCGCATCGATCTGGTGCGGATGCCGCACGTTGAGGCCCAACACCATCTGCAATTGCTGCCCGGAACCAATGTGGCCGTCATTAACGCCATGGCCCACGTGATTGCCGCCGAGGGCCTGATTGATGAGGCGTTTGTCGGTGAGCGTTGCGACGCCGCAGAATATGCCCGCTGGCGCGATTTCATTCTGCGCCCCGAAAATACACCCGAAGCCGTGACTGCGGTTACCGGTGTTCCCGCCGGTGAAATTCGCGCTGCGGCCCGGCTGTTCGCCACCGCCGGCAATGCGGCGATCTATTACGGGCTTGGGGTCACCGAGCACAGCCAGGGCACGACCATGGTGATGGGCATGGCGAACCTCGCAATGATGACCGGCAATCTTGGCCGCCCCGGCGTGGGCGTCAATCCGCTGCGCGGCCAGAATAATGTGCAGGGCGCGTGCGATATGGGCTCGTTCCCGCACGAATATTCCGGCTACCGCCATGTTTCGGATGGCGCGACCCGCGCGCTGTTCGAGGCCGCATGGGGCGTACCGCTGGATGCGGAACCGGGCCTGCGCATACCCAACATGTTTGACGCCGCGCTCGAAGGCTCCTATATGGGCATGTACGTTCAGGGCGAAGATATCGTGCAGTCCGATCCCAACACCCATCACGTCACGGCGGCGCTTGCGGCCATGGAATGCGTTGTCGTGCAGGATCTGTTTCTGAATGAAACCGCAAGCTATGCCCATGTGTTTTTGCCCGGCGCATCGTTTCTGGAAAAAGACGGCACCTTCACCAATGCCGAACGCCGCATCAGCCGGGTCCGCCGCGCCACGCCACCGCTGGCGGGCATGGCCGACTGGGAAGTGACCATGGCGCTTTCCACTGCGCTGGGCTACCCGATGCATTATGGGCACCCTTCAGAAATCATGGATGAAATTGCCCGCTTGACGCCGACCTTTGCCGGTGTCAGCTACGATCTGCTGGACCAGATGGGCAGCGTGCAATGGCCCTGTAATGACGCCGCCCCGGAAGGCACGCCGGTGATGCATATTGGCGGCTTTGCGCGCGGTAAGGGCCGCTTCATGATTACCCAATATGTGCCCACCGAAGAGCGCACCGGCCCCAGGTTTCCGCTGCTGCTGACCACCGGACGCATTCTCACCCAGTACAATGTGGGGGCGCAATCGCGCCGGACCGAAAATAGTGTGTGGCATCCCGAAGACGTCCTGGAAATCCATCCGTTTGACGCCGAAAATCGCGGCGTCCGCGATGGCGACAAGGTGGCGGTGATGAGCCGCACCGGTGAAACCGTGCTGACCGCACTGGTCAGTGACCGTATGCAGCCCGGGGTCGTGTATACGACCTTCCATCATCCGGAATCGGCCGCCAATGTCATCACCACGGAATATTCCGACTGGGCGACCAATTGCCCGGAATATAAAGTGACGGCGGTCGAGGTGCGCCCCAGCAACGCCTGGTCGCAATGGCAAACCGAGGCGGAGGAATTCCGCCATCGCTCCCACCGCATTGCGCCTGTTGCGGAGTAAACTCAAACGGACGCCATGGGCAAACAGAGCGGAAATGCAGCGTCTACCGGAATGCCGGTTGCGCGTTGGCGTCATGGCGTCAGCAACACCTTCACCGATCGGCTGGCGGTCGAAACCCCCATCGCCTTTGTCTATAATTGCGAACCCTTTGCAGTGATGATGGCAAGCCCGAATGATCTGGAAGATTTCGCCTTCGGTTTTTCGATCTCCGAAGGCGTCGTGGCCAGCGCACAGGAAGTGATGCTTATTGATTTAACCCCGAAGGGGGCAGGAATAAGTTTAGGCATCGAAATCCCGATGCATCGCGCAGCCCTATTAATCGAACGGGCGCGCAACATTGCGGGGCGCACCGGCTGCGGAATTTGCGGGATCGCGGAAATGGAACAGGTGATGCGCGCCCTGCCTGTTTTACCGCCATCCGAACCCATCAAGGCGTCCGCCATAGACCGGGCCATCGCCGCACTGCCCGAACTTCAGACTTGCAATAATCAGACTGGCGCCGTGCATGCGGCAGGTTTTGCAACGGCAGATGGTGAATTACTGATCGTCCGCGAAGACGTGGGCCGCCACAATGCGCTTGATAAACTGATTGGCGCGATTGCCCGCGAGGGGCTTTCGCCGGCATCCGGCATGGTTGTGATCACCAGCCGTTGCAGCATGGAAATGGTGCAGAAAACGGTTACGCTCGGGTGTCCGGTTCTCGTGGCTGTTTCCGCGCCAACATCGCTGGCGGTGCAGATCGCCGATGATAGCGGCCTGACCATCGCGGCCTTTGCGCGCGGCGATGGATTTAATCTGTACACGCATCCTCAACGGATACTTTAATCATGGAGAGTGAACGTCTCGTCCATATGGCCAACCAGATTGCCGATTTCTTCAAAGCCTATCCGGAAGATGAAGCCATTGCCGGGGTTGAAAACCACATCAGGCAATTCTGGGATCCGCGGATGCGAGCGCAACTTTCAAAACATCTTGAGGCAGGCGGCGCAGGCTTCCATTCTGTCAGCCTGGCGGCGGCAAAACGGCTGCAACGAAATGCAGCCGCTTAGCGCTAAAGCAGTTCCGAAACGTAGGGCGGCAATGCAAACGCGCCCTTATGAACTTCGGGCGTATAATAACGGTTATTCAAATCCAGAAGCCTGAAACGAGATTCCAGCGTTTCGGCCGTCACTTTGCGTAAACCCGCATTATCCGTGGCCCAGCCCATCGCCATCGCCCCGCCGACATAGGTCGGAATGGTCGCAAGATAGCAGCTTACATCCGCAAAAAAATTGCGCATATGCGCCACCGAACTGCGCAATTCTTCAGGCTGCATGAATGGAACGCCGTTCTGCGTCACCATCACGCCGCCTGGCGTCAGACGGTCCTTGCAGCGGCGGTAAAATTCGCGCGTGAACAGAATTTCACCCGGCCCCTCGGGGTCGGTTGAATCTACGATGATCACGTCATATTTCTCCGGACTATCGGCAACAAAGGCATACCCGTCGCCAATAACCAGATTTGTGCGCGGATCGTCAAACGCGCCCTTGCAGATTTCACCCAAATACCGTTTGGAAAATTCGACCACACCCGCATCGATTTCCACCATTGTGGCCTTTTCAACGCCGGGGTGCTTAAGCGCCTCTTCCAGAATTCCGCCGTCCCCGCCGCCGATAATCAGTAAACGGCGCACCGCCCCATGGGCCAGAATTGGGACATGGGTCATCATCTCATGATAGATGAATTCGTCTTTTTCCGTGGTCTGCGTCACATCATCCAGCGTCAGGATTTTACCCAGGCGCGGATGTTCCAGCAGACGCATCTTCTGATGCTCAGTGCTGCTTTCATACAGCACCCTGTCAATCTTGTAGCGTGTGCGAAAGTCCGGGTACAGACCTTCCTCGTGCCACCCGGTCACAGACCGCGCCCGCGGGGCCGCTCTTCAACCTCGACCTTGCCCGGCTGAAACGCCCGGCGAAGCACATCAATAGACTTGTGCGGTTCGGCCGCGCCGCACATGAATACGTCAAGGGCCGCATAGCCATATTCCGGCCAGGTGTGAATGCTGATGTGTGATTCCGCCAGTACCGCAACGCCGGACACCCCGCCATTGGGGGTGAAATGGTGCAGATGAATATGCAGCAGCGTGGCGCCCGCCGCGGTAACGCAATCGCGCATCGCCTGGTCGATATGGGCAATGTCATCCAGCCTGCTGGCGTCTTTCAGGTCGATCAGAAGATGCATGCCGGCGTAACGCCCATCCTCGGACTCGATCAGGAAATCCTTTCTTTCTTCCTGATGCCTGGTATTGGGCACCAGCGCCAGCAAGTCCGCCGGACGATCGGCCGGATGCACGCGCAGCGATTCTGGCTTCAGTCCAGCAGCTTCCTTTTTAGGGGCAATAACAGATTTATTGAGTGCAATAACAGATGACATGACACATCCTCCCATACCGGCAAGAAGAGTGATAAAAAACCACAGCGGTTAAAGCCCGCCGTGAAACCCAATTTTAGACTTTGGAGATTTTTTACGGTTTAACAGCCATTACCGCGGGGCATCCCATACTCAGATAAATCTGCAGGTGCCTGCTGGTGTACCGTTCAGCCTCATGATCCAGCAGGAAATTAATATGTTCCTGATTGGGAAGCGCGTCGCGCGCATAGACATTCGGCAGTCCACTAAGACTGCCCGCGTTCAAACCCAGCACAGATTCCGGCTGAAGGCCAACGCCTTCCTTTTTGAGAGCGAGTGAAACACTCATCGCATAATCTCCCAAACAGGTAAGAGTGGGTACAAATCACAACAAGACGCGCTTGTTATGACACTCTAACACAAATTTCAAGGAAAATCTTGGGTGTAAACCGCCATTTCCCCTGTTTACCACCGGTCCGCACCATGTCCTCTAATCAAGGCCGTCGCGCCTGTCCGGTACACCCATTAAAAAAAGCCAGCTCCCGGCCCAATCAGATAAATCTGCCCAGACAAGAAGCTAACCGCTCAATGTTGAAATGCAATGAACGTTATATCAGCCATTTATGCAAGAAAAAACCCGGCGCCTGACGCGAAAACCGATTAATGGAGTTCAGGCCTTGATATGGGAAGAAAACCTGGCATTTACAGTGTTGGCGAAGCACCGCTGGCAACCAGGACATCCGGCAAGGAATCTGTCCGGCCATTCATTTCCGCCCGGCTGGCCGGAAATGTAACCGTAACCGTCGTCCCGACATGTTCCGTGCTGGCCAGAGCAAGGTTGCCTCCGTGCATCTCCACCAGCGATTTTGTGATGGAAAGCCCCAGGCCCGTGCCTTGCTCGGTCCGCATCGCGGGATCGCCCGCCTGCACAAATGGTTCGGTGATGGTATTCATCAATCTGGCCGGAATTCCCTGTCCTCTATCTGCGACCTCAAGAACAATATTGCCATTCCGGGCATCCTGAATTGCCGACAATCTGATGCTTTTACCCGGTGGCGTAAATTTCAGCGCATTTGAGAGTAAATTCAGCAAAATCTGCCGCATCGCGCGTTGATCAGCCCAGAAATTTGGCATCCCATCTTCGACGTCATGACTGACCTCAACCCCCCTGGCAAGGATTTGCGGCTCTGTCATATTCAGAACCCAATCAAACAGGTCCTGGGCGCCCAGCCATTCTTCACGCATTTCATATTTTCCAGACTCAATGCGGGATAAATCAAGCATGTCATTGATCAGATTAAGTAAATGCTGGCCACTGTCGTGAATATCCTCGGCATAGGAGAGATACCGGCCGCCGCCAATTGGCCCAAACATCTGCTGGCGCATAATGTCTGAAAATCCAATAATGGCATTCAGCGGCGTGCGCAATTCATGGCTCATACTCGCCAGAAACCGGGATTTCGCCCGATTGGCGCGATCTGCCTCTTCCTTGGCGGTATGCAGGTCCAGTTCCGTGCGTTTGCGGTCTGACACGTCACCCACGGTGGTTATTACCCGCAACCAGTCATGGCGATGCTCCGGGACAATTGAAGACCGGACGCGGGTATAAACCTGACCGCCGCGACGGCGCCTGTTGATCGTTTCATTCAGATAGTTGCCGGTTCCAGCAGTTGCAAAACTGCAAATCCACAATCGATAATTTCGTAATTCTTCAACAGTCAGCCGCTCCGGCGCAAGATGTTCGATCAGCTCGTCAGGGCCATTCGCCCGGTAGAGCATCAAAGTGGCCTTATTTACCCGGGTGAAACGGATAGCGCCGATCATTTTTTTCAGGACATCGGGATAATCCAGCAGATAGTGGTTGAGATCCGCCATGCCATCATCGGCCAAGGCGTTGATCATCAGGCGGATTTGCGACCAGTCCTGTTCCATAATCGAGATGGGGGCAGTTTCGAACAGGCTCTCAAACAGGTTTTCCGTATCAGCCAGCGCTTTCTCACCCGCCCGCCGGTGCCGGATAAGCGCGTCTGCGACCAGAAAGCTGTAGAGCATGACAAATATAACAGCAAGCGGCCGCAGTTTATCGCGCAGGTCGCTGGAGATGCGATCAGCGGGAAGCAGATGTAATTCACCCGCTCCCCATAAAATGCCCAGGCATAAAAATACTGCGACGATAGACATTATCACCCGGCGCCGGTCGCCGGTCAGCATGTTTTCCAGGGGAACGATGCAAAGGCCAATCACCAATGATGATTTAATTCCGCCTGTATGCAGCGCGCCAAAACCGACAAATACCAGAATCAGCACTGTCGATATGTCGCGCACCACGTTTACCGCGCCGGTCAGGCGCAATATTAACCATTGGCCCAGAGGAAGCAAAAACCAGGCGGCAAACCAGCCCATGTCATATAAATCAACGGCATCCTTCAGGTATAATATACTTAGGGCGACCACCGGCATGAACAGGAATGGCACCGCCAGAGACAGCACCAGTTCCAGTTGCGCGCGCCGCAAAACGGGATTGTTGCGTGCCGCAGGCGTAAGCAGACAATTCACTAATCCCGGCATCAGCGCATATATCCCAAAATCCCGGCCTGGACTGTTAAGGCATTAACTTTTAGACACATGACTGAATTCGTCTGCAAAATCGGTGAACCGGCCTGCCTGGATCGCCGTTTCAATTCGCCGCATCAGATTTTGATAGTACGCCAGATTATGCCAAGTTAGCAGCATCGAACCTAATATTTCTTTTGATTTTACAAGATGATGCAGATATCCACGGCTGTAGTCCCGGCTTGCAGAACAATCCAGAGCTGCGTCCAGTGGCCTTGTATCTTCCGCATGACAGGCATTGCGCATATTCAGGACGCCCTCTGAGGTAAAAGCCTGTCCGGTGCGTCCGCTGCGTGTAGGCAATACACAATCAAACATATCAACCCCGCGTAACACGGCGCCGACAATATCCGACGGTTTCCCAACCCCCATCAGATATCTCGGGCGGTCATCCGGCAAATATGGCGTCGTCCGTTCCACAGTGGCAAACATACTGTCCTGGCCTTCACCCACCGCCAGACCACCGATTGCATATCCGTCAAATCCGATATCGCACAGGGTTTTGGCCGATTGCGCCCGTAAATCCGGATAAACTCCCCCCTGCACAATGCCGAACAGGGCATGACCGGGCGCATTTGAAAATGCAGTCCGGGAACGTTCGGCCCAACGCATGGACAGTTGCATCGATTGTTCCGCTTGCGAAATGGTAGCCGGAAATGGCGTGCATTCGTCCAGCACCATAATAATATCGGAACCGAGAATTAACTGGATCTCGATGCTGCGCTCCGGTGTCAGCAAATGTTGCGCGCCATCAATATGAGATCGGAACGTCACCCCCTGTTCATCTATTTTGCGCAAGCCCGCCAGCGACATCACCTGATAACCGCCTGAATCAGTTAAGATCGGGTGCGGCCAGTTCATGAACCGGTGCAGTCCGCCCAGTCTGGCTACCCTCTCGGCCCCGGGGCGCAGCATCAAATGATAGGTATTTCCAAGCACGATATCCGCGCCAAGCTCACGGACCGTGCCCGGCAACATGGCCTTTACTGTGCCAGCCGTCCCAACCGGCATGAATGCGGGCGTGCGGATTACCCCCCGTGCGGTATGAATGACGCCGGTTCGCGCGGCGCCCTCGCGCGCTGTCACGTTAAATGAAACCTTTGACGTAACTGTCATGGGGACGCGCGAAACAGCAAACTTCCGTCCCCATAGGAATAAAACCGGTACTGCATAGCGATGGCGTGGCGATACGCCGCCTGCATCACATCCGTTCCACAAAACGCCGAAACCAGCATGAAAAGCGTGGATTTTGGCAGATGAAAATTGGTGATCAGCGCATCCACAATTCTAAACCTGTATCCAGGCGTGATAAAAATGCGGGTGTCGCCTGTCCAGGCCGAAATTCTGCCCTCGCCGGCCGCGGCGCTTTCCAGCAAACGCAGCGCCGTAGTACCAACGGCAACTACCCGGCGCCCGGCTGCAAGGACAGCATTGATCACAGCCGCACTCTCCTGGGAAATACAGCCCCATTCCGTATGCATTTGATGACTTTCCGTATCTTCGGTTTTAACCGGCAAAAAGGTTCCCGCTCCCACATGCAGCGTTACAAAACAGTGCTTTATAGCACGCTCCTCAAGTGATTGCAGAAGAGATTCCGTAAAATGCAACGAGGCCGTTGGGGCTGCAACGGATCCATCGACCCGTGCAAACAACGCTTGATAATCCTGAATATCCCTGGCGTCCACTGGCCGCTTTGCCGCGATATAGGGGGGCAATGGCATATCCCCATGTTCCGCCAGGGCGGCGTCAAGGGCGCCCGCCCTGACATTGAATTCAATCACCACGTCAACCCCTGCGCAAACCTCCCTGACTCTGGCCGAAAAGTTTTTCGCAAAAATGATTTCATCATTCACCCGCAGGCGGCGCAGCGGCCGCACAAACGCCCGCCATTCCCCAGGCCCCAACCTTTGATGCAGGTTAAGGTGGATACGGGCCCCGCCTCCATCCCCCCGTCGCCGGACACCCGTCAGCGCGGCGGGGATAACTTTAGTATCGTTAAACACCAATAGATCGCCAGGCCCAAGCATGCCCGGCAAATCGCGCATATGCAGGTCCTGAAAAACACCATCCCGAACCACGAGGCATCGGGCCGCGTCACGCGGCGACGCGGGGCGCAGGGCTATCAGATCATCGGGTAACGAAAAATCAAATTGCGCGACTTGCATGAGGGGGGGGCGCCAGTGACATCACAGGTGTTATTCCTTGACGTCAGCGGCAACCTGCAATTTCACGATCTTGTCGGGATCGTTAACCTGGCCGTTATCACCTTCATCACCACGCTTGATAGCGTCCACATGTTCCATGCCGGATACCACACGGCCGAACGCGGTGTATTGGCCATCCAGAAACGCCGCCGCAGTAAAGCAGATAAAAAACTGGCTGTTGGCGCTATCCGGGTCGGCCGAGCGGGCCATTGACAGGGTGCCGCGCACATGTTTGCTGTCATTGAATTCCGCCTTCAGGTCGGGCAGATCGGACCCCCCCGCGCCAGTGCCCGTGGGATCGCCGGTTTGCGCCATGAAACCTTCAATCACCCTGTGAAACACGATGCCGTTATAGAACCCCTTGCGCGCCAGGGTCTTGATCCGTTCGACATGGCCGGGGGCAATTTCTGGATATAATTCAATAACTACACGGCCGTCCTTCAGATCGAGATACAACGTGTCCTCTGGCCCCGCAGCCCTGACGGCAGTTCCGGAAAATATGCCTGCCATGGCAAGAAGAATAACGGCAACGAACCCAAATTTCATGCGTTTACCTGCATTGTTTAAAAAAGTGGCTGAATTTAATCCGCAGCGATGCGCATGCTGATTATCTTGTCCGGATCATTGACAGAGCCATTGTCCAGCTTGTTGCCTTTTTTGATGCTATCGACAAACTCCATGCCTTCAATAACCTGTCCCCAGACCGTATATTGGCCATTCAGAAATTCGGCATCGTCAAAGCAGATAAAAAACTGGCTATTGGCGCTGTTCGGGCTGCTGGAACGGGCCATGGAAGCCGTGCCCCGTGTATGCGGTGTCTGGCTGAATTCGGCCTTGATATTGGGCAATTTTGACGCCCCCATACCGGTTCCCGTCGGGTCGCCGGTCTGCGCCATGAAACCTTCGATGACACGATGGAACACGATGCCATCATAGAACCCCTCACGGGTCAGGGTTTTGATTTGCGTGACATGCCCTGGGGCCACATCGGGCAGTAATTCAATCACCACCAGCCCGTCTTTTAATTGAAGATGAAGTGTGTTTTCTGGATCCAGCGCCATGGCGGGTCTCCTTTTTGGTTAAGTGTGAGTGCCGAAATCAGCGTGAAAAGCGTTGCGAGAGTTTTGCCGCAACCGCCGGTGTGGTAAATTTGTTAACGCTGCCGCCCAGGCGGGCAATCTCCCGGATCAATTTTGAAGCAATAGACTGATTATTGGCTTCCGCCATCAAAAATACCGTTTCAACCTTTGAATTTAGCCGGGAATTCATTCCGGCCATCTGAAACTCATAATCGAAATCCGCCACCCCGCGCAAACCCCGTATGATGACAGACGCGCCCACCTCATCGGCAAACTGCGTGATCAGGTTCCTGAACGGCACAATTTCGATTTTCCCCAGCCCCGCACCGGTCAGCAGATCGGTTTCCTCCCGCATCATGGCGACACGTTCATCCAGAGAAAACAGCGGCCCCTTGTCCTCATTGATTGCCACAGCGATGATAAGTTTATCAACCAGCCGCGCGCCGCGCTCAATAACATCAATATGACCATTATGGATCGGGTCAAATGTTCCCGGATATACACCTATGCGCTGCATGCTTGCTCTTCCCCGGCCCTGGTTCCTGCTACGGATTTTTTACCGTTTTATGAAAGCACGTTTTAGCAATTTGCCGCCTCAAGCGCTATCATTATTCCCGTCCGGCGCCTCTTCTTCACCATCTGACGCGTCATCAGCTGCATCCGCCAGATGCGCCACTCCGACAACCCGCTCTCCCTCTGCCGTGCGCAACAGGGTAACACCCTGGGTCATGCGTCCGGCGATGCGAATATCATTTACCGGCAAACGGATCAACTGGCCCCCATCGGTGACCAGCATGACCTCGTCATCATCGGTTACCGGGAAAGCCTCTATGATCGGGCCGTTGCGGGCAGAGACAGCCATGGCCCAAATGCCTTTGCCACCGCGCCGGGAGATCCGGTACTCGTAGGCAGACGAGCGTTTGCCATAGCCATTTTCACTCACGGTCAGAATAAACTGTTCATACGCGCCAAGTTCGCCATAGCGTTCGGTGCTCAACTGGGCTTCTTCCTGGTCGCCAGCCTCCATGTCATCTTCTTCTTCACTGACGGCCACACCCGTATCCAGCGCATCCTCGCCGGCGTCCCCGTCTGTGGAACGGCGCACGACCGCCGCCTGGCGCAGATAGGACCGGTTTTCTGCGGGCGTCGAACCCACATGTCCCAATATGGAAAGTGAGATTACCTTATCGTTTTCGTCAAGCCGGATACCCCGGACGCCAACGGAATCCCGCCCGCGAAACAGCCGCACTTCTGGCGCCGGGAAGCGCACGGCTTTTCCCTTGCCGCTGGTCAGCAGGATATCGTCGCGTTCTGTACAGATTGCCACGCCAATAATTTCATCGCCCGGATCCAGCTTCATGGCGATTTTGCCGTTGGCCTTGACGCTGGAGAAATCCGCCAGTTCATTGCGCCGCACAGTACCGCTTGCCGTCGCGAACATGACGTTGAGATTGGCCCAGCAGGTCTCGTCAGCAGGTAAAGGCATAATCGTGTGAATGGTTTCAGCTTCTGCAAGCGGCAGCAGATTGACCATTGGCTTGCCCCGCGCCTGCGGCGTCGCCAGGGGTAACCGCCAGACTTTCAGCTTGTAAACCAGCCCCTTGGAGGAAAAGAACAGCACGGGCGCATGCGTGTTGGCGACAAACAGCCGGGTGACAAAATCTTCTTCCCGCGTGGCCATGCCGGCGCGGCCCTTGCCGCCACGGCGTTGCGCGCGATAGGTCGAAAGCGGCACCCGCTTGATATAGCCCTTATGGGTGACCGTCACGACCATGTCTTCACTGGTAATCAGATCTTCGTCATCAATATCGTCCGGCGCCTCCACGATCTGGGACCGGCGCGGGGTTGCAAATTCATCCCGCGCAAAAGTCAGTTCCTCCCGGATAATGGTCAACACCCGATCCCGCGAACGCAAAATGGCCAGATAATCTTCGATCTTTATGCCCAGGCCCTGCAATTCACCGCCAATTTCCTCGCGTCCCAACGCCGTCAGCCGCGCCAGCCGCAATTCCAGAATGGCGCGGGCCTGCGCCTCGCTCAGCCGGTAGGTGCCGGTTTCAGAAACCTTATGGCGCGGATCGGCGACCAGCAGAACCAACGGCCCCACATCGCCCGCCGCCCATTCCACCGCCATCAGACCTTCGCGGGCGCTGGCGGGACTGGGTGCGCGGCGGATCAGGGCAATCACTTCATCAATATTGGCGACGGCAATCGCCAGCCCAACCAGCACATGCGCCCGATCCCGCGCCTGTCCGAGTTCAAAGCGCGTGCGGCGGGTAATCACCACTTCGCGGAAATCGACAAAGGTGGCGATGAACTGGCGAAGATTCATCAATTCCGGCCGGTCCCCCACCAGCGCCAGCATATTGGCGCCAAAGCTGGCCTGGAGCGAAGTATGCCGGTACAGTTGATTGAGCACAACTTCGGCCATGGCGTCATGGCGGATTTCGATGACCACCCGCATGCCTCTGCGATCGGATTCATCACGCATCTCGGAAATACCCTCGATACGTTTTTCACGCACCAGTTCCGCAATGCGCTCGATCATCGTCGCCTTGTTCACCTGATAGGGAAGCTCGGTGATGATCAGCGCTTCACGATCCTTACGCAGCGGCTCCACGTGAACCTTGCCCCGCATCACCACGGAACCGCGGCCGGTCTGATAGGCGGAACGGATGCCCCCCTGCCCCATGATCAGCCCGCCTGTCGGAAAATCCGGCCCGGGGATAATCTCCATCAGCTGGGCAACCGAAATATCCGGCGTATCGATATAGGCAAGGCACCCGTCTATCACTTCGCCAAGATTATGCGGGGGTATGTTGGTCGCCATGCCGACCGCAATTCCGCCCGCGCCATTGACCAGCAGATTGGGAAAGCGCGCGGGAAGCACCACCGGCTCGCGTTCCGATCCATCATAATTGGGCCGGAAATTGACCGTATCCTTATCCAGATCATCCAGCAGGGCATGGGCGGGTTTCGCCATGCGCACTTCGGTATAGCGCATGGCTGCGGGGGGATCGCCGTCCACGGAACCAAAATTGCCCTGCCCGTCGATCAGCGGCAGGCGCATGGAAAATTCCTGCACCATGCGCACCAGCGCGTCATAAATCGACTGGTCGCCATGGGGATGATATTTACCGATGACATCGCCAACGACGCGGGCGGATTTCCGGTACGGGCGGTTCCAGTCATATTTGTTCTCGTTCATCGAGTACAAAATACGCCGGTGCACAGGTTTCAATCCATCACGCGCATCGGGCAGCGCGCGAGACACGATCACGCTCATGGCGTAATCGAGATAGGAGGTCTGCATCTCCTGTTCTATGGCGATGGGCCGGATGTCATCGCCTGACGGTTGACCGCCCGCTGGCCCTCCCCTGGGCGGCAGGCCCGAGCCATTTTCAGGATCGGCATCCGGTGTCTGATCATCTGTGCCGGGCAAGTTTCAGGCTGCCCGCAGCAAAGGCGCAACAGCGCGGAAATCTTCAAAAAATCGATGAATCGCAGGGCTTGATTTCATGCAGTGTTGTACGCTGAAACGAGCTTAAATCATAGTGCAATTTTCATCCCTCGCACCATCTGTTTTGATCCCGGCGCTTCCTGCGCTAGGCTATGCGCCCGCAACCAAAATCAACAGGGAGAAACGAAAATGAGTGAACAAACCCATGCCCAGCGCCGCGCGATTGCACTCGATGTTTTGCGCGTCCTCAGCGGCAATGATAACCCCGAAAAAGCCGCGCAACATCTGGAGGAACAGAACGGTCCGCTTGGATCTTTCGTCCTCGATTTCGCGTTGGGTGATATCTGGTCGCGCAACGGCATCAGCAAACGCGATCGCAGTCTGATCGTGATATCAATCCTGGGCGCCTTAAACATGCCGCGCCAGCTAAAGGTGCATGTGCGC
>JBEBFX010000039.1:0-20044 GCA_040081735.1 Alphaproteobacteria bacterium | reverse complement strand
TCCGGTATCGCCGCAAGCGCCATTACCTGGCCGCGCACCGTAACGGCCGCGCGGCAGCCCGCGAGGGCGGCGTGCAGCGCAGCACGGATATGGCGATTCTCAATGATATGACCCAGCGCCTGCCCAGATGTGTGATTATCGCCTTCCAGATGATCAAAGTGCAGGCTGAGCGGCGAGGGGCCGCCACCGATACGCCCGTCGCTGACAAGGATATCCAGAATGGGTTGCGCAAATTTGGCCATCTGCGGCCATACTCCCAGCGCCGTCATCAACCGCACAGACGCCCGGCCCAATGCCGACACCCGCCCGTCAAAAGCGGCCTCCAGACTGGCCGCCAGTGGCGCTGCATCCAGAACAATGACTGACAGGCCCGCCTGTCCCGCCGCCAGCGCGAGGGTGAGGCCGGCCATGCCGCCGCCAACCAGAATTATATCTGCATCAAAGGGGGGTGCGGGCATTCATCTGCCTAAATATTATGCAAACTGTCTAAAAAATAGCCGGACGGCGTTTTCATACTGCGCCGCTGATTTTAATGTGTGCACCTAACGTCATTGAATCCCTGATTCCTGCAATTTGTGACGCGCATCACAAACCGGCACGCTTCTTGAATTTAACACATTCGTAACGACTAACCAGATGGGAAAGGATTAGGCCCATGAAACTCGTAATGGCAATCATCAAGCCGTTCAAGCTGGACGAAGTGCGCGAAGCGCTTACAGCCTTGGGCATAGAAGGCATGACCGTAACCGAAGTTAAGGGTTACGGCCGGCAGAAGGGCCACACCGAAATCTATCGCGGGGCGGAATACGCGGTCAGTTTTTTACCCAAACTGAAACTGGAAGTGGCCATCAACACAGATCAGGTTGAGACCGTCGTGGACGCCATAGTCGCTGCTGCGCGAACCGGGCAGATCGGTGACGGTAAAATTTTCATTTCCCCCATTGATCAGGTCGTTCGCGTGCGCACCGGCGAGAAAGACGCCGATGCGCTGTAAGCGGTTTATGGAGAGCAACATGCAAACCCTCATAAAATTTTCTCTTCTGGCCGCAGTTCTGGCTCTGTCCGGACTAGGCTATATTGACCACGCACTCGCGCAGGACGCCGCTGAAGCGGCAGCCCCGGCGCCAACGATAGATTCTGGTGATACCGCCTGGATGCTTACTTCTACGGCGCTTGTGCTGCTGATGACCATACCTGGTCTGGCGTTGTTTTACGGCGGCATGGTGCGCAAGATGAATGTGCTGGCGACCGTGACCCAGAGCTTTGCGATCACCTGTCTGGTCGCCGTGCTGTGGGTGCTGTTTGGCTATAGTCTGGCCTTTACCAACGGCACGCCGTTTGTGGGCAGCATGAGCCGCTTCCTGTTGCATGGCATGGACATGAGTGCGCCGTTCCTGCTGGGCGCGGGCATGGAAACCGGATCGGTGCAGTTCACGATTCCCGAGAACGTGTTCATGATGTTCCAGATGACCTTTGCGATCATCACCCCGGCGCTGATTACGGGCGCATTTGTTGACCGGATGAAATTTTCGGCATTGCTGGTTTTCACCACGCTCTGGCTGCTGGTCGTTTATGCCCCGATTGCACACTGGGTCTGGCATCCCCTGGGCTTCCTGTGGGGCGCGGGCGTGCTTGATTTCGCTGGCGGCACCGTAGTGCATATCAATGCAGGTGTTGCGGGACTGGTTGCAGCGCTTATTCTCGGCAAACGGGCGGGCTATGGTTCGGGCGGCGGCGGGCATAATTTCGCGCCGCATAATCTGGTGCTGAGCATTATTGGCGCATCCCTGTTGTGGGTTGGCTGGTTCGGCTTTAACGCCGGTTCGGCGGCTGCCGCCAACGGCCGCGCCGGCATGGCGATGACGGTCACCATGGTGGCTGCGGCGGCGGCCGGGCTGTCCTGGATGATGACGGAATGGTCGCTGCGCGGGAAACCCAGTGCGCTGGGTCTGATCTCCGGTTCTGTTGCGGGTCTTGTCGCCATTACCCCGGCGTCAGGGTTTGTCGATCCGGCCGGCGCCATCATCATCGGCCTCGCCGCCGGTGTGATGTGCTATTGGGGCGCCACCTGGCTGAAGCGCGCAGGCGGATATGATGACAGCCTTGACGCATTCGGTGTTCATGGGGTGGGCGGCATCGTGGGAGCGCTGCTCACGGGTGTCTTTGCCATTAAGGGCATCGGCGGCGTTTCCGGACTGATCGAGGGCAACCCCGGCCAGGTCATGACCCAGATCATGGGCATCGCCTACACGGCCGCCTGGTGCGCCCTTGCCACTGCGGGCATCCTGTATCTGATCAAATTCACCATCGGGCTCCGGGTCGAACCGGAACAGGAACGCGACGGGCTGGACCTGTCATTGCACGGTGAAACCGTACTTTAAACTGAGGATCCCGGTCCGGTTCATACCCCGGACCGGGATTTTCTGACCGACGGAATAGTTTCCGCGCCCCCGCAAACTGATATACACTTCATCCAGAAAATAATATTCCGGGTGAGGATGAATGGCCGACGGCGCAAAATTTGCGGCACGGAATGTGCGGCCCCGGACCAAGCGGGCGCAAAACAAAATCCCGGCCGTAAAATCCATCAATCTGGCCCTCCAGGGCGGCGGCGCCCATGGGGCCTTTACCTGGGGCGTTCTGGATCGTTTGTGTCAGGAACCGCGCATTTCCATAGAAGGAATCAGCGCCACCAGCGCCGGCGCCATGAACGGGGCCGTATTTGTGTCCGGCCTGGCAAAGGATGGCCGTGAGGGCGCCCGCGCAGCCCTTGAAAACTATTGGCGGCTGGTGGCCAAAGCCGGTGAATTAAGCCCTCTGAAGCCCGGTATTTTTGATAAATTGTTTGGTTTTGGCTCAGGCGATCAGTCCCCGGCATTTGTGGCCTTTGATCTGATGACACGCATTATGTCGCCTTATCAGTTCAACCCGCTCAATCTCAATCCGTTGCGCACGGTGCTGGAGCAAAGCGTCGATTTCAATGCCCTGCGCAGTGCAACCTGCCCGGTCAAACTGTTTCTTTCGGCCACCAATGTGCGCACCGGCAAGGTGAAGATTTTTGAGAATGCCGAAATCAGCGCGGACGCCGTGCTGGCGTCCAGCTGTCTGCCATTCCTGTTTCAGGCCATTGAAATCGGCGGAGAGGCCTATTGGGATGGCGGATATATGGGCAATCCGGCGATCTTTCCCCTGATCTATGGCTGTAAAAGCAGCGACGTGGTGATCGTGCACATCAACCCCCTGGAACGGGCCAAACTGCCGCGCACCGCCAGCGAGATCATGAACCGCATCAATGAAATCAGTTTTAATTCATCCCTCATGCGCGAAATGCGCGCGGTCAGTTTCGTTACCAAACTGATCGATGACGGCAAACTGGAGGACCCGCAGTTCAGCCGCATGCTGATCCACGCCATTGCAGCCGATGAGATTATGGGCAGTCTCGGGGTGGCCAGTAAAATCAGCACGGACTGGGATTTTCTGACCCGTCTGCGCGATGCGGGCAGCAATAGCGCCGAAACCTGGATCACACAGAATTTTGAAAAACTGGGACACAGCTCCAGCGTTGATATTGGCGCCCTCTATCTTTGAGAATTATCCCGCTTGCGGGCGCGAACCGAAAATCGCGCTGCCGACCCGCACATGGGTCGCACCGTGGCGAATGGCAGTCTCGAAATCATCGCTCATGCCCATGCTGAGTCCGGTTAGCCCATGACGCGCGGCAATCCGGGCCAGCAAGGCAAAATGCCGGGAAGCATCCTCATCGGCGGGTGGAATGCACATCAGTCCCGTAATGGTAAGCCCAAACTCATTGCGGCACCGGGAAATAAAGCCGTCCGCCGCAGGGGGCGTCACACCGGCCTTCTGCGGCTCTTGCCCGGTATTCACCTGAATAAACAGTTCCGGAATTTTACCGCTTCGGATAATTTCTTCGGCAACACGGCCTGCCAGCTTTTCCCGGTCAAGGGTATGGATGACATCAAACAGCGCCACAGCCTCACGCGCTTTATTGGTCTGCAACGGGCCGATCAGATGCAGTCTGCACACTGGCCAGGCGGCGCGCAGCGCAGGCCATTTTCCCGCTGCCTCCTGAACCCGGTTTTCCCCAAAATCCTGCTGTCCGTCCCTCAGTGCGGCCTGCACTGTTGCGGCGGAATGAAATTTGCTGACGGCGATCAGCGTAACAGAAGCAGGATCCCGGCCGGCCGTACGCGCCGCTGCGGCAATGCGGGCGCGCACCGCCGCCAGATTTGCGGTAACAGCATCTTGCGGGAATGGCGGGGGTTGCGTCATGATCACCAGACTTATAGGCCAGAAATATTGCAATGACGCTAGCAAAGCTTGCAGCCCAACTCAAATGCGCATCACAAAGCCGCAAGATTAAGCGCGCCATGCCTGCTTTATGGCTGCTGAGCGACACTCTGCTCCTGGCTGATCCGCTGGATGCGTTGCGTCATTTGCCCCCCGGATCGGGGTTTATTTTCCGCCACTATGACCATCCGGAACGCGAGGCCATGGCGCGGATATTACGCAGGCTCTGCCGCCAGAGGCGCATCCTGTTTCTGCTGGCGGGCGATTGGCGCATGGCGGTGCGCCTGGGGGCGGACGGCGCGCATTTTCCCGAGGGGCTGGCGCATCGGGCGCGGGCTATGCGGGCCAACAGCCCGCATAGCATTATCACAGTGGCCGCCCACAGCGCCGGCGGCGTTTACCGGGCTTATAAGTCTGGCGCTGAGGGCGTCTTGCTGTCGCCGCTGTTCGCGACGCAAAGTCATCCGGGCGCGGCGGCGCTGGGGCCTGTCCGGTTTGCAGGATTAGCCAGCCGGGCGCGCCTTCCGGTAATTGCCCTGGGCGGCATAAGCGCCCGCAATGCGCGGCGCCTGAAAGGCAGCGGGGCAGCCGGTATCGCGGGCGTCAGCGGAATCGTTTAACTGGCCCTGCGTTCCATGGCGCGCAGTGAAAAGTTGGCTTCGATATAGGCGATCAACTGCGCCACGCATTCTTCAATGGAAAATCTGGCCGTATCGACGACCAGCTCCGCCGTCTCGGGTTCTTCATAGGGCGCTGAAATTCCTGTAAACTCCTTGATCTCGCCACGCCGCGCCTTTTCATACAATCCCTTGGGATCGCGCCCTTCGCAGGTTTGCACATCCGCCTGCACATAGATTTCGTGAAACCGGTCCGGCGCCGCTGCCCGCGCCCGGTCGCGATCAGAGCGGTACGGCGAGATGAAAGCGGTCAGGGCGATCATACCGGCACGGGCGAACAATACGGCCACCTCGCCCACGCGGCGGATATTTTCCGACCGGTCTTCCGGTGAAAAGCCCAGATTGGCATTCAGTCCAAAACGGATATTGTCGCCATCCAGCACATAGACCGAATAGCCTTTTTCAAAAAGACGGCGTTCCAGTTCTACCGACAGGGTTGATTTACCCGCCCCTGAAAGCCCGGTAAACCAGATGACCCCACCCCGGTGCCCATTCATGCGGGCGCGTTCATCATCACTGACGCCCTGTTCGACCTTGACGATATTGGTGGAACGCTGGGTGATCAGCTGACGCTGATCGGCATAGCCTTCCATGGAGATAATGCCGCCGCCCGCAATGTCATAATCGTCCACCAGCACAAAGCGCCCGGTGGCGGGCTTGTCATTGAAAGCGTCCAGCGCCAGCATGCGGCGCGAGCGCAGCACGATCTCGGCGACCTGATTGCGTTCAACCATAGTGGCCGACGACGACGACAGATCGCCCGTATCGATGACCGCTTCGATTTTCTGCACCTGAACCTGGGCCTCGGTGGTGTTCAGTTTCAGCTTATAGCTTTTGCCGATGATCAGGGGTTCGTGGCCCAGCCAGAACAGGCGCGCGCGGAACACGTCGGTTTCTATCGGCGGGTTCCTGACATGGCTGATGGTGTCGCCGCGTTCCACAAAAATCTGTTCATCCAGGGTCATGGCCACGGAGTAGCCCGCTGTGGCGCGGCTTGGCGCCGCAAGGGACGCGGGCCAGACTTCCAGGCTTTTTACCCGTGCGGTTTTATTGGAGGGCGAAAACAGAATTTCATCGCCCACGGTGACACGCCCGGATTCAATGCGTCCGGCGATGATGCGCCGCTCATCAAATTTATAGACATCCTGCACCGGCAGCCGCAGCGGCAGATCGCTGGATAAAGGTTCGGACACAAACCGGTCGAGCGCCTCTACGACCGTTGGCCCGCTATACCATTCCATGGCCGGAGACCGGGCTACAAGATTATCGCCTTCGCGCGCCGACACCGGCAAAATGAACGTGGGCTGCACCCCCAGATCGGCCAGATAGGCACGGAATTCCTGGGATATTTCATCAAAACGCTGTTGACTGTAATTCACCAGATCCATTTTATTGATGGCCACGGCCACCTGACGGATACCCAGCAAATGCAGCAGATAACCATGGCGCCGCGATTGTTCGCGCACGCCCTCCACCGCATCAATGATCAGCAGCGCCGCATCGCTCTGGGCGGCGCCCGTAATCATGTTTTTCAGAAATTCCTTATGGCCCGGCGCATCAATAATCACATAATTGCGCTTGTCCGAATTAAACCAGATCTGCGAGGTGTCGATGGTGATGCCCTGATCGCGTTCGGCCTGTAACGCATCCATCAGGAAGGCATATTCGAACGGCATGCCGCGCCGGTCTGACATGGCCTTGATTTCTTCGACTTTGCCCAAGGGCAAGGAGTTTGTGTCGTGCAAAAGGCGGCCTACCAGGGTCGATTTACCATGATCGACATGGCCTACGATCACGATTCGCAATAAATCCCGCGCAGCGGATTGAGAAAGTTGTGTCATCTTCAGTGGCCCCTACAAATATCCGTCGGCGCGCAGGCGCTCGAATGCGTCTTCCGATTCATGATCCATGGCGCGGCCCGCGCGCTCTGACACGTTTGTCGTCTTCAGTTCCGTAATGATTTCTTCAATAGTGCCGGCCTGACTATCCACCGGGAAAGTGATGTCTTCATCCCCTAGCGAACGATAGCGTTTTCCGCCTTTGGAATAATAAAGCGATATGGTCGGAATATTTTCGCGCTGGGTATATTGCCAGATGTCCAACTCCGTCCAGTGCAACAGGGGATGGATACGAATATGGGTGCCCGCCGGATAATCGGTCTTGTACTGATCCCAGAATTCTGGCGGCTGATCCCGGAAATCCCACTGTCCTTCGACGCCGCGCGGACTGAAAACGCGTTCTTTTGCCCGCGTCGCCTGCTCATCGCGGCGGATGCCCGCGATCAGGCCGCTGAACTTTTCCCGGTCCTGGACTTTTTTCAGGCCCGCTGTTTTGCGCGCCGCAGAACGTGCGGCGGCGGGCAGACTGGGATCCATATCCTCGATCGGCGGGCAGGTGTCGCGGATCAGGGTCAGGCCCCATTCCTCTACATACCGGTCGCGAAATTCATACATTTCCCTGAATTTCTTGCCCGTATCCACATGAATGACCGGAAACGGCACATGCCCCAGAAAGGCCTTTTTCGCCAGCCAAATCATTACATTGGAATCTTTGCCCAGGGACCACAGCATGCCGATTTTATCCAGGCGATTAAAGGCCTCGCGCAGGATATATACACTTTTATTTTCCAGTTGATCCAGGTGGTTCATTTTATTTCCCACTTAATTTCAGGGATAAACACTATATTACGATAAATATATGCATTTTGTACTGTCTCAAGGCAATCAAAATATCCATATCCGCATCTGCGTCAGTCAGTTTCACCTGCCAATAAAGAGAACATTCTGTCAGGGAAGATAGCCAAACCGCGCCATCTGTACACCATGGTCCGTTACTATTTTATCAATCTGCGCCGTTGATAACACCGTCCGCCATTGCTGCTTGCGGCCGGATCGAAAAAACGCTTTGGAATATTCACTGCGTTCCTTGAAACGGAATTTCTGCTCCTGGGCCCTGAGGGTTTCAAAGGAAGAAAATTTTACCGCCTTACGCAGCCGGTCGTTGGGGGGCGTCAATTTTAGAAACGTGCTTAACTGACGAAAGCTGTGATTGGGCCGGTCCAGCATATCCTCGTAGCGCATGACATGCAGTTCCGGATTGTTCTGCCCGGTCCAGCTTGTGACATGGGTGGACCAGTCCGAGTGAAACTCGGCCACATGGCCGTCCACCGTTTCCGTCGACGCGGATTTATCCCCCAGACGCATAATGGCCACATCCAGGTCAACACCGAAATGGTCGGACATGGAAATCACCACGTCCAGCGGGTTGCGCACCACATAAATCGCCCCCGCCGTGACATCCATCGTATGCAGCGGGATATCACAGCATTCCCCCAGAAAATTATGGGTTTTGACAAAAACGGAATCCGGAAATGCGTTCGTGAAATCCCGATGAACAAGAGGCCTGAGCGCCATGACATCCGGCATCTCCATGCCATCCAGCCCGCGCCCGGCGCGCCGGGCATACCAGGCCCCCGCAGATTCACCAATACAGAAACTGTCCAGTTCGTTGATTGACGCAGGCGCGGGCGGGTTGCGCAACAAATTGAACAGAAATGCCCGCAGCCATGTATTTCCCGACTTGGGATAGGAAGCGAGCCATATGATTGCGCCCATCAACCCGATCCAGATAAAATTGCAGAAGCAACATCGCCACGAAAAAGGGCAGGTCGAAGCCTGCCCTTTCACACTTAAATATCAGACTTGAACTAGAAATCCAGCATCAGGGTCAAAGCAAGCGCCTTGTCTTCGATGGTCGAAGGGGAGATGTTGGTGCCCGGACCGGGAACTTCGTCATCGGCAAAGGTCAGATCCGCGCTGATCGCCACTCCGGGTCCCAATTTATACTGGGCGCCGACGTCCACCAATGACAGCTCGCTTTTGCCGGGCGCGCCGCGTGTGCCATCCTGTTCAGAGCTCATATAGGCAATGCCAGCCTGCCAGGGACCCGACGCGTAGGTTACGCCAATGTTCCAGGCTTCTTCCTCGCGGTCATCCCGGAACAGGGTGCCGGGGGCGCCTGCAACCAGGCCTTCCGAGCCATAATAGCCGCCGCCCAGGGTCCAGCCCATGGAGGTGAAGTTGGCGCCAAGATGCCAGGCTTCCGGATCAGCCGAAATCGGAGAGGCAACGCCACGGCCGGCCGCCGTCAGGCCGAATGATTCATGGTCGCCCCAGGCATAGCCAGCGGAAAGCTTGATCCCTAAATTAGCGAATTCGCCGACATAGCTGCCGCCCAGTTCGATAATATCCTCAACGCCGCCATTCGCGTCACTGCGAACGCCGAAGGTGTTTACCCAGCCCGTACCGGTGGCCGGATCGGAGGTTCCAAGACCCGCCGTTCCCGCCGTGGTCCCGCCGCCGACAAAACCGGCGCCGGCGCTGTCATTCGACGGGGTGTAGGACATGCCAAGCTGGAAGCCCGTCATGCGCGGGGTGAAATAGGTCACTTTGTTGGCGTCGCCGGACATCCGGATGCGGGTCGTCGTGCGCGCGCTAAAGCGTGAAATATGCCAGAAAATCGGGGTGTCAACGCTATGGGCGTCGGTCACATAGGGTGCGGTGTACGCCATTTTAAAGGGCGCGCCGTCGGTTGAGCCGATTTCGGTGCGGCCCATGCCGCCCTCAAGATAGGCAAACACTTCTTCATTGCCGAGTGCGCTGCCGCCGATCTGTTCCTTGAATTCGATATTCGCGCCGACTGTGACGCCGCTGTCCAGAACCGTCGAGCCATTGACATTGATTTCAACGTCCTGCTTCACAGAACTGTCGCCGGTTCCCGCCGCGTCATCGTCATGCAGCACAAAGGCCGCATCATAGAAACCATTGATCTTCATGGAAATCGGATCAGCAGCCAGGGCGGCGCTAACCATCATCCCGGAAGCAACCAGTGCGGTTGTGCCATACAGAAACGTTTTCATACTTTACCTCGTGTTTAGTAGGTTGGCCACCGCATCCCGGAACCGGGCCTCAGACCCCTGAAATCAGGGCTGAAACCAACATAAACCGAAACCGCTTGAACCGCTAACAGGCTGGGCACCCGCTGCACCCGCCACTTCATGGCCAATCTTGCAAACTGCACCAGGCAGGTCAAGCGCTATCGGTGCAACATAAACATCATATTTGATAAATAGACTTACCTGTTGCCCTAACATCACATAAACCTGACTGGTGAACAGAAATTCATCTTATAACAAGGTGATATGCCTAGATATTAACCAGTTTTTCAGGTTTTTACTGTCCTGGCGGGCGCCGCCGTAACCGCTTTCCCGGCACTGGGCGAGTCTGTTCATCACTACACGTTTATTGCGGTTATATTTGACCACCCACCAGGTCTTTTATCATATTAGTTCTGTCACAACGACTAAATCGCGCCACAATTTGCTGGCATTCTTGCCCTCAACGGTTGCCGCTGGGGGTGCTAGCCTTTATAAAGCGGCGCATGGGCGGGGGTTTCACCGTATCTGAATGATTTTTTCCTTCAGATAGGCCGGAGAACCCGGGCATTGCAGATAAGGGGACGACTTTGTCATACACGACTCAGAAATCGCGGGCCGCGCTGATTGTTGCCGCATTTGGTGGATTATTGTTTCTGGCCGCCTGCGGTGGCGCAGAACCGGAGGCGCGTTATCCCGAAAAAGTCGGCAGGAACCGGTATGACCCCGCGCCCAGTGGGGCCAAGCAGGAGCAGAGTGATTCCCTGTTTGGCTCCGGGGGTATTTTTGGCCTGGGAGGGGGAGACAAAAGTGAGGGCGGCGGCGGGATTGGCGTCAACAGCTATTTATGGCGGGCCAGCCTGGACACGATTGCCTTTATGCCGATGGCGTCCGCCGATCCGTTCGGGGGTGTTCTGATTACCGACTGGTATGTCAATCCAGCGCATCCCAATGAACGCTTCAAAATGACGATCCTGATTCTGGATAAACGGCTGCGCGCTGACGGGGTTAAAGTTTCCGTATTCCGGCAGGAACACGGACCTGGCGGGGCCTGGACAGACGCCCCCAGCAATGCTGAAACCGGGATACGCGTCGAGAACGCCATTTTAACACGCGCCCGCCAGCTTCGAATCGACAGCGAAGCCGGTTAACGCCGAAAGCCCGGTGCCATAAATGAGCCGCTATAACCCGAAGGAAGCAGAACAAAAATGGCAGGCCCGCTGGGAAGCGGAGCAGGTTTTTCTGGCGGTTGCCGACGCCAGCCGAGAAAAATATTATGTGCTGGAAATGTTTCCCTACCCGTCCGGCCGCATCCATATGGGCCATGTGCGCAATTATACGATGGGCGATATCGTTGCGCGGTACAAGCGCGCGCGGGGAT
This sequence comes from Alphaproteobacteria bacterium, assembly GCA_040081735.1. Lineage (GTDB taxonomy): Bacteria > Pseudomonadota > Alphaproteobacteria > UBA11222 > UBA11222 > UBA11222. The sequence goes on along the minus strand of JBEBFX010000039.1, from coordinate 8,745 downwards.
TTAATGTGCTACATCCCATGGGCTGGGACGCCTTCGGGATGCCGGCGGAAAATGCCGCCCGCGAGCGCGGCGTGCATCCGGCGATCTGGACCCATGAGAATATCGCCACCATGCGCGGTCAACTGAAAGCCATGGGCCTGTCGATTGACTGGAGCCGGGAGCTGGCGACGTGCGACGTGGAATATTACGGGCACGAGCAGCAGATGTTTCTGGATTTTATGGAACAGGGTCTGGTTTACCGCAAGGAAGCATCCGTCAACTGGGATCCGGTGGATGAAACCGTACTTGCCAACGAGCAGGTCATTGATGGCCGGGGATGGCGTTCAGGCGCGCCGGTTGAACAACGTCAGCTGACCCAGTGGTTCTTCCGGATTACCGCCTATGCCGAAGATCTGCTGCAATCCCTGGATACGCTGGAGCGCTGGCCGGAAAAAGTCCGGCTGATGCAAAGCAACTGGATTGGCCGGTCAGAAGGCATGCGCATCCGCTTTACGCTGAGCGGTGAACAGGCGGCGGCTATGCCGGGGGATGGCAGGCTGGAAGTATACACCACGCGCCACGATACCCTGTTCGGGATGAGTTTCTGCGCCATCTCGGCCGATCATCCGATCGCACTGGCGCTGGCGGCCGATGATCCGGCAATTGCTGAATTTTGCAGGCAGTGCCGTGATCTTGGCGGTACGGCGGAAGTGCTGGAACGCGTCGAAAAGCTGGGACTGGACACAAGGCTGAAGGTCAGACATCCGTTTATTGCAGGACGCGAGGCGCCGGTTTTTATCGCTAATTTTGTGCTAATGGCCTATGGCGCGGGGGCGATTTTCGGATGTCCGGCTCATGATCAGCGCGATCTGGATTTCGCCCGTAAATATGGCCTGGAGGTTTTGCCGGTTGTTGCGCCTGCGGACACGCTGTCCATAGATATCGTTAATGAAGCGTATACAGATAATCTTAATGGACGGCTGATCAATTCCGATTTTTTGAATGGTTTGACGATTGCCCAGGCCAAGGCCCAAATCGCCGGGCGCCTAACCGCTGCCGGCGCGGGGGAACAGGCCGTGAACTTCCGCCTGAGGGACTGGGGAGTTTCGCGCCAGCGATACTGGGGCTGCCCGATACCGGTTATCCATTGCGCCGATTGCGGCGTAGTGCCGGTGCCGCGCAGTCAGCTTCCAGTGGTGCTGCCAACTGATGTCAGTTTCGACCGGCCGGGAAACCCGCTGGCGCACCACCCGGACTGGAAGCATGCGCCGTGTCCGCGTTGCGCAAAGCCCGCACTTCGTGAAACTGATACGTTTGATACTTTCGTTGATTCGTCCTGGTACTTTGCGCGGTTTTGCAGTCCTCGGGCGGCCACGCCGGTAGATCGGCGAGAGGCCGATTACTGGATGCCCGTCGATCAGTATATCGGCGGTGTCGAGCATGCCATTCTGCATCTGCTGTATTCACGCTTCTTTACCCGAGCCATGAAAGCAACCGGTTACGCGGTGGAAAAGGAGCCCTTCAGCGGCCTGTTTACCCAGGGCATGGTCACCCACGAAACCTACCGGGACGCTGGCGGCGCATGGCTGTTTCCGGAACAGATTGTCAAGGGCGAGGGAGGCGTGGTGCACAGGGAAACCGGCGCGCCCGTGCAGGTCGGCAAGATCGAATCCATGTCCAAATCAAAGCGCAACGTGGTCGATCCCGAACATATCATTGCCCATTATGGGGCCGATACGGCGCGCTGGTTTGTGGTATCCGACACGCCGCCGGAACGCGACATCGAATGGACCGAGTCCGGTGTCGAAGGCGCCTGGCGTTTTACCCAGCGCATGTGGCGCCTTGTGGAAGATTCGCTGGCAAAGCTGCCGCCGCCCAAGGACCCTGCAAGGGTGTCGGGGTTCAAAGCAGCAGGCATTCCTGCGGTTCTAGCGGATGTGCCCGAAATCACAGACGATGCCGCATTGGCGCTGCGCAAAGCGACGCATGAGACGATCCGGAATATTACCAGTGACATTGAGCGGTTTCACTTTAATCGCGCCGTTGCCCGCATTTATGCCCTGGCTAATCACATTGCAGCCTTCTCAGCGCAGCCCGCTGCTGACGCCGGAGCAGGCTATGCCCTGCGCGAGGCTTTGGAAACGCTGGTTATTCTGACGGGGCCGTTTATGCCGCATCTGGCCGAAGCGTGCTGGGAAGCGCTTGGCCATAAAATAATGCTGGTGAACGTCGAATGGCCTGCTGTCGATGACACCCTAACACGGGTCGAAAGCAGGACTATTATCATACAGGTTAATGGCAAACGCAGGGGAGAGCTGAATATCCCTCATACGATGACCCCCACGCAAGACTATTTGAAAGCGCAGGCTCTTGCGCACGACGCCGTGATCCGGCATCTGGATGGCAGAAAGCCCAAGACAGTAATTGTGGTGCCGGACCGGATTGTCAATGTTGTGGTCTAGAAGAGTTTTTCTTCTCATGGGGTGCAGTTTGGTTCTGAATGGTTGTGGTTTTCAACCCCTGTACGGCCATCGTTCCCAGGGCAATTCGGCGCCTGCGCAATTTGCACAGATTGACGTTAATCCAATCGGTGGGCGGCCTGGTCATCATTTGCGCAATTATCTGATCGACAGATTATCTGCGCGCGGGGGCAATTATAAGAAACAGTACCGGCTGGATATTGCGCTTAGCGAGCGCAAGGATGGGCTTGCCATTCGAGAAGATGAATCAGTTACGCGATTCAATTATAGATTGATGGGAAGTGTGCGCTTAACGCGTTTAAACGACCAGCAGATATTATATGAAACCTCTTTACGGGTGACATCAGCATTTAATGTAGTTAATTCTGAATTTGCGACGTTGAGCGCCGAGCGTGACGCAGAAGAGCGGGCGGCCCGTGATCTCAGCGATGAAATCATTACCCGGCTGGCAATTTATTTTCAACGAAGCGCTTTGCGTCCCCCCGCATAGGTCATGGCATGATCATCAAAGGCCCGGCTCTGGAACATCTGCTTAAACGTCCGGCGGCGGCCGTGCGGGCCATGTTGTTTTATGGCCCTAATGAAGGCCGGGTCCGGGAATATGCGGCCCGCGCCGTGCTTGCCATCGTGGATGATTTGTCCGACCCGTTTCGCATTTCCAATCTGAGTGCAGCGGATCTGAAAGACGATCCGGCCCGGCTGCCCGACGAAGCCGCCGCCATAGCCATGACGGGCGGCCGCCGGGTCGTGCGGCTTCGCGGCGCTGCCGATGGACAAATTGAGGGCTTTGCTACTTTTCTCGATCAGCCGATTGGCGACACCCTGATTATCGCTGAAGCCGGGGAACTTGCCAGGACATCGAAACTGCGAAAACTATTCGAATCCCATCCGGCATGCGCCATAGCGGCTTGTTATGAGGATAGCACCGCTGATCTGGCGGCGCTGGTCACCGGTCACTTGCGCCAGCACGGACTGACCATTAACTCAGACGCTAGAGACTATTTGCTGCAATGTCTTGGCGCGGACCGTATGGCTACCCGTCAAGAGCTGGAGAAACTCGTTTTATATATGGGACCACCCGGGATTCCGGGGTTATCTGATGATGGAACAGGCGTCTGCGATGTCACTGGGCCCAAAGGCGTCCCTGGCGTCATTGATACCATTGATGTCAGTGGTGGCTTTGCTACCGCTGACATCAATGATGGCTATGGTTTCAGGCTGGGTGCTGATATCCCGGATACCAATGCTGCCTACGATGTCTTTGATGCACCGGATATCGATGATGTCCAAGAGGGCGATGGTATCCGTGCCGTCGCGGGTATCAGTGGCGCCAGCGTTTGCTTTGACACCTCTGAGGGCATGGCCATCCGGGATACCAATGATACCCAGGATACCGCGTATCGGCAGGATAGCGCTGTAAGTCTGGCGGATGTAATGGCCTGTATTGGCGACAGCGCCAGTCAGGGCCTGGATGGTATTTGTGAGGCCGTGTCTCTTGGGGATTTAGCGGGACTGGATAGTCAAATGGTGCGGGCCGTTGAAGCCGCGCTTTCATCGGTAGCCATTTTGCGTTCCGCCAGCAATCATTTATTGCGGTTGCAACTGATTATTTCCAGTATTGGGAAGGGTTTAACAATCGATAGCGCAATGCGGGGACTGCGGCCGCCTGTACACTTCAGCCGCGTGCAGAGTTTTCAGCGGCAGGCGCGATTATGGAATGCGCCACGTCTTGCGCGCGCGCTGGATTTGCTCTTGCAGGCGGAAGCGGCGTGTAAATCAACAGGCGCCCCGGAATTCAGTCTTTGCAGCCTGGCGATGATACAGGTCGCACGTATTGCGCGGAGTGGGCGTAGCTAATCTAGCAGGCTGTAGGACTAAACACCTAGGCTTGAGTAACCGGAATATGACCCGGTACTGCCATAAGTCTGTCACTCACGTCATCGAGCTGTTCCAGGGTTTTATAGTAAATAGAAATTACCCCTTTTTCGTCTTCACTGGCGGAGATGGTGACTTTAAGTCCAAGCCGATTGGAAATCTGATCTTCCAGAGCTTTGGTATTGGGATTCTTGACACCCGCCATTTTTTTTGGACCCGTAGGTCTGCGGCCTTTCGCCAGCGCCTCTGTATTTCGAACCGACAATTTTCCGGTTACGATTTGCTGGGCCAGCGCCTCGGGGTCGGGCGCAGTGATCAGGGCGCGGCCATGGCCTGCCGTCAGTCGCCCATCCTCCAGCATCTGCTGAATTGATTCTGGTAAAGCCAGTAATCGCAGCATATTGGCGACATGACTTCTGCTTTTGCCCACCACGCGGCCAACGTCTTCCTGCGAATGATCAAATTCATCAATCAGCCGGGCATAACCGCGCGCCTCGTCCATGGCATTCAGATCGGCCCGCTGAATGTTCTCAATCAGAGCCAGTTCCAGGCTTTCCGTATCGGACAAGTCCTTGACCAGAATTGGGACGTCATGCAGGCGGGCCATTTGGGCGGCCCGCCATCGGCGCTCCCCCGCGACAATCTCGTAATGCTCGGCTAAATTGGCAATCGGCCGCACCAGAATTGGTTGCAATATTCCCTTTTCACGAATCGAATCCGACAATTCCTTCAAGGCGGCTTCGTCAAATCTTTTGCGGGGTTGTAACTGGTTGGGGCGAAGATTTCCAACCGGCGCCTGCAATGGGGTGCGCGACGGCATGACGCGGCCAAAAGGGGATCGGTCGTCCCCCAACAAAGCCGAAAGTCCCCTGCCTAATTTTTGTCTTCTGCCGTCTTCGGTCATGGAGTATCCGCCGTCTAGAATCAGGCAGCTTGAGCTTGTCGTTCCTGGCGAAGAATTTCCCCCGCCAGTTTTATATAAGCCCGGCTGCCCGCGCACTGCATATCATAGATCAGGACAGGTTTACCATAGGATGGCGCCTCTGAAACGCGAACATTTCTGGGTATCACTGTATCGTAAACTTTGCTGCCAAGAAAATTTCGCACATCCAGCGCGACCTGGTCAGACAGATTGTTGCGCGAATCAAACATGGTTAACACGATCCCCTGAATTTCCAAAACTGGATTCAGGGTGTCCCGGACCATTTCAACCGTGCGCAATAATTGGCTTAACCCTTCCAATGCAAAAAACTCGCATTGCAGGGGAACCAGCACCGAATCCGCTGCTGTCAGGGCATTAATGGTCAATAGGGATAATGCGGGCGGGCAATCCACTAATATATAGGTAAAGACAGGCCCGCCATTAGCAGCCGAATCATGCAAAACATCCCGTAACCGATGGTTCCGCCGGGGCATGGTGATCAGTTCAAGTTCTGCCCCGGACAGATCAACCGATGAAGGCAGCACATACAAACCAGGAACCGATGACGCCTGAACAGCCTGGGCCAGATTCGCTTCTCCCAGCAAAACTTCATAAACCGAACAAAGGCGGGATTCTTTGCTGATCCCCAAACCTGTGCTGGCATTGCCCTGGGGGTCAATATCGATCACTAATACGCGCTCCCCTACGGCGGCTAGCGCGGTTCCCAGATTAATGGCTGTGGTGGTTTTACCTACCCCGCCTTTCTGATTTGCCACAGCAATAATACGGGGCGTAGACAGGGTTAATGTTTCACGTGAAACAATTATGGGATTAGGGATAAGTGCGTCAGACACGGGCAACCTCCGTGATTCTCAGCACCTTACCCGCCGAATTAGTTCGGCTTGGATGCTGGCTCACGGTCATTTTTCTATATTTTGCGGCGAAAGTCAATTCATCATCTACATCTTGACCCTTCAAGAGTAAATAAAGTGTTTCTTTATCCGTGATCGCTTCGGCTAATTCTAATATTTGATGCACCGGCGCTATCGCACGGGCCGTAATTAGCCCAGCCATTCCGCCAATATGCGGCGAAAGGACATCTTCAACCCTGATATCATGAACCTGAGCGGCGGCGCCGGTTACACGAATGACTTCACGCAGAAATATAGCTTTTCTTTTGTCGCTTTCAACCAGATGAACAGGTAGCGCCAGGCTTTCGCCGATAACAATAGCCATTACAAGCGCCGGAAATCCGGCGCCGCTCCCAATATCAACCCATGGGGCATTAATATTGCGCATATGATCAATTAATTGCGCGCTGTCCCGCATGTGCCGATGCCAAAGCTCTGATATTGTGTTGCCGCCAACCAGATTAATCCGTAATTGCCATTTGACCAACAGAGCGGCGTAACTTTCCAGGCGGCCAAGCACCCCATCGGAAAGGCCGAATTCACGTTTAAAATCCTCAGGCCCATAAGGCGGGCCCGATCCCGTTGGAACGCGCGTAAAACTCATGCCGTAATTTTTGCCGGGCGCTTCTTCACATGCACCAGCAGCGTGGTAAGCGCCGCCGGTGTTACGCCTTCCAGCCGCGCTGCCTGACCCAGCGTTGCTGGCGCCGCTGCTGACAGTTTTTGTCTAACCTCGGTAGACAGACCAGCTACATGCGCATAATCCAGATCGTCCGGTAAGTGCAACGCTTCATCCTTGCGAAGCGCCAGGATGTCCGCCTCCTGACGTTGCAAATAAGTTTCATATTGAGCGTCAATTTGAACCTGCTCGGCGGCCTCAGACGTAAATCGCTTTAACTGCGGCCAGATTTCCCCCAGGCGGTGCAAATCGATATCCGGATAACTCAACAATTGCATGGCTGAACGCGACATCCCGTCCAGATTTACCGGTATCCCAAATCGGGCAGCCTGAGTGGGGGTCAGGCTTAGAGTTGCCAGATCGTGGCGTGCAATTTCCAATTCCTGATGTTTCATGGTATAAGCTGCTGCTCTGGGGTTCATGACACAACCCCACGTCAGACCCAAAGCGGTCAGACGCTGATCGGCATTATCGGCCCGAAGGCGCAAGCGGTATTCCGCCCGCGACGTGAACATGCGATACGGCTCACTTACTCCCTTGCTTGTCAGATCATCAATCATTACCCCGATATAGGCTGTGGCCCGGTCAAGCGTGACGCCGTCCCCGCCCCCGGCCCGACGGGCCGCATTGATACCCGCCATCAGCCCCTGTGCGGCCGCTTCCTCATAGCCGGTCGTGCCGTTAATTTGCCCGGCCAGATATAAGCCTCCAGCCGCATGGGTTTCCAGTGTTGGTTTCAACTCCCTCGGATCCACATAATCATATTCAATTGCGTACCCAGCCCGATGGAATGAAACATTTTCAAGTCCCGGTATGGTGCGGACCATATCGTGCTGCACACTTTCCGGGAGTGACGTGGAAATGCCGTTGGGATAGATCCAGTCACTATCCAGACCTTCTGGTTCAAGAAATATCTGATGTGTTGTCTTGCCGGCAAATCGCACCACTTTATCCTCAATTGATGGACAATAGCGCGGGCCGGTTCCGGATATCTGACCTGAATAGATTGGCGCCCGATGCAAGTTAGCTCGAATAAGCGCATGCATGGCGGGACTTGTATGGGTAATATGACAACTAACCTGTGGTGTGGTGATAGCCTTGGTCAGAAACGAGAAAGGACTTGGTGGTGTATCCCCCGGCTGTTCTTCCAGTCCAGCCCAATTGATGGTCTTGCCGCTAAGACGCGGGGGGGTGCCTGTCTTCAGTCGGCCCATCCGCAGATTTAGCCCATATAATGTCTTTGCAAGAGCGACCGTTGGCTTTTCCCCCACACGGCCGGCCGGCTGCGTAAACTCACCCATGTGAATCAGACCGTTAAGAAACGTACCGGTCGTCAACACGACAGACCCGCAGGTAATGCGCTCCCCGGTCTCGGTTATTACTGCTGTTATCTGTCCCGCGTGTATTTCAAAATCCGCCGCCGCTGCCTCAAGGATGTCAAGATTGCTGGTTTCCGCCAGCGCCATACGCATGTGCCGTCGATAGAGCGCACGGTCCGCCTGGGCGCGGGGACCTCGGACGGCCGGGCCTTTGCGCCGGTTTAATAAACGAAATTGAATTCCGGACGCATCGGCAACCCGCCCCATCAACCCGTCCAGAGCGTCGATTTCACGCACCAGATGACCCTTTCCCAGACCGCCAATAGCCGGATTACAGGACATTTCGCCCAGAGTATCAAACCGATGGGTAAGCATCAGGGTCGCCGCCCCAACACGGGCGGAAGCGGCTGCCGCCTCACACCCGGCATGGCCGCCCCCAACGACGACGACGTCATACCGATGATGGCTCAGTTTAATTAGCTCTGGCATTTTCCACCCTTATTCCTGACTACCGTAAAAATCAACGTGCGGACCCATATGTTTCACGTGAAACATTATTTCCCAATACACAGTTCTCCGA